>DATBAP010000038.1:0-2996 GCA_036271455.1 Rhizomicrobium sp.
GTCACTGGCGAAGCACCATGAGAGTAACCATATGATGGCGGACCCCGGGCGAAAGGAAAGCGAATGACCATCGATAAAACCGGAAAGAGCGACAGCGATTGGCGCAAGGAACTGACGCCCGAACGCTATCGGGTGCTGCGCCAGCATGGCACCGAGGCGCCCGGCGCCAGCCCGCTCAATCACGAAAAACGCGCTGGCGAATTTCTTTGCGCCGGCTGCGGCGCCCAGCTGTTCCCGTCAGGCACCAAATATGAAAGCGGTTCGGGTTGGCCCAGCTTCTATGCGGCCATGCCCGAGGCAGTGGAGATGAAAAGCGACACCAGCCACGGCATGACCCGCACCGAAGTCAATTGCGCCCGCTGCGGCGGCCATCTGGGACATGTCTTTCCGGATGGGCCACAGCCCACCGGCGAGCGCTATTGCATCAATGGCGCGGCGTTGGATTTCAAGCCGGAAGAACACTAGAAAAGAAAAGGGCCGCTGCCCAAACCGGCGCGGCCCTTTCATAAAAATACAAAATTATTCGGGCGCTTTGGAGTGGCTGCGCGCTTCTTCTTCAGCGGCGCGCAACGAAGCGCCTTCTGGGCCTTCCAGTGCGGCTTCGGCGTCTTTGCCCATGGCGGGAATCTCAGCGGAGTGGCGCTTCACGAAAGCGGCCTCGTCCTTAAGGAAGCTGCGCGACGCTTGATAGTCGCCTTCGCCGACAATCTGTTTCTTCTTCTTGGGCACGGCTTTCCTGACGGCTTTCTTGGCCGCCTTGGCTTTCGGCTTGCTGCGGGCGGCTCTTTTCGGCTTCCGCGCTTTGCTCTTTTTCGCTTTGGTTTTCGCTTTGCCGCGCGAAGCGGCGGCGGCGCGGCGGGTGGATTTCTTGGCCTTTTTCGTCTTCGCTTTTTTTGCTTTCGACTTCTTCGCTTTGGACTTTTTCGCTTTGGCCATGGATCACTCCGTTCAAATGGAAATCGAGCTTATGCGCGTTGGCTGCAACGGGCGAGCGTTTTGATTCGTTCCAGCGCCGGTCTTTTGGCCTCTGGCGTCGTCGCTCGTCGCTCATGGGCTGGTGGTGCCCACATCGCTCCTTGCTCCTAGCCAGCGACCAAAACTCCTGGCGCTGCAATGATTCAGGCTCTAGCGGTCCATCGCCAGCCGCTCCATCAGCCATGATGCCGCTGGTCCCGGCGGCGTGTCCCGGCGATGTGTGGTGTGGAAGCGATATTGCGCATTGTCCCACGCATCGATGGCGAGCCTGACCAGCCGGCCGCGCTTGATGTCATCTGACACCATGGGCTTGGGCATCGAGCCCCAGCCCAGCCCTGCAAGTAAAAGCGCATGCTTGGCGCCCAGATCCGCCAGCCGCCAGCTTTTCACTGCCACGACCCCGAAATCGCGGTCCCGGGTCAAAGATGAGCGATCCGTCAGAACCAGTTGGACATGATCGCGGGCCTCGGCGCTTGTCACCTTTTCCATGCTGGCCAAAGGATGATCGGGATGCGCCACCGGGATCAGCTTGACCGATCCGGCCGGCCCTCGAACCAAAAGATCATTTGAGTGCTCCAAGGGGCCCGACACGCCGAACATGGCGGAGCCATCAAGCACCGCCTCAGTCACCGCCCCTAAGCCCTCCACCTGAAGGCGCACGCCCACGGTGGGATATTGGCGGTGGAAATCGTCCAACGCCTTGACCAGCAATTTCGCCGGCAACATCACATCGACCACCAGGCGGACTTCCGCTTCCAATCCCTGGATTAGGCCCCGCGCCTTGGCGATCAGCCCATCCATGGCGATCGCTAGTCCCCGTCCATCGGCAAGAATGGCGCCCCCCGCGTCGGTGAGCCGGGGCTTGCTGGCCCCGGCCCGGGTAAACAGGGTGAGGCCCAATTGGCCCTCCAGATTGGCGATGGCATAGCTCACCGCCGAGGTCGCCCGGCCTAGCTTGCGGGCGGCGGCGGCAAAATTGCCGGTTTCCACAATGGCCAGGAAAACCGAGATTTGATCCAGGGTGGGGGAGCGTGGCTCCATTCTAAATTCCTGAACGGAAGGTTCAATAATATCCCAATTATCAGAACAAGCCAGCCGCTCCATATTCGGTTCTCCTGAAAACCGCCTCGAGGAGCCCAAATGGCCAAGATCCTGATCGCGTTCTATTCCCGCACCGGCACCGTCGAGGGGCTGGCCAAAGCGGTCGCCGAAGGCGCCGAGGCAGCAGGGGCAGAAGTTCGCCTGCGCCGGGCTCGCGAGCTGGTCGGCCATGACATCATGAGTTCGGTGCCGGGCTGGAAGGAATCCGCCGAGGCCATGAACGCCCGCTACCCGGCGCCGACTGTGGAAGACGCCGAATGGGCCGACGGGATCATATTCGGAACCCCCACGCGTTTCGGCTCGGTATCGTCCGAATTGAAGGCCTATATCGACGGGCTGGGCGGGCTTTGGGCCAAGGGCGCGCTCAACGGCAAAGTGGGTTCGGCCTTCGCCGGTTCGGCCACGCCCCATGGCGGCAATGAATCCACCATCATCTCGCTCTATAACCCGCTGGCGCATCTGGGCATGATCATCGTGCCCACCGGTTACGCCGACGCCGCCATGTTCAAGGGCGCAGGCACGCCCTATGGCGCCAGCGTCGTCTCGGGCAATCCGCCGTCCGGGCCCACCGCCGATGAATTGGAAGTCGCCCGCCACCAGGGGCGTCGCGTTGCGAAAGTTGCGGAGGCCTTGCGCACAAAGGGGTAATTGATTCGCCGCGCACTCCAGGCTCTCTTGGGCTGCACAAAGGCCCGAGCGAGCAGATCATTTGAGCGAACCTCTCTATCTTGAAGATGTCTTTGTGGGGCAGCGTTTTGTCACCGCCTCGCATCTGTTGACCGTGGACGAGATCAAGGCGTTTGCCAGCGCCTACGACCCGCAGCCTTTTCACACCGATGAGAAAGCAGCCAAGGACAGTTTCTTTAAAGGCTTGGCAGCCAGCGGCTGGCACACTGCCGCCATCTCGATGCGATTGCAGG
>DATBAP010000039.1:0-73254 GCA_036271455.1 Rhizomicrobium sp.
CGCGGCGGGCGAGATGAGCGCCGAAGCCGCTCAGATTCGCAGCCTGCTTGCCCACACCATCGAGGACGTGGAGCGCCATGTGGCGCGGCTGCCCACCGTGGTACAGGGCGAGGCGCAACGCATCCGCCAGATGGTCCAAGCCGAAACCGATCAGATGCTGGATCTTTCCGCCCGCACGCTTTCGACTATCCATGCCCGCAATGCCCAAGGCACGCGCTTGCCGCCGCCCGCGCAGGCTGCCGCCGTGCCGGTGCCGCAAGCGCCCGAGCCGGAAGGCCTCAAGGGTCTGGCCCGCAAATTCACTCAGCGGTCCAAGCGCAATGCCGATCTCAGGGGCAAAGGCGAAGCCAAAGGCTGGGAAATGAAAACCCTGCTGGCGGCGGCGGAGAACAGCGAAGGGCGCGAACTTTCCCAGGGCAGCGCCGCGGCGATGGGCGCGCTGCAAATGGCGCTGGCCGACATGGCGGTGGACCTCGAAGTGATCAGCCTGGACGTCACGCCGGGCAGCGAAGAATGGAAACGCTATCTGGCGGGCGACCGCGCCGTGTTCGCGCGCAATCTGGCGGGCGCCATCGACAACGCCGCCATCGACCGCATCACCACGCTCTATCGCGAGGATGAGAATTTCCACGCAGCAGCCAATGCCTATATGGGCGAGTTCGAGGCGCTATTGGCGCGGGCGCGCGAAGGCGATGGCGGCGGGCTTCTCACTTCGTCGATTCTCTCCGCCGACACCGGCAAGATTTATCTGGCTATTGCCTACGCGCTCGGGCGCTTATAGCCGCCGGAGCTTGGCGGCATAAAAACCGTCCATGCCGCCCCGGCTCGGCAAGTGACACGGCAAGGTACGCAGATCGCCCTGCGGCGAAATCCATTCCCCGTGACCGAAAATCTCTCTGGGCTCGACCGGCACATGCCGGAATTCGCGATGGCCGGACAGGAAGGCCGCGATCTGTTCTTCGCCTTCCTCGCGCTCCAATGAGCAGACCGCGAACACCAGCAATCCTTCCTGTTCGACCATGTGCGCGGCGCTTTCCAGCAGATCATACGAAGACGCCGTTTGCGCCATCACATCGGCCGCGCTTTTGATCCAGGGCAGATCGGGATGCCGCCGGATGGTGCCCGTGGCCGTGCAAGGCGCGTCCAGCAGCACCAACGGCGCGGTGCCAGCGAAATCGCGGACATCGCGTTCGGTGATCTCGGCGGATAATCCGATCCGGGCCAGATTCTCGCGCAGCCGCGTGGCGCGCGCGGGCTCGATCTCCACCGAAGTTACCTGGGCGCCCATCGCCGCCAATTGCAGCGTCTTGCCGCCCGGCGCGGCGCAAAGATCGATCACGCGCTTGCCCGCGACGTCGCCCAACAGCATGACGGGCAAAGTGGCCGCGACATCCTGCACCCACCAGCCACCTTCGGTGAATCCCGGCAACTCTTCGACCCGGCCTTGATCCGTGACGCGGCAGGAAAGGCCAAACAAGGTCTCGCTTTCGGGATGAACAACGCCGTCCTGTTTCAAGCGGATATCCAGCGGCGCTTCCTGGCCATGCGCTGCTGCGATCGTGCGCGCGACATCTTCGCCATATTGCGCGCTCCAGCGCGTCCACAG
The DNA here is from genome assembly GCA_036271455.1 of Rhizomicrobium sp. Classification (GTDB taxonomy): domain Bacteria; phylum Pseudomonadota; class Alphaproteobacteria; order Micropepsales; family Micropepsaceae; genus Rhizomicrobium. Next base: position 1,607 of record DATBAP010000039.1, read on the forward strand.
CCAATCAGGCGTGTTGAGCCGCACCGCATCCAGGCCCGCATGCACGGCTTCGCCTTCCCGCGCGATCCGCCGCAGCACCGCGTTGATCAGAGATTTGAAATGCACCGCCTTGCCGTCGGCGGCGGCAAGATTGTTCGCTGCATCCACTGCGGCATGCGGCGGCACTTTGAGGATCAGCAATTCGCATGCCCCCAGCAGCAAGATTTCCATTGCCGGTCCCGCTTTGTGGGGCGCAAGAGGCTTGGGCACGAAATGGCGGATCAACGCGTCAAGTTCGCCGAAGTGACGCAAGGTCTGACTGGCCAGCGCCCGCGCAAACCCCGCATCGCGCGAAGGCAGATGCTTCAGAGACTCAAGTTGGCTATCGAGAGGGCGATGCTTCCGCAAAACCTGCGTGACGATAGAAAGCGCGGTTTTGCGCGCTGCCAGCCCTGCGCTATTCCCCGGCACTTCCAGAGATGTCATCCCCACGGACCGGCTTGGGATGCGTCGGGCGCCGGCACCATGGCGCGTAAGCGCGCGATGCGTTCCGCTATGGGCGGATGGCTGGCGAACAGCCCGCTCATGCCGCCATGCAGGGGATTGACGATGAACATATGCGCGGTGGCGGGATTGGCGTCGGCGGGCGCATTCAAGGTCTGGCGCGCGCTGCGATCGATCTCCCCCAAGGCATCCGCCAGCCACAAAGGCCGGCCGGTGAGTTCGGCGCCGGCGCGGTCGGCTTCGAATTCACGCGAACGGCTGATGGCGGATTGCACCAGCATGGCGGCGATCGGCGCCAGCAAGGTCACCAGCAGCACGCCCACCAGACCCAGGGGATTGCGGCGGCCACCCATGAAGAAAGCGAAATTCGCCAGCATGCCGATGGCGCCGGCGATCACCGCGGTGATGGTCATGGTGAGGGTGTCGCGGTTCTTCACATGACCCAGCTCATGCGCGATCACGCCTGCCAATTCTTCGTTGTTCACCCGTGCCAGCAGACCTGACGTGACACAGACCGCCGCATGCTCGGGGCTGCGGCCAGTGGCGAACGCGTTGGGCTGGGGATTCTCGGCGATGAACACTCTGGGCGCGGGAAGACGCGCCTGCCCCGCGAGCCGTTCCACGATATGAACCAGGTCCGGCGCGCTCGCCGCATCGACCTGGCGCGCGCCATACATCGAGAGCAGCATCCTGTCCGAGTTCCAATAGGCCGCCAGGTTCAAGCCGGCGGCAAACACAAACGCGATCGCCATGCCGATGCCGCCGCCGATCAGGGCGCCCACCACCAGGAACAGCCCGGTCAAAAGCGACATCAGAAACGCGGTCTTGAACAGATTCATTCTGGAATATCCCTCCAGTGTTCCGATTTTGAAATTCGCTCACAACTCGATATGGGTTTCATGCGAATTTCAGAATCGGACACTGGCAAGTTATTGATTCCTAGTGTCGTTTCGGTTTCGAAGTTCGCCAAGAGCCCGATATCAATGAAAATGCGAACTTCGAAACCGCGACACTAGGGCTGGTAGTGATGTATGCTTTGTGCCGACAGGGTCAAGCCGCTATGGACCAGACGAAAAAAGTGTCATCTCCGGAAGAAATCGCCGCCCGCATCGCCGAGGCCGCCACGCGCGCCAATCAGGAAGCCGAGGCGCGCCGGACCGCCGCGACGCCGCTTCAGCTTCCCCCCGAAAAAGGCGGCCCGAAGGGGTTGGAACCCACCCGCTATGGCGATTGGGAGAAAAAAGGCCTGATTTCCGACTTTTAAGTGTGCTTGATCCTGATATCGGGAGGGTCCATTTAAGAGGTATCCCAAGCGGAAACACCGATGTTCATCCAGACCGAAGCCACGCCCAATCCCGCCACCCTGAAATTCCTGCCCGGCCGCACCGTGATGGGCGAAGGCGCGGTGGCCGATTTCCCTTCGCGCGAAAATGCGGCGCGCTCGCCGCTCGCCCGCGCCCTGTTCGAGACGCCGGAAGTGTCGCGCGTTTTCTTCGGTTCGGATTTTATTTCCATCACCAAGGGCGATGGCGACTGGAAGCATTTGAAGCCCGCTTTGCTGGGCGTGATCATGGAGCATTTCACCCGCGACCTGCCTTTGATCGAAGGCGCGGCGGAAGAAACCGATGATGCGTCTTACGGCGAAGGCGATCCTGAAGTGGTGGCGCAGATCCGGGAATTGATCGACACCCGCGTGCGTCCCGCCGTGGCCCAAGATGGCGGCGACATCATCTTCAAAGGCTTCGATGGCTCGACCGGCATCGTTTCCCTGCATATGCAAGGCTCTTGCGCGGGCTGTCCCTCTTCGACCATGACCTTGCGCAACGGTATCGAGAATATGCTGCGCCATTACGTACCCGAAGTCACTGCGGTTCAGGCGGTCTGATTATTTTCATTCGTTGGAGTTCTCCATGACGTCACATGCGGTGAGCGACGAAGCGCTCGACATTATTTTCCGCAACGCCCGTACCCAGAACAAATGGCAGGACAGACCGGTTTCCCATGCCCATCTGATGGCGCTGTATGACCTGATGCGCTGGGGGCCCACTTCGGCCAATATTTCCCCGGCGCGGATTGCATTTCTTACCTCGAAGGCCGCCAAGGACCGGCTTAAGTCCCATTTGGCGCCGCTCAACCAGGAAAAGACCATGACAGCGTCCGCGGTCGCCATCATCGGCATGGATTTGGATTTCGCCGAGAAGCTGCCTCAGCTCTTTCCCAATAATCCCAAGATGAAGGACGTCTTTCAGGGCAATGCGGAATTGAATTATTCCGCCGCCTTCCGCAATTCCAGCCTGCAGGGTGGCTATTTCATCGTCGCCGCGCGTGCCCTGGGTCTGGATTGCGGACCGATGTCGGGCTTCGACAATGCGGGCGTGGACAAGGAATTCTTCGCCGGCACCAACATCAAATCCAATTTCATCTGCGCCATCGGCTATGGCGATCCTTCGGGCGTGTTTCCTCGCAACCCGCGCCTCACCTTCGACGAAGCGTGCAAGATTCTTTAGGAGCGTCCGCGTGAGCGGGAGCGACCATAGAATAATCCTTGCCGTCGATACGGCGCTGGGCGCTTGTTCGGTCGCCGTGCTGGATGGCGAGAAGATTCTCGCGCACCGCTTTGAAGAGATGGCGCGCGGCCATGCCGAAGCGTTAGCGCCCATGGTCGAATCCACCATGAAGCAAGCCGGCATCGGGTTTGGCGCACTGGAGCGGCTGGCGGTTACCACCGGCCCCGGTACTTTTACCGGCCAGCGCGTGGGCCTGGCGTTCATGCGCGGCCTGAGAGTGGCGCTGAAAAAACCCTTGATCGGCATCACCACCCTGGAAGCGATGGCGTCCGCCACGGGCGCGGAACGGGCCGCCGCGATCCATGACGCCAAGCGGGACGAGGCCTATCTGTTACTGTGGGATAAGGGCGAAATTGTCCTTCCGCCCACCGTGATGCCTTTCACGGAAGCGCGGGCGCGCATCCGTGCCTTCGGTCCCTGCGCGCTCTGCGGTACCGGGGCGGCTGCCGCAAAGACGGAGCTTGGCGCGGACTTCCTTCTCACCGAGATACGCCAGCCTGACGCGCTGTGGGTCGCAAGATTGGCGTTGACCCGTCACCCTTCCGACACCCCACCGGCGCCGCTTTATTTGCGGGCGCCTGATGCCAAACTTCCTGACGCCAAACTTTCTGGCGCCAAGCTCCCCGCCTGATGCCCCTGCTGTTCGATCCGCAGACGGATGATGCCGCTGCCCTGGCGGCTTTGCATGCCGCATCTTTCGCCGAACCCTGGAGCGCTTCATCCATCCGCGACCTGCTGGCAGGGCCCGGCGTGTTTGCGTTTGTACGGCAGGAGGGGTTCGTTCTTGCCCGCGCCGCCGGGGGCGAAGCAGAGATTCTCACCTTGGCGGTTGCTCCTGAGTCACGCCGTGGGGGTGTGGGCCGCGCCCTGGTGAGAAAAGCTGCGACTCATGCGCAAGGCTTGGGAGCCGGGACGCTGTTTCTGGAAGTGGCGAAAGATAATGAGGCGGCCCAGAAACTTTATTCCGGGCTGGGGTTCAGGCCGGTGGGACTGCGCAAGGCCTATTTTGACGGCAAGGATGCGCAGGTGATGAAGGTCACTCTTCCGCTTCCCAATCCGGCGCTTCCGAATCCGGGGGATTTCGCCTAAGTTGGTTCCGCAATCGCGCACGGGGATAAATGGTGACGCGGATCGAGAAACTCTGCGTCGACAAGGGCCTGCGGATGACCGAGCAGCGCCGGGTGATCGCGCGTGTGCTATCGGGCGCGGGCGACCATCCTGACGCGGAAGAACTTTATCGCCGCGCGGCGGCGGTTGACCCTCATATTTCCATCGCCACGGTTTACCGCACCGTCAAGCTGTTCGAGGATGCCGGCATCCTGGAGCGGCACGATTTCCGCAACGGCCGCGCCCGCTATGAAGAAGTGCCCGAGAGCCATCATGACCATCTCATCGATGTGCAAACCGGCAGCGTGATCGAATTCCGCAACGAGGAGATCGAGAAGCTTCAGCGCCGCGTCGCTGAGGAGCTGGGCTTCGAGCTGGTGGACCACCGGCTAGAACTCTATGGCGTGCCGAAGGGCAAGAAACTCAAGCCTTGATGCCTACCATTCGCGCGGCGTTCGTTCTGACGGTTTTCCTCGCTGTCACGTTTTTGCTGATCCCGTTCCAATGGCTGCTGCTGGCATTGAACCTGCCCGCGCGCCGTACCTTTCCCCATCGCTATCATCGTTTTGTCGCGTATCTGTTCGGCATCCAGATTCGCGTGCTGGGCAAGCCGCCCGCCGGCGCGGCGCTGCTGCTGGCCAATCATTCCAGCTGGCTGGACATCGTGATCTTTTCCGCGGTGACGCCTTTGTCCTTTGTGGCAAAATCGGAAGTGAATAGCTGGCCGTTCTTCGGCACTTTGGCGCGCTTGCAGCGCACCGTGTTTGTCACCCGCGCCAAACGCAGCGAGGCCGGTATGGCCCGTGATGCCATCGCCGAGCGGCTGGTCCAGGGCGATGTGCTGGTGCTGTTCCCGGAAGGCACTTCAAACGATGGCAACTCGGTCTTGCCCTTCAAGAGCGCCCTGCTCAGCGCCGCGGACACCGCCCTGCATCAGGGCCGCAAAGTGGTCGTGCAGCCGGTTTCCACCGCCTATGTGGCGCGCGAAGGCATTCCCATGGGGCGTGAAAACCGCCCGCTTTACGCCTGGTATGGCGACATGGAGCTGGTGCCGCATTTGTGGGAGGCCTTGCAGGCCGGGCCCCTGGACGTGGTGGTGCAATTTCACCCCCCGCTTGAGGCCATGGACCGTAAGGAACTTGCGCGGGTGGCCTGGGACACGGTCAGAAAAGGCCAAGCGGCTGCGCTAGCTGGCAATCCTGCGATATGATACTGCCCCAGACCCCATGAAAAAGCTCTTCATCAAGACCTATGGCTGCCAGATGAACGCCTATGACTCGGCGCGCATGGCGGACCTTCTTGCGCCGTTGGGCTTTGCCGGAGTTGAAGCGGCCGCCGACGCCGACATGGTGATCCTCAACACCTGTCACATCCGCGAAAAGGCGACCGAGAAGGTCTAGTCCGAACTGGGCCGCCTCCGCGTCCTTAAAGCGACAAAAGAAAAAGCTGGTGGCCGCATGATCGTTGCCGTGGCGGGCTGCACCGGCCAGGCCGAAGGCGAAGAGATCATCGCCCGCGCCCCGGTGGTGGATCTGGTGGTGGGGCCGCAATCCTATCACCGCCTGCCGGAAATGATCGCTCGCATCGCCCGTGGCACGGGCGAACGGGTTGAAGCCGATTTTCCCGCGCTGGAAAAATTCGACGCTTTGCCGGAAGCGGTCTCGGACACCGGTGTGAGCGCCTTTCTCACCGTGCAGGAAGGCTGCGATAAATTCTGCACCTTCTGTGTGGTGCCTTACACCAGAGGCCCCGAACACTCTCGCCCCCCGGAAAAGATTCTAGCCGAGGCGCGCGCACTGTCGGCGCGGCGCGCGCGCGAGATCGTGCTATTGGGCCAGAACGTCAACGCCTATCGCGGCACAGATGTGAAAGGCGCGACATGGTCGCTGGCCCGGCTGATCGAGGCGCTGGCGGATATCAAAGACGTCTACCGCATCCGCTACACCACCAGTCATCCCCGCGACATGGGCGATGACCTGATCGAGGCGCATGGCGGCATCGAAAAGCTGATGCCGCTCTTGCATCTGCCGGTCCAGTCCGGTTCGGACACGGTGCTGGAGGCGATGAACCGCCAGCATACGGCCGATGAGTATCGCCGTCTGATCGGCCGCATCCGCGACAGGCGTCCCGACATGGCGTTCTCGTCGGATTTCATCGTGGGATTTCCCGGCGAAAGTGACCGGGATTTCGAAGCCACCCTGCAATTGGTGCGCGAGGTGGGCTTTGCGCAGTGTTTTTCCTTCAAATACAGCCCCCGCCCCGGTACGCCCGCGGCCGCGCAGAAAAAACAGGTGGCCGAAAGCGTCAAGACAGCGCGGCTGGAGGTTTTGCAGAAGCTGCTTCTGGCGCAGCAGGACCAGGCCAACAATGCCGTCCTCGGCCGCACCTTGGACGTGCTATTTGAAAAGCGGGGCCGCAATGAAGGCCAGATCGTGGGTCGCACGCCTCATCTGCAGCCGGTCCATGTCGACGCGCTTGCCGCGTTGATCGGCAGCATCCGTCCGGTGCAAATCGAAGCCCTTATGGGCAACAGTCTCAGGGGGCGGCTGATTTGAGCGCCCGCGCCAAATCTTCGCCGCACAAGGGCGAGCAGCTTCTTTTGGAATTCGGCAACAACAAGCTGGTGGCCGCGCTATCGGGCCCGCATCAAAAGCATTTCGCGCGGCTGGAGCAGCGCCTTTCCATTCTGATTACCCAGCGCGGCAATCTGATCGCCTTGTCGGGGCCCTCGGATACGCGCGCCCGCGCGGCGGCGATCCTGCGTTCTCTCTATGCTCGGCTCGAGGCCGGTGAAAGCATTACCCTGGCTGAAGTGGATGCGGAGGTTCGCTTCACCGATCCCGCTTCCTCCGGCCGCGGCGCGAATGAGGGCGCCATCCGCACCGCGGGCTCGCGCATCACCAAGCCCCGCAATCCCGCGCAAAGCGCTTATCTCGATCTGATGCGCGACAATCCGCTGGTGTTCGGGGTGGGGCCTGCGGGAACAGGCAAGACCTATCTCGCCGCCGCCTTTGGCGCGCATATGCTGTTCCAGCGCCGGGTCGAACGCTTGATCCTGTCCCGCCCTGCCTTGGAAGCGGGCGAGCGGTTGGGCTTCCTTCCCGGCGATCTCAAGGAAAAGATCGATCCCTATCTGCGCCCGCTCTATGACGCGCTGTTTGACGTTCTGGGTGAGCAGACCACGCGCCTGATGGATCAAGGCGTGATCGAAGTGGCGCCGCTGGCCTTCATGCGCGGCCGCACTCTCACCCGCGCTTTTGTGATCCTCGACGAGGCGCAGAACACCACGGCCGCTCAGATGAAGATGATGCTGACCCGGCTGGGCGAGGACAGCCAGATGGTGGTGACGGGCGATCCGTCGCAATCCGATCTGCCCGGCAATGTCGCCACTGGCCTCAATGAGGCGCTTTCCATCCTCAAAGATGTGGAAGGCGTGGGCGTCGGCCGCTTCGCCGAGGCCGATGTGGTGCGCCACGCTCTCGTCAGCCGTGTCGTCGCCGCCTATAGTAAGCATGGCAAATGACCGCCAAAGGCATTCTGGTGGTGGTGGACGATCCGGGTTGGCGCAGATTTCGCGGGCTTGTGCCCGGGCTCACGCGCGCCGCCGCCGCGGCCGCCAAGGCTGTGGGCTTTCGCGGGGCCTGGTCGCTCACCGTGCTGCTGTCGAATGACCGCAGGGTGAAGGCGCTCAATCGCGATTTTCGCGGCAAGGACAAAGCCACCAATGTCCTGTCTTTTCCCGCCGCGCCCAACAAGGACAAATATCGCGGCGACGTGGCGCTGGCTTTGGGCGTAACGCGCCGGGAAGCCAAAGCGGCCGGCAAGCGCGTTGCCGACCACGCCACACATCTGGTGGTGCATGGCATTCTGCATCTGGCGGCCCATGACCATGTCCGGGCCCGTGATGCCAAAGTGATGGAAGCGTTGGAAGTCGCGATCCTTGCCCGCCTGGGCATCGCCAATCCTTACGAGATGGTGGGCGAGGTGGCGGGATGAACGACGCACCCAATGGTCATCATACCCCGTTGTTCAAGCGGCTGATGCAGTTCCTGCGTGGCGAGAATCCCTCCAGCGCCGCGATGCGCGAAAGCCTGGAAGAGGTGATCGAGGAGAGCGACCGCAAGGAGCCGGCGCTCTCGCAGCAGGAACGGGTGATGCTTGCCAATCTCCTGTCATTCGGCGAGTTGAAAGTCTCCGATGTGATGCTGCCTCGGTCCCAGATCGTGGCGGCGGACGAAGATACGCCGCTGGCGGAATTGATGAGCCTGTTCCGCGAAGCCAAGCATTCCCGCCTGCCGGTCTATCGCGAGAATCTCGACGACCCCACCGGCCTGGTGCATGTGAAGGACGTGCTCACCTTGCTCGAACCCAACGGGGCGAATGACTATCGCCTCACATCGGCCAAGGTGGCGCGCATCCGGCGGCCGATCCTGTTCGCGCCGCCCTCGATGCGCGCGCTCGATCTCTTGCTCAAGATGCAGGCCAGCCATACCCATCTGGCCCTGGTGATCGACGAATATGGCGGCACCGACGGGCTGGTCTCGATCGAGGACATCATTGAAGAGATCGTGGGCGATATCGCCGACGAGCATGACGAGGAAGCGCCTGCATTGAAGCGCGACGAAGACGGCTTCGTCGCCGATGCGCGGGTCGAGCTGGAAGATTTCAAGAACGAAACTGGCGTCGATCTGGCCACTTCTGAAGCCGATGAGGATGTCGATTCCCTGGGCGGGTTGGTGGCATCGCTGGTGGGACGGGTGCCGCAGCGGGGCGAGATCATCGCCCATCCGTCAGGCTATGAATTCGAGGTGCTGGAGGCCGATCCGCGCCGCATCAAACGGCTTCGCATCCGGCGCGGCGAAGTCCATCCCCCGGCATGACGGCTTGGCTTGACCGGTTGGGCAACCGCGTCCGCGGCCTGAAGGGCTGGCGGCGCATGGGGCTGGCGTTTCTTGCCGGCGCCATCTCGGCCCTGGGCTTTGCCCCCGTGGAATTCTTTCCCGCCCTGCTGCTGGGTTTTGCCGCGCTGGTTTTGCTGCTGGATGGGGCGGCGTTGGGCGAACGTTCCTGGCGCGTCGCCACGCTATGCGGCTGGAGCTTCGCCTTCGGTCAATATCTGATCGGCTGGCATTGGATCGGCTATGCCTTCATGGTCGATCCCTCCGCCCATCTCTGGCAAATGCCGTTCGCCATCGTGTTTCTCAGCGCTGGCCTGGCGCTCTATGCCGGTGTCGCTTCTGCGCTGGCGATGGTCTTGTGGCGCGATGGGCTATCGCGGCTTTTGATCTTTTCCGCTTTCACTGCCGCGGCGGAATGGGTGCGCGGTCATGCCCTGAGCGGCTTTCCCTGGAATCTGCAGGCCTATGGTTGGGGCGCGTCCTGGGCGGTGATGCAAAGTGCGTCCGTGATCGGCGCCTATGGCCTGTCCTTTCTCACCATTCTTCTGGGTGCATCCCTGGCCGAATTCTGCACCCGCCGCATCGCCACGCCGCTGGCGATGATTCTTCTGTTCGCGTGCCTCTGGACCTATGGCGCCGTCCGCCTCTCCACCACGCCCACGCAAGACATTCCCGGCATCTTGGTGCGGCTGGTGCAGCCGGACATCCCGCAGAATCAGAAATATGTCCGCCGCTTTGTGGTGCGCAATTGGCAAAGGCTGGTGGATCTTTCCGAGAAACCCGGCTCCGTCACACACATTATTTGGCCAGAAGCCGCGCCGTCATTCCTGCTCGACCGCTCGCCCATGGCGCTGGATCAGATCGCGTTGCTGACAAGGGACAACCGCACCTTGATCACTGGCGCGGCGCGGGCGGTAGTTTCCGGCGGGCAACCTCATTTCTACAATTCTCTTTATATTTTCGGTCCGGGCGGAAAGATCGACGCCATCTACGACAAGTTCCATCTGGTGCCGTTCGGCGAATATGTCCCCTTCGCGGCGCTTCTTAATCGCGTCGGCATTGGCAAATTGACGCAAGGCGACACCGGCTTTTCCACCGGCGATGGTCCCCACATCTATCAAGTTCCGCATGCGCCCAGCGTCACGCCGCTGATCTGTTATGAGATTATTTTCCCCGGCGCGGTGACAACAAATCAGCGGCCCGGATGGCTGGTGAATGTCACCGACGATTCGTGGTTCGGGCCTTGGGCGGGTCCGATGCAGCATCTGTTGATCGCGCGTGTGCGCGCCATCGAAGAGGGTCTGCCGGTGGCGCGCGCCGCCAACACGGGAATTTCGGCCATGATCGATCCGGTGGGCCGGCTGACCGCGCATCTCGATCTGGGACAAATGGGCGCGATCGACGCAAACCTGCCGCGCGCGTTACCCGAGACAATTTATGCAAAGTTCGGCGATGTTCCCTTCGCGCTGCTTTTGTTGGCAGCGGTCGCATTGGGATTTGCCGAGTTGTTCCGGCGGGTTCCACACCCACGGAATTAATTCTTTCCGTTCCACGATCGGGCCGCTATTTTCCCGCCGACTCGTGATGACAAAAAAAGCCAACCCCATAGATGGTCAAGTCGGGAACCGGGTGCGCATCCGGCGCATGCTGATCGGCATGAGCCAAGAGAAGCTGGGGGATCTTCTGGGGCTCACCTTCCAGCAGGTGCAGAAATATGAAAAAGGCATCAACCGGATCGGCGCCGGGCGCCTGTTCGAGATCGCGCGCATCCTGGATGTGCCTATCAACTTTTTCTATGACGGCGTCGGTGTGCCCTCCGATGGCGTTGGCGAAGCGCGCGCGCCGGTGATGGAGTTCGTCTCTTCCACCGAAGGCCTGCAACTTTCGCTCGCCTTCATGAAGATCCGCGATCCCAAGGTACGCAAGCGCATGCTGGATCTGGTGAAAAGCCTGGCCGAAGAAGAAGAGGTGGATTCCTAACTCTTGCGCGCGGCTTTTTCCGCCAAGCCGGATTGATGTTCCCGCGCCTCCAACTCGGCGTACACATCTTCGGGTTTGACCCCGGCGGCCGCCCACAGCACCAGCAGATGATAAAGAACGTCGGCGCTTTCCGCCGCCAGATGTTTTTTGTCGCCAGAGACGGCCGCCAGCGCCGCCTCAATCGCTTCCTCGCCGAATTTTTTGGCGCATTTCTCCACGCCCTGCGCGATCAGCTTGGCGGTGTAGGACGCGGTCGCGTCGCCTGCGGCTTTGCGCGCGGCAATGGTGGCAAAAAGACGGTCCAGGGCATGAGTTTCAGCCATGGCGGGGCTTTAGCATGGAGGGATAGCTAAGAGCCAGCCGATCCGGTTAAGCACTCCGCAATCGGCCCCGCGCCAAGATGCAGTCGATGGCCAAAGCCTCTGACATATCGCCTTGGGCGCTGGTGGTGGCGAGCGGGATAAGCTTCGCCTATCTGGCCGATCTTGCCTGGATGGCGCTCACGCATCGCTGGCTGATGGATGCTGAGGGCAATCCGCTGGCCGCCGATTTTCTTTCGTTCTGGAGCGCCGGACTTCTGGCGCGGGCCGGGCACGCGGCCCAGGCTTATGACTGGTCCATCATGCACGCGCTCCAGGGGCGATTGATGCATCACACCGCCAGCGGCTTTCTGGGCTGGGCCTATCCGCCGCTCTTCTTCGCCGTGGCGATTTTTTTGGCGCTGCTGCCTTTTGGCGTGGCGTTCCTGGGCTGGGTCAGCGCTTCGCTCGCGCTCTACGCCGCAAGCGTCGCGCACATCGCGCGTGACCGCCGCGCCGCGCTGTTCGCCCTGGCGGCGCCCGCAAGCCTGGCCTGCATCGTGGCAGGACAGAATGGTTTTCTTACCGCCGCCTTGATGGCTTGTGTTCTTTTGCAACTCGAGGTGCGGCCTGTTCTGGCGGGCCTGCTGCTGGGGCTGCTCACCTACAAGCCGCATTTCGGATTGCTCTTCCCCGTGGCCCTGCTTTTTGGCGGCTATGGATGTGCCTTCGCGGCCGCTGCCATTGCCACGCTGACGATCCTGGCGGCCTCATGGCTGGCCACGCCAGACAGTCTCGCCGCCTTTGCCCAGCATCTGGGCGGCATGAGCAATGATTTTCTCAGCCAAGGCCATGCCGGATTCTACAAACTGCAAAGCCTCTATGGCCTGTTGCGGACGTCAGGTGTGTCTGACGGCGCGGCCTTCATCGCCCAGGGCGTCTTGCTTGCGACAATGGCGGGGTTCATCGCCTGGCTGTGGCGGAACGAGAAGGATGTCTCGCTCCGCTGTGCGGGGCTTTGCACCGCCACCTTGCTGGCGACGCCTTATCTGTTTCTCTATGACTTCCCCGTGCTTTCCATCGCCATCGCCTTCCTGTGGCGGACGCGGCCCTTCGATCGGGTCGAAACCATCCTTCTGCTGCTTTCCCAATTTGCCATTGCCGGCTTCGTGATCGTGAGCATCCCCACGGGCTTCATCGCCGCTTTGCTCACGCTTCTGGTGATCGCACGCCGCGCAGTCAGCCCGTCTGTCAGAACAGCGCCTCTAGCTCAGCCGGCGTGATAAATTCCCCGCGCAAGCTGCGCAAGGTGACGGCCTGGTCCCGCTTGGAGAATTTGCGGCCATCCTTGTCCAAGATCAGGCGATGATGCGCGTAGGCTGGCGCCGGGTATCCCAGCAACGCCTGCAACAGTCGCTGCACATGGGTGGACGGCAACAAATCCTCGCCACGCGTGATCAGGTTGACGCCCTGGTATGCGTCATCCACCACCACCGCCAGATGATAGGAGGCCGGCATATCCTTGCGTGCCAGCACCACATCGCCGAACAGCAGCGGATCGACCGAATGGGTATGCCCATGCTCGATGAATGTGAGCGGGCCCACCGCCGCCGCGGCCTTGGCGGCATCCAGCCGAAGCGCAAAAGATTCACCGCCGGCGATACGCGCATCTCGTTCGGCGGGTGAAAGGCGGCGGCAGGTGCCGGGATACAGCGGACCATCCGGGCCCATCGGCGCATGTGGCGCTTCGACCGCGCGCGCGATTTCTTCGGCGATCTCCTTGCGGGTGCAGAAACAGGGATAGGTGAAGGGCGAAAGCTGCTCCAGCACCGCGCCATAGGCGTCAAAGCGCTTGGATTGGCGCAGCCACGGCTCTTCCCAAACCAGTCCCAGCCACGCCAAGTCTTCCAGGATCGCGGTGACGAATTCTTCCCGCGTGCGCTCTTTGTCCAAATCCTCGATGCGCAGCAGAAAGCGTTCGCCGGCGCGCGAAGCGGTCAACGCGGCGAAGGCATGTCCCAGGTGAAGATATCCTGTCGGGGAAGGGGCGAAGCGTGTAACGATCATCGCGCAATCTAACATTTTCCCCGCCATGACGCTGCTCACAGGTCCGCGTGTCCCGCCCGCAAAAGGCGACGCCACCGCATTGGTGGTGCTGCTCCATGGTTATGGCGCCGATGGCAATGATCTGATCGGCTTGGCACCACATTTGCAAAGAATGATTCCCGGCGCGGCCTTCGCCGCCCCCAACGCGCCCGACCGGGTGCCCGGCGCGCCATCCGGCTTTCAGTGGTTTCCCATCGCCCGAATCGATCCACATGAAATGCAGGGCGGGGTGGCACTGGCCGCGCCCCGTATCGGCGAATTCCTGGATGCGGAAATGGCGCGGCTGGGACTTCCACTTGAGCGCCTGGTGCTGGCCGGCTTCAGCCAGGGGGCGATGCTGGCCTTGCATCTGGGACTGCGGCGCGCCCCTGCGGCGATTGTGGGCTTTTCTGGTTTGCTGGCCGATCCTCCGCCGGCGGAGGGTTCCAAGCCACCGATCCTTCTCACCCATGGCGGCGCCGATGAAGTGATTCCCGTGGGTGCGATGTTCGCCGCGGCGGCAACCCTGGGAGCCTCGGGGCTCGCGGTCCAGTGGCATCTGGCGCCGGGGATGGGACACGGGATCGACGAAAAGGGTCTTTCCCTGGCGGGAAACTTCCTGGCGCTGGCGCTCGCGGGCCGGCTGGGGACGCAAGGGCCGCTCTGCTGCCCGCTTTAGCGCGCCTGTCACATCTCCCGCGCACCTTGGGGCGGATGATTCCACCGGCTTGAGGATGGGCTCGAATCGCATTTACTATCGGGACACCGCGAGAGGAGATACAGCCTTCACAGGATTCCGGCCGTGTTAGCCCCCCTACGCTCCGCCAGCAATTGCCCGGCACTGGTGCTCAATGCCGACTACCGGCCGTTGAGCTATTACCCGCTGTCGCTCTGGTCCTGGCAGGACACGATCAAGGCGGTGTTCCTGGAGCGGGTGAACATCCTGGAAGAATATGACCGGGTGGTGCACTCGGCGCGGCTGGAGATGAAGCTGCCTTCGGTGGTCTCGCTCAAGACCTACATCAAGCCCGCGCGTCATCCCGCCTTCACCCGGTTCAACGTGTTCCTGCGCGACCGCTTCGAATGCCAATATTGCGGCGATCCCAAGGAACTCACTTTCGATCACCTGATTCCCCGCTCCAAGGGTGGCCGCACCACTTGGGAAAACGTCATCACCGCCTGCAGTCCCTGCAATCTCTTGAAGGGCGGCCGGCTTCCGTCACAGGCGGGCATGCATCCACGCCAGCGTCCCCATCAGCCCACGGTCACCGAGTTGCGGGAACGGGGCCGCAAGTTCCCGCCCAATTACCTGCACGAGTCCTGGGCTGATTACTTGTATTGGGATTCCGAACTCGAGCCGTAGGATGGCCAGCATTCGCAGGCCATGACAATAGTCTAAATTTTTTCTGAGAGTTTTATCGCCATGCGGCAGCCAGCTTTTATGGCTTCGCTAAGCAGCTTGTAGCCCGGCGCTTGCTCCGCGCCATGGTCCAACGCCAATTGGCGATGTTGGGCTTCTTCGGCGCGGAAATCCTCGACCGTGTTTTTCAGTTCGGGATCGCGGTCGCCAAGCTCAGCGATCTGGGCGCTGTAATGCGCGTCAATCACTTCTTCCACCGCCGCGGTGCAGGCGAAAGCGGCTTTCTCGCCCAACAGCGCCGTTCCCATGCCCAGCGCATAGCCCGCCACCCGCCACAACGGCTCCAATGCGGTGGGCCGCACTTTGCGTTCATTCACCAGCCGGTCGAAGGTCTTGAGATGCCGCTGTTCTTGTTCCGCCATGTGCCGGATCGTGTCCGCGCTGCCGCGCTTGCCCAATATCGCCAACTGGCCTTCGTAAATCCGTACCGCGCCATATTCGCCGGCATGGTCCACGCGGATCATGGCTTCGGTATTCGTGCCGGCGCCGGGTGCCTTGGGTCTGGGCTTACGCGGCACGGTTCTGCCATTCGCGTGAAGCGGCCGCGCCCTTGGTCAGAGCCAGCGCGCCCAATGCGGCGATCAGGAACGAGCACAGAGCATTGTAAGACGCCATCGAAAGACCGAACAGCGACCAGGTAACGACATCGCATTGCACTTCCGGCGGCGGCATGTTGCTGCCCAGGATATAGCGATGTCCCGTGCAGGCGGCCGGTCCCGGCAGGATGTGGTATTCGGTTCCCGTCTGATAAGCGCCGATTAATCCGGACACCAGCACGCAGGCGATCGCGGTCCAGGCCAAAGTCCGCGCGGTTGATTCGCGCTTGACCAGCGCGCCGCCCAGAATGCCGATAATCGCGGCGGCGATATGCGCCCAGCGCTGCCAATGGCACATCTCGCATGGCGCGATGCCGCCGAGATATTGAATCCCCAGCGCGCCCAGAACCAGGCAGGCGCCACCGGCGCCCACCGCGATGGCGATGCGGTCAGCGCGCAAAAATGGCGGAGTCGTCATGGAAAGCTTTGAACTCCAGCGCATTGCCCGAAGGATCGAGGAAAAAGAACGTTGCTTGTTCCCCAGGCAATCCTTCAAAACGAATCCCCGGCTCGATGATGAAATTGGTTTTCTTGTCCGTCAGGCGCGCCGCCAGTTTTTTCCATTCGTTCATGGAAAGAATGGTGCCGAAATGGCGCACCGGCACCTGATCGCCATCGACATCATTATGTGCTTTGTGTCCGGCCTCGTTCGGGCTTAAATGGGCGACGATCTGATGACCGAAAAAGTCGAAATCGACCCAGTCATCGCTCGAGCGGCCTTCGGGACAGCCGAGCAGATCGCCGTAGAAAGCGCGGGCCTCCGAAAGGTCGCGCACCGGAAACGCAAGATGAAAGCGCGGACGTTCTGACATGTTGAAGTCCTTTTTGCGGGGCAAGATTAAAGCCAAGCGCGGCGAAAAGCGAGCCGCGCCCACGCGCGGGTTGCTGGCGGTGGATGGCGTCGATGTCGCGGTTTCGGTCAAGCTCAATCCCCGCGCCCGGCGCATTGTTTTGCGCGTCAATCCGGCCACCGGCGAAGTGGTCGTCACCGCGCCCGCCCGTGGCGGTCCCGCTCCGGCGCTCGCCTTCGCGCGCCGCGAAACCCTTTGGATCGCGCGCCAATTGCAGCGCATGCCGGAACAGGTGGCGCTGATGCCGGGCGCCGAGGTGCCGTATCTGGGCCTCGGTCATCCGATCCGCCACAGCGCGGTGCGGGGGCCTGCGCCGGTCTGGACCGAGGATGGCGTCATCTTGGTGAGGGGTCGCCTCGAACATGCGCCACGCCGTCTGCTGGATTTCTTCAAACAGCAGGCGGGCATTCTGTTCGCCGCGCGCGCCGTCGAATATGCAGCGCGGCTGGACGCCAGACCGCAGCGCATTACCGTGCGCGACACCAAAAGCCGCTGGGGCTCCTGCAGCCAGCAAGGTGCGCTGTCCTTCTGCTGGCGGCTGATCTTCGCGCCGGATTATGTGCGCGACTATGTGGTGGCGCATGAAGTGGCGCATCTCAAAGAGATGAATCATTCCCCACGCTTCTGGGCCCATGTGAAGACTCTTTCGCCCGATGCGGCGCGCGCGCGCCAATGGCTGCGCGATCAGGGCCGCAATCTACTGCGCTATAATTAAACCCCCTCCGCCCTACGCACGCTCGGGAGCGTGCTACGGGCACCTCCCCCACCAGCGCGCTGACGCGCGCGCAGGGGAGGCGGACCTGATCTGCTACGCCATAATCAAGATTTGGAGCCGCCGAACAGGCTATCCAGAATCTGCTGGAACGGGTCTTTTGCCGGTGGCGCAGGCGTTGCTGCCGGTGTGGGCGCCGGCGGTGTCGCCGGGGGCGCCACAAGGGGTGCCGGCATAGAAGCGACCACTGGCTGCTGATCCGCTTCCGCCATCGCCATCAATTGATCCCCCACCAATGGCCTGACCGGTAGACCCTGCTCAGCGTCTTCCATGAAGGCATGGAAAATATGGGCGGGCAGAGTGCCGCCGGTGGCCTTTTTCATGGGCTTGGAATCGTCGTTGCCCACCCATACGCCCGTTACCAGGTCGGCAGTGAAGCCCACGAACCAGGCGTCATGGAAATCCTGGGTGGTGCCGGTTTTGCCCGCGGTGGGGCGCTCGGCCAGCCGCGCCGCCTTGCCGGTGCCCGTCAAGACCACTTCGACCATCAGCCCGGTCATGGCGGCATCATTGGCGGGCGACATCACCGGATCGGTTGCACCGGGTTTGCGCTGATAGAGGATTTTTCCGCCGCCGGTGCGGATGCGGGTGATGGCGTAAGGCTTCACCCGGTCGCCGCCATTGGCGAACGAGGCATAGGCGCCGGTCAGCTGCAGCGGCGTCACGCCCGAAGTGCCCAGCGCCAGCGACGCCACCGCTTCCAGCGGCGTGTCGATCCCCAGCCGACGCGCGGTGCTGGCCACGTCTTTCGGGCCCACCTCGTCGGTCAATTGCGCCGCCACCGAGTTGGAGGATTCGGCAAAGGCCTTGGTGAGCGTGATCTCGCCCTGATATTCGCCTTCGAAGTCGGACGGCCGCCAGCCATGAATGTCCACTGGCCCGTCATTCATCACGTCATTGGGCGTGCGGCCATGCTCGAAGGCGGTGAGATAGACGAACGGCTTGAAGGCCGAACCGGGCTGGCGCACCGCGTCGGTGGCGCGATTGAAGCTGGAATCGGCATAGGAACGGCCGCCCACCATGGCGCGGATCGCACCATCCGGCGTCATCGACACCAGAGCCGCTTGGCCGGCGCGGATCTTTTCGCCTTGCGCATCCAGACCTTGATCCACTGCGCGCTCGGCCAATTTCTGGGTGTCGAGATCGAAACTGGTGTCCACTGTCACCGGCTCACGGCCAGGCCCCAATATCCCGTCCAGTTGCGCGACCACCCAATCGGCGAAATAGCCGGAATCAGGCGTGCCGGCGCTGGAGATAATGCGTGGGCGGTTGGCTTCGGCCATTTCATGGTCGCGTGCGCCGATGAAGCCGGCATCTTTCATGGCATCCAGTACAACATCCGCCCGCGCCAGCGACGCGTCGGTGTCGGATAAGGGATTATAGCGCGTAGGCGCCTTGACGCTGCCGGCCAGCATCGCGGCTTCGGTCAGGCTCAATTCGCCCGCATGCTTGCCGAAGAATTTTTCACTCGCCGCCTCGATGCCATAGGTACCGGCGCCGAAATAAACGCGATTGAGATAAAGCGTGAGAATCTGGTTCTTGGAATAATGCGACTCCAGATACAGCGCCAGCATCGCTTCCTGGATTTTGCGGTCGAAGGTGCGGTTGGGATCGAGATAAAGATTCTTGGCCAGCTGCTGGGTCAAGGTCGAACCACCCTGCACCACATGACCCGCCACCATATTCTGCAAGGCGGCGCGAATCATGCCGATGGGATCAAGCCCGATATGCTCGCGGAAGCGGCGATCCTCGATGGCGATAAAGGCATTGGGCACATAATCCGGCAGATCTTCGACCTTCACCATCGCCTCGTGGGTGAGACCGCGCCGCGCGATGATGCGGTTATGATCGTCCAGGATGGTGACGTCGCGCGCGGGCGCAGCTGCCAGAAAATTCCGTACCGGCGGCAGGTCGGAAAGAAAGTGCGCCCAGAAAACGCCCACGAAGATCGCGCCCCAGGCGATCAGCATCAGGATCACATAAGGCCAGATGCGCCGCCTGCGCCGTGGTGATGGCGGCGGCGGCCGGTCTTCGTCGTCGGAAAAACGTCCCGCCCCGCCCGCGCTCGCAGGCTTCTTCCATCCGGGTTCGGTTCTCGACTCTCTTGCCATGGACCTTAATGGTCGGCCGAAAGGGTTAACGCCCGTTAAACATTTGGACGAGACGCCAGCCTGTAGCCGCCGCCCTCGGTGAGCAGAATCCGCGCTTCCCCTGGATTTTCCTCGATTTTCTTGCGGAGGCGATAGATGTGGGTTTCCAGCGTGTGGGTGGTGACGGCGGGGTTATAGCCCCAGACTTCGTGCAGCAACGTCTCGCGCGCCACGGTGGTGTCGGCGGCATGAAGGAATTTCAGGATGTCGGTTTCCTTCTCGGTCAGGTGCACTTTGCGCTCGTCCTGGACCAGCAGCTTGGCCCCCGGCCGGAACAGATAAGGCCCGATCTCGAACGGCGTCTCGTCGCTAGGCACATGGTGCCCCAGATGGGCGTTGAGATGGGCCAGAAGGGCGGCAAAGCGGAACGGCTTTTCGATATGCTCGATGGAGGGCGTGGGTCCATCCTGCTCCGACAGGAACAGGATCGGCGCATCAAAGCCCGACGTTTTCAATTCGCGCACCAGGGTTTCGCCGCCGCCATCGGCCAGGCTGTGATCGATGATGGCGAAGGCGTATCCGCCATCCTTGGCCAGGCCGCGCGCTTCCGCGCCGCTGGCCGCTTCGGTCACCGCATAGGATCCTTCGCGCGCCAATTGTTCTGCCAGTGAGGCACGCAAGACCACGTCTTCGTCGACCAATAGCACGCGCTTGGCGCTGGGCATGTCGCTCCATCCGGGCGCATAGAGTAGCGCGCCACAAAACTACGTGAAAGGCGGCAATTTTTTGCCCTCACCCGCCCGGAGCGACAAGAAAGGTCCGCGAATGAGGCCTTTTTATGTTGGCGAAGGACCTGACGCGCGAGGGAGGCCGGCGTTGACGCCGTAAGTTCCCCAAGCTTCCCCCTAAGAAAATCCTGCTCTAAACTCGAATCATGGATTTGATCGTTTCGAACTCGGCGGCCGGCACGGTGGTGGATTGGGGCGCAGGCCCCCGCCGCTGTGCGGTGGGTCCGGGCGGCATCGCCCACAAGCAGCGCGAAGGCGATGGCGTGACGCCGATCGGCGTCTACCCGTTTCGCCGCCTGTTCTGGCGGGCCGACCGGCTTGAGCAGCCCCGCTCCTTCCTTCCGGCGCGGGCAATGGAAAAGGACGATGGCTGGTGCGATTTCCCCAGCGATCCCAACTACAACAAGCTGGTCAAGCACCCCTATCCGGTGAGCGCCGAGCATCTTTGGCTCGACAGCCATGTCTACGACATCGTGGTGATTATCGGTTTCAATGACGATCCGGTGGTGCCGGGCAAGGGCAGCGCGGTGTTTCTGCATCTGGCGCGCGACGGCTATCCGCACACGGCCGGCTGCGTGGCGATGACCGAGCATGATCTGCGCGCCGCGCTGGCGCAGATTCAGCCGGGCGACAAGGTGCTGATCACCGGTTAGGCCTTTGGCCGCGTCCCAAAGATCGCCGAACCCACCCGCACATACGTCGCGCCGAATCGCACCGCCATCTCGAAATCGCCGCTCATGCCAATGCTGAGTTCGGACAGATCATTTTCCTTGGCCAGCTTGGCCAGGAAAGCAAAATGGGGCGCGGCATCGTCTTCCACGGGCGGAATGCACATCAGCCCGATCACGGGCAGGTTCAATTTGCGCGCATAGGCGATCAGGCCTTCGGTCTCCTTTGGCATCACGCCGGCTTTCTGCGCCTCCTCGCCGGTGTTCACCTGAATGAAAAGACGGGGGCATTTGCCGCTTTTGTCGCGTTCGGCGGCAAGGGCGTCGGCCAGCCTGGTCCGGTCCAAGGTCTGGAGGACGTCGAACAAGGCAGCGGCCTCTTTTACCTTGTTGGTCTGCAGCGGCCCGATCAGGTGCAATTCCAGGTCGGGAAATTCCTGCTTCAATTGCGGGAATTTGGCTTGGGCTTCCTGCACCCTGTTCTCGCCGAACAGGCGCTGGCCCGCCTGCAATGCCTCGCGGATGCCTTCCTGGGCCACGGTCTTGCTCACCGCCACCAATCTTGTTTGGGGGGCGGGCGCGATCGCCGCCTTCCGTGCCGCGTCGATGCGCGCCAGAATGGCGCTGAGATTTTCTGGAATGGTCATGTCGGGCGCGAAGTTAGCAAGAGACCTCGGCCGCCTCAATTCGGGCTTCCTGGTTTTGATGACCGATGACGAACGTCTCCCCGATCCCGTGGCGGCGGCGCGCCGCCTACCCAAGGGCAGCATGGTGATCTTGCGCGCACGGGATGCCGCGCGCCGTCATGCCTTGGCGGACGCCCTGCGTGCCGAGACAAGCGGCTTGATCCTCCTGGTATCGGATGATCCCGTCCTGGCTGACTGTCTGCACGGGCTTCATTTGCCCGAAAAACGGGCCCGCGAAGCGGCGCATTGGCGGGCGCTCCGGCCACACTGGGTTATCACCGTCGCGGCACATTCAGATTCGGGTTTGCGCATCGCTCATGCGGACGCGGCGCTGCTCTCGCCGATTTTCGCCACCAAGAGTCATCCTCACACCCCGCCGTTGACGGCTGCGCGCGCCCGGTTGATGGCGCGCAATTCGCTTTTGCCGGTCTTGGCGCTGGGCGGTGTCACCGCGCGCAATGTACCGCTGCTGAAAGGCTTCGCCGGGTTCGCCGCGATCGGTGCGCTGACCTAGACGTGAAGATTGAGATGCAGGAAGCCCGCATCCATGCCCAGACGCGGCGCGCCGTTGAAGAACAGGCCGGTGGCGCGCGCATAATCCAGTCTCTGCCAGCCGCCGGTGATCTGCCAATTCTTGTTAAGCACATAGCCTAGCGAGGCCTGATAGGCATTGAGACCAAGCTGCGGCAGGCCGGCGACGCCATCCGCATTGCCATTGCCATACTCCACGCCCGCCACCCATTGATCATAGGTAGCATCGGCCGAAACAAACAACGCGTGCGTGGTGCCGGCCTGTTCGCTGTGCGTGATGTCGAACGCATAGGCGTTGCTCTGGCGATAGGAGCCGCCCAACGACAGCATGAGATCGTCGCTCACCGTGTAATCGGCCCGCACCCCCGCGCCCAGATCGCTCACGCCTTCCTGGCCGGGAAGCTTGTGTTCGCCGTCGCCTTCGACCACGCCGCCATAGCCAGTCAGCGTGACCGGGCCGAAATCGTCGGAATAGCGCAGGCCCGCTTCCCACATGTCGCTCTGCCGGTCCGGCACGGACGGTCCTTGGTGCAGGAATGGAACGATCTCGCGGCTCTGGCTGGGCGTGAAAGACAGCGCCACCTGTGCCCCAAACAGCGCCGGGCTCACATAGGTGAATTTGGCATAGTTGGAAGACGCTCCCACCTCCGTCCGCAGCGCGAAGATGTCGGAAACGGCATGATGCGTGGAAGGATCGCGGAAAAAAGTCGTCTGCGGGTTGTCCAGCGAAACCTGGGCATCCACTTTGGGCCCGGTCACTGCCACGTCATAGCCGCCGCCATCGGTAAGACCGATCTCGACCCGGCCAAGGCCGGTGCGCGCCTCGCCATATAGTTTCTCGAAAAAGTCGCCGTCATAGCGCCCGCGCGAGAGTGGATCGCTCACCGCCAGGGTGGCGTCCAGTCCCAACACCAGGCCCGAATCATAATCGCGGTGCAGCCGGGGCATCGCTTTGGCCACGCCAGACGCCGCAGGCTGGCCTTTCAGATTGCCGTCAAACACGGCTCCGCTGGCCATGCCGCCCAGGGACAGTTCGGCATCGCCCAACTCCGCCTGATAGGGATCAAGCGTAAGGCCGTTCTCCTGGGCAAGCGCTGGGGTTCCGGTCAGGAACAGGCTCAAAGCCGCTCCTCCGGTCCAGGCAATATTGCCTTTTTGAAATTTCCGCCCCGCCATAAGTCCTTCTAACATAAGCCAAACCGCCCCGCCCGCGACAAGGCGCGCGCCGTTGCGTGGCCGCCCCCATGCCAGTATAAGCCGAGCTTGGCCAGGGGGTGGACGGTGACCCTGTTGGGCACCGTCGAAGGAAACGAACCTGATGCGAATTCTGCCCCTGATGCTGTGCGCGTTGACGCTGCCTCTGCTTGCCGGCTGCGGCGGCAACCAGACCACCACCGACATGGAGACGGGCAACACCATTGTCGCCGGCGGTTCCGGCAAGATGACCCTGGGGGTCAATTCCTATCTCTGGCACGCCTCGCTCGACACCCTGTCCTTCATGCCGCTGGCCAGCGCCGATCCGTTCGGCGGCGTGATCATCACCGACTGGTATGTCGCGCCCAATGCGCCCAATGAGCGGTTGAAGGTCACCATCTATATCCTCGACCGCAATCTGCGCGCCGATGGCCTGAAGGTCGTCGTCTTCCGCCAGACCCGCAATGGCGCGGCCTGGACTGACGCCGCCCCCAGCCCCGACACGGCGCACAAGCTTGAAGATGCAATCCTCACCCGCGCGCGCGAATTGCGTCTGGCAACTTTGAATCCCGGCGCGTAATTATTTCCTGATGGACTAGCCTGTTCGACCGAGGCGAGGTCCCAACGCCACGAATCGAAAGGCAACAGATGGCGCGTTACAACGCCAAGGAATCGGAAAAACACTGGCAAGGCGAATGGGATCGCCGCCGGTTGTTCGTCACACCCGATCATGGCGACAAGCCCAAATGCTATGTGCTGGAGATGTTCCCCTATCCGTCGGGGCGCATCCATATGGGCCATGCCCGCAACTATACGATGGGCGATGTGCTGGCCCGCTTCCGCCGCGCCCAAGGCTATAACGTGCTGCATCCCATGGGCTGGGATGCGTTCGGTCTTCCCGCCGAGAATGCCGCCCGTGACCAGGGCGTAAGCCCGCGCGACTGGACCCATGAAAATATCGCGCATATGCGGGCCGAGCTGAAACGCCTGGGCCTGTCGCTGGATTGGTCGCGCGAATTCGCCACCTGCGATCCGGAATATTATCACCAGCAGCAGAAGCTTTTCCTGCAATTCTATCAGGCCGGCTTCGTCTATCGCGGCGAAGCCGACGTCAATTGGGATCCTGTGGACCAGACCGTGCTCGCCAACGAGCAGGTGATCGACGGCCGCGGCTGGCGCTCCGGCGCGGTGGTGCAACGGCGCAAGCTGTCGCAATGGTTTTTCAAGATCACGGCCTTTGCCGAAGAGCTGCTCACCGCGCTCGACACTCTGGACCGCTGGCCGGAAAAAGTCCGCGTCATGCAGCGGAACTGGATCGGCCGCAGCGAAGGCCTCAACTTCCAGTTCCAGCTGTCTGACGGCGAAAAGCTGGACGTCTTCACCACCAGGCCCGACACGCTGTTCGGCGCCAGCTTCGTGGCGCTGTCACCGGATCATCCGCTGACCCAGGAATTGGCGAAAAGCAATCTCAAGCTGCAGGACTTCATCGCCGAATGCCGCAAGACCGGCACAGCGGAAGCCGAGATCGAGAAGGCTGAAAAGCTGGGCTATGACACCGGCCTCAGGGCCGCGCATCCGTTCGATCCGAACTGGCAGTTGCCGGTGATGGTCGCCAATTTCGTGCTAATGGGCTACGGCACCGGCGCGATTTTCGGCTGCCCCGCGCATGACCAGCGCGATCTGGATTTCGCCCGCAAATACAAGCTGCCGGTGACGCCGGTGGTGGTGCCGGATGACGCCGATGCCAAAAGTTTCGCCATCGGCAACGAGGCTTATGTGGGGCCGGGCCATCTGGCCAATTCCCGCTTTCTTGACGGCATGAGTGTTGATCAGGCCAAGGCCGAGATCGCCACCCGGCTGGAAAAGGCCGGCATGGGCAAGCGCACGGTGAATTTTCGTCTGCGCGATTGGCTGGTGTCACGCCAGCGGCCCTGGGGTTGTCCCATTCCCATGGTCCACTGTCCGAAATGCGGCGTGGTCGCGCTGAAGGAAAAAGACCTGCCGGTCCTGCTGCCGGAAAAGATCGACTTCTCCAAAAGCGGCAATCCGCTGGACCGCGATCTCAAATGGAAGACGACGACCTGCCCATCATGCGGCGGAACGGCCACGCGCGACACCGATACGCTGGATACGTTCGCGGATTCCTCCTGGTACTTCATCCGCTTTTGCGACAGCCACGCCAAGACGCCGGTCAACAAGGACGCGGCGGATTACTGGCTGCCGGTGGACCAGTATATCGGCGGCATCGAGCACGCGATTTTGCATCTTCTCTATGCGCGCTTCTTCACCCGGGCGATGAATCGCCTGGGTCTGGTTTCGATCCAGGAACCGTTCGCCGGTCTCTTCACCCAGGGCATGGTCTGTCACGAGACGTATCGCGACCAGAGCGGCTGGCTCTCGCCCGATGAAGTGGTGAAAGAAGGCAACAGGGCCTTCCGCAAGGACAATCGCGTGCAGGTCGAGATCGGCTCGTCGGAGAAAATGTCCAAATCCAAGCGCAACGTGATCGCGCCCGAGGCTATCATCGCCGATTACGGCGCCGACACGATCCGCTGGTTCATGCTGTCGGATACGCCGCCCGAGCGCGATATCGAATGGACGGATGCGGGGGCGGAAGGCTGCTGGCGCTTTGTCCAGCGCATCTGGCGTCTGGTGAGCGAGGCGGAAGGCCTGTCCGCGCCCGGCACGCACGCCGTGCCCAGTGACGACATTTCCAGATCGTTGCGCCAATCCGCGCACAAGGCCATCGCCGCGGTGACGGAAGATTTGAGCGTGCTGCGGTTCAATCGCGCCGTGGCCCAGCTCTATATGCTGTCCAACGCCATCGCCGATGCGCCGGGGGCCGACGCCGCCACGCGGCGCGAGGCGCTGGAAACCATGGTGCTGCTGGCCGCGCCGATGATGCCGCATCTGGCGGAAGAATGCTGGCGGGCGTTGGGCCATGACCGGCTGGTGGCCGAAACGCCCTGGCCCAAGCATGATCCGGCCCTGCTCAAGACCGATACGGTCACCATCGCCGTCCAGGTGAATGGCAAGCTGCGAGCGACCATGCAGGTAGCACAAGGGCTGCAAAAAGAAGCAGTTGAACAAAAGGCGCTGGAGCTGGACCCTGTAAGGCGGCTATTGGACGGCAACACACCTAAGAAAGTGATTTACGTACCAAATCGTATAGTCAACATAGTGGTATGAAGCGCGCGCTCATCATCGTCTGCGCCTCCTTTGCCGTCGCCGGCTGCGGCTTTCATCCCATGTATGGCGGCGGTGGAAAGCTGGGTCCGGTACTGGCCTCGATCTATGTCGAGCCGGTGCCGGAAAATGCTGGCTATGAGTTGCGCAATCAGTTGATCGATCTTCTGGGCTCTGACGGGCACGAGACAGGCAAGGCCTATTTCCTGAAGCTTACATTGACCCAGGAATCGGCCGGCGTAGCGCTGCAGAACGACGCCACCATCACCCGCTATAACGACACGCTGACGGTCAGCTATGTCTTGAACGACGCCAAGGGCGCCAAGGTGACCAGCGGCACGCAAGCCAGCCTTGCGGCTTACAATGTTTCCAACGCACCCTATTCGTCGCTGGCGGTGCAGCAGGATTCCGACCGCCGCGCCGCCGACGATCTGGCCGATCGCATCCGCATGGATCTGGGCGCCTATTTCAGCGGCAAGCGATGATCGTCAAGGCCCAGGAGGCGGATCGTTTCGCCGCCAATCCGCCCAAGCATCTGCGTGCCGCCCTGGTTTATGGCCCCGATGCCGGTCTGGTTCAGGAGCGGGCGGAGAAATTGCTCAAAAGCGTGGTGGCCGATCTCGCCGATGCCTTCAATGTCGCCGATCTGAATGAAAGCGCGCTGCTCTCCGATCCCGCCCGCCTGGCTGACGAAGCGGCGGCGATTTCCATGATGGGCGGCCGCCGGGTGGTGAGGATCCGCGGCGCCACCAACAATCTCGCGGATATGTTCGAGCAGTTCCTGGACGATCTGCCGGGCGACGCCCTGGTGGTGGTGGAGGGCGGCGATCTCAACAGATCCAGCGGCTTGCCCAAATTGTTCGGCAATACCGACAAGGCGGCGGCAATCGCCTGCTACGCCGATACCGCGCGCGGCCTGGAAGATATGGTGCGCGATACGCTGCGTGGCGCAGGCTTCTCGATCGCGCCCGATGCCCTGGCCGACGCCGTGTCGCGGCTTGGCTCCGACCGGGGCGTGACCCGGCGCGAGCTGGAAAAGCTGATGCTTTATGCCGACGGCAAAAATTCCATCACCTTGGATGACATCAATGCCGTGATGGGCGACGAGGCCGAAGCCCGTGCGGAAGAAGCCTCGGACGCGGCGGGCAGCGGCGATCTTCCCCGTCTCGACCTGGCGCTGGAGCGGCTTTGGACTGCCGATATCTCCGTCAACCAGGTTCTGCGCGGCGCGATGGGGCATTTTCAACGTCTCACTTTGGTCAAGGAAAATATGGGCCGGGGCGAAAGCCTGGATATGGCGATGAAGAAACTGCGGCCGCCGGTACATTTTCTGCGCGAACAATCCTTCAAAGCCCAGGCGAATCGCTGGAATGAAGGGAAATTGGCCGATGCCTTGGACATGCTGCTAGAGGCGGAAGCCCTGAGCCGCACCACCGCCGTTCCGGCGCAAGCGGTCTGCGGCCGCGCCTTGATGAACATCGCCGCCTTGGCCCGAGGACGCTGATGCTGAAGGTCCGCATCATCCCCTGCCTGGACGTGAAAGACGGCCGCGTGGTCAAGGGCATCAATTTCGAGCAACTGCGCGACGCCGGCGATCCGGTCGAACAAGCGATCATCTATGACGCGGCGGGCGCCGACGAGCTTTGTTTTCTGGATATCACCGCCAGCCATGAGGCGCGCGGCACTCTGCTGGATGTGGTGCGGCGCACCGCCGAAGTCTGCTTCATGCCGCTCACCGTGGGCGGCGGCGTTCGCACTCTCGAAGATATCCGCGCCTTGCTCCTGGCCGGCGCCGACAAGGTTTCGATCAACACCGAAGCGGTGCGCCGCCCCGAATTCGTGCGCGAGGCGGCGGAGAAATTCGGCAGCCAATGCATCGTCGCCGCGATTGACGCCAAACAGGGCAATCACAATCACAACGGGCCGGCCTTTGAAGTCTTCACCCATGGCGGACGTCGCGCCACCGGCATCGACGCCGTCGAACATGCCAAAAGGCTGGTGGACTATGGCGCGGGCGAGATACTGCTCACCTCGATGGACCGCGATGGAACCAAATCGGGCTATGACATCCCGCTCACCCGCGCCATCAGCGACGCTGTCCATGTGCCGGTGATCGCTTCGGGCGGCGTGGGCTCGCTGGACGATCTGGTCGAGGGCGTCACCGAAGGCCATGCCAGCGCCGTGCTGGCCGCCTCGATCTTCCATTTCGGCCAAGCCACCATCGCGGACGCGAAAGCTGCCCTGGCCAAAGCAGGATTACCGGTCCGCCCAATCTGAGCCATCTTGCATTGGCGGTGCCTTTCCATAAATTGCCGCGCATGGACGATCCCCGCTTGGCATCCATTCATTCGCTTGCGCGCAAAGGCTTGGGCCCCGCCCAGCCGGTCAAGGCCCATCCGGCCCGCATCAGCCGCGCCATGCGTCCGGAAGATGTTTTCCGCGCCACTCTGTCGGATTGCCTGGCCCAGTTGACCGCCAATGTCGCCACCTTGCGGGCGGGCCGCTCGGTCGAAGGCCTGCATCAATTGCGGGTCGCGCTCCGTCGGCTGGAAACGGTGCTCAAGGCTTTTGGTGAGGAATTCCAGCAGGATTGGCTGAGCGATTTGCGCAGCCGCGCCAAGATTCTCTCCAGCCGGCTGGGCCCCGCCCGTGACCTGGATGTCTTTCTCACCGAATTGCTCGACGCGCCCGCGGAAGGCAATGAAAACGAGGCTTTCCTCAATCTCCGGGCGCGGATGGAGGAGATGCGCGACCGGGCCTGGAAGGAAGCCGGTGATTGCGTCGCGGGCGCCGATTTTGCCCTCTTCACCGAAGATGTCGCGGGGCTGGCCCATTCGCGCCTGCCGCTGGCGCGAGACACCAAACTGTCCCGGGTGGCGAAGCGTTTGTTGGACCGCCAGCAAGCGCGTGCGCTCAAGCGTGGCAAGAAGGCGCGCGACGGCGACGAAGCGAATCTCCATGGCCTGCGCATTGCGCTCAAGAAATTGCGGTACACCGCCGAATTCCTGGCCCCGCTCTATCCCAGGCGGAAAGTGAAGCATTATGTCCGCGAGCTGCGAGGGTTGCAGGAACATCTGGGCGCCATCAACGACATCGCCCATGTCCGCGCCACCATCGCCAAATTGCTGCGCGAAACCGAGGCCAAGCGGCCGGCGCCGGGCGAGCGTTATGCGGCGGGCCTGGTGGCGGGCTGGTACCGGGCCAGGCGGCCTCATATCGCCAAGCAGGCGCTCAGGCGCTGGAAGAAATTCCGTGACGTAAAGCCGTTCTGGACCTGATCAGTCTCTGGCGGGCAAATCCACATTCAGCGCGTGAATGGTCGGAACGCCGTCGCTGGTGAGACTGAGGATCAGCGCTTTGGAAATATCGAGATCCGGCGGCATGGGTGCGCTCATGTCCCAGCCGGTCGCCAGCGTATAGGCGGCACGCAACACGCCCATATGCGCCACGGCGATGGCGTCCTTACTTTC
Organism: Rhizomicrobium sp.; assembly: GCA_036271455.1. GTDB lineage: Bacteria > Pseudomonadota > Alphaproteobacteria > Micropepsales > Micropepsaceae > Rhizomicrobium. The sequence continues at coordinate 31,278 of DATBAP010000039.1, forward strand.
CCGCGCCACATCCTTCAGGAAGGCCGCGACGCGGCTGTGCAATTCTTCGGTGGATTCACCGCCCGGCGGCCGAAAGCGAAGCGCCATGCCCGCGCGCATGAAGGCATCTTCGCCATCCCGCGCCAGGATTTCCGTCCGGCTCAACCCTTCCCAGCGTCCCCAATTCTGTTCCATCAGCCGCGCGTCCAGGATGGGTTCGGCCAATCCCATCGCCTCGGCGGTCTGGCGCGCTCGGAGCAGCGGACTGGCGAAAGCGCGGGCCTGCGCGAAGGATGGAGGCGGCAGAAGCCCGCGCATTTTCGCCAGGCCTTCGTCGCTGAGGGGAATGTCGGTATGGCCCTGGATACGGCCCAGCGCATTCCAACCGGTGGGGCCGTGGCGCAGCAGAGCTAGCCTCACGGAGCGTCGGCCAGAAAAAGTGTGAAGCGGTTTTTCGTCCGGCCGCGCGACCAATTCATAAGTCGATCTCCACCATCACCGGCACATGGTCGGACGCCTTCTGCCAGCCGCGCATCTTCTTCAGGATGGTCTGGGATTTCAGCGCGCCTTTGAGGCCGGAACTAAGCCAGACATGATCCAGCCGCCTGCCACGGTCTGATGCTTCCCAGTCGATGGCGCGATAGCTCCACCAGGAATAGATTTTCTCCTCCGGCGGAATGAAGCTGCGAGTGGCGTCGCTCCAGTCGAACGCCGCCGCGGCGTCACCCAGAAGCCGCGTTTCCGCCGGCGTGTGGCTCACCACATCCAGCAATTGCTTGTGACTCCAGACATCGTTTTCCAGCGGCGCCACATTGAGATCGCCCATCAGCATCACGGGATCGCCGCGTGAGGCTTTGCGGGCGGCAAAGAATTTCTCCATCTCGCCCAGGAAATGAAGCTTGTGCGCGAATTTCTCATTCTTCTTGGGATCGGGAATGTCGCCGCCGGCTGGCACATAGAAATTGTGCAGCTCCAGGCCATTTTCGAACGTCACGCCCATATGCCTGGCGTGACCTTCGCGGCAGAAATCCTGGGTACCCATTTTTCTGAAGGGCAGCCGCGAGAGCACCGCCACGCCGTGATAGGCCTTTTGGCCGTGAATCGCCTGATGGACATAACCCAGCTTGGCCAGGGGCGCTTTGGGGAAAAGCTCGTCCACCACTTTTGTCTCCTGCAGACACAGAACATCCGGCTGCTGGTCCCGCAAAAAGCGGGTGAGGAGGTGGATGCGATGGCGCACCGAATTGATGTTCCAGGTGGCGATTTTCACGGTTTGCAACCCTTCTATGCTGCAGGTGCGTAGTCGGTTAATGAAATATTATTTCTCGACAAATTTCTGTTCATTATCAAATACATATTTGAGTTACTTAATAAATAGTTAAAGCTCATAGGTCGCAAATCATTCACTTGAATGCCCCCTCAAGGCCCCTTATATCGCAGTGCAGCATAAGACCCCATTCCGGGTCTGTTTTTGAGGATTTTCCCATGAGCTTTTTTTCCATTCCCAGCGTCGCCCTTCTTGATCGCGTCACCGGCGCGCTCACCTTTCTAAGCGCCATCGCCATCCTGGCCACCCTGGCCATCGCCGTCTAACGACGCCAATGGCCAGCGCGCACGCGGGCTAACATCGAGCGGATCGCGCTTCCCCAGCGCGTGCCGCTCGAGCCCGGCCCAAGCGATCATGGCCGCATTGTCGGTGCAGTAATTGGGGGGCGGAACGCGAATTTCGAAAGCGTGGTTTTCCGCCGATTGCGTCAAGGCTCCACCGATTGCCTGATTGGCGGCGACGCCGCCAGCCACCACCAGAACAGGCCGCGTCTCGCCGGGAAAATCCTGGCGGAAGCGAGCCATGGCCTGGGCGGTGCGATCGCAGAGAATGTCGATCACCGCCTGCTGGAATGACGCGCAGACATCGTCGACGTTGGCCTGTTTTTGCTGGGTCAATTGGCGTACCGCGGTTTTCAGACCGGAAAAGGAAAAGTCCATGCCACCACGCCCCAGCAGGGGTCGGGGCAGCGCATAGGCGCGCGGATTGCCGCGCGCCGCACGCGTCTCCACATTCGGTCCACCGGGATAGGGCAGGCCCATCAATTTGGCGGTCTTGTCGAACGCTTCGCCCACCGCATCATCCATGGTGCTGCCGTAAAGGCGGAATTTCATGGCGCTTTCCACCGCCAGCAATTGGCAATGGCCGCCCGAGATCAAAAGCAGCAAAAAAGGAAAATCCACGCCATGCGTGAGCCGCGCTGTCAGCGCGTGGCCGGCCAGATGATTGACCGCCAGAAGCGGCTTTCCTGTCGCCAGTGCCAGAGCCTTGGCGGTGGTCAACCCCACCATCACCCCGCCGATCAGGCCGGGACCGGCCGTGGCGGCGATGGCATCCACCTCATCGAGTGTGATGCCGGCCTTGGCGAGCGCTTGCTCGACCAGGCCATCCAATATCTCCAGATGGGCGCGGGAGGCGATTTCCGGCACCACGCCGCCATAGGGCGCATGTGCTTCATTCTGGCTGAAGACGATATTGGACAGGATTTTGCCCGGACCGGGCGGCGCGCCCTGGACCACAGCGGCCGCAGTTTCGTCGCAGCTGGTTTCCAGGCCTAATATCGTCCACTTGTCCAAGCAAAGATCCTTATCGTGCCATCTCTCTAAATCAGACGAGAGGCCGCCAAAGCAAGGAAGATGCGGTTGAGAATTCTGGTGACAAGGCCGCGCGAGGATGGCGAGGAGATCGCCCGTCGCCTGGCGGCGATGGGTCATCAAACCCTGCTGGCGCCGCTTCTCAGTGTAAAGTTCCTGGATGGTGCGCCACTGGACCTTGCCGGAATCCAGGCTGTGCTGGTGACCAGCGCCAATGGGGTGCGGGCCCTGGCGCGGCGCACGCCCAATCGCCGGCCTGCGATTTTCGCGGTCGGTGCGCAAACCGCCACCGCGGCGCGAGACGCCGGATTCCTCCGTGTACAGAGCGCAGCGGGCGATGCCGCCACACTGGCCCAAGCCGTGGCGCGTTGGGCCGATCCCCGCGCGGGCGTTCTGCTGCACGCTTCGGGCGAAGAGGCGGGCAATGCATTATGCGAAAGATTGACCGCGCGTGGCTTTCAAGCCCGGCACGAAATTCTTTATCGCATGGAAAAAGTCGCCCGGCTGCCGGAGCAAACGGTTCAAGCAATCCGCCAAGGCGAGGTCGACGCCGCGTTGTTCTTTTCGCCTAAAAGTGCAGTTCTGTTCGCCGAGTGCGTGACGCGGGATGACCTGGCCACGGATCGCCTGATCGCCATCTGCATCAGCGCCAACACCGCCACCGCTTTCGAAAAGCTGACATTCGCGGAGATTCGAGTTGCCGCCGCGCCCAACCAGGATGCGCTGCTGGCGTGCCTATAATCGTCATGCCTATATTCTAAGCACCGCCAATATCGGCGAATCCCATGCAACCGGCCTTGACCATCCCCGGCATCCCGCCACACTGGCATCATGCAGCAAGAGGCGCTGGCCGATATCGAGGATTTTGGCGGACCCGATCCTTTAACGGAACTGCCGCGTGCCGCCTTGGCGGGAAAAGATGTGCCCTATGCCCGCTACCGGCTGGGCGCAGCCTATGACGAGATGTTCGCGCCCGACGGAAAGCCGCGCGGATCTTATGCGGCTCTGGATCGCCGGCTCACCAGCCTGCCTCTGGACGAATTGGCTCGCCGCCAGCATGCCTGCGAGCAAAGCTTCCTGCATCAGGGCATCACTTTCACCGTCTATAACGACAGCCAGGCGACGGAACGCATTATCCCCACCGATCTTCTGCCGCGGATCGTCACGGCCAAGGAATGGGACCATGTCGAACGCGGCCTGATCCAGCGCATCCATGCCTTGAATCTTTTCCTGGGCGACATCTATGGCGACGCCAAGGTGCTTAAGGACGGGATCGTGCCGCGGGAGATGATCTTCGGGTCCAAACATTATCGCCGCGAGATGCGCGGCATTCCCGTGCCGCACGGCGCTTATGTGAATGTTTGCGGCAGCGATCTGGTGCGCAATGAAACCGGCGAGTTTCTGGTGCTGGAAGATAATCTGCGCGTGCCTTCCGGCGTCTCTTATATGCTGGCCAACCGCGATGTGGTGCGCCGGGCCTTTCCCGGCATCTTCCGCAGCATGAATGTGCGCGCCATCGAGCAATATCCGCTGGAATTGCTGGCCACGTTGCGCGCGCTGGCGCCTTTCGATCAGGACGTGTCCATCGCTGTGCTCACGCCGGGCGTGTTCAACTCCGCCTATTTCGAGCATGCCTTCCTGGCCCGCCAGATGGGCGTGGAGCTGGTCGAGGGCCGCGATCTCCTGGTCAACGACAATGTCGTCTATACCCGCACCACATCAGGGTTGAAGCGCATCGATGTCATTTATCGGCGCATCGACGATGATTTCATCGATCCCCTGATTTTCCGGGAAAACTCCTCTCTGGGCGTGCCGGGTCTGTTCAATGCCTATCGCGCGGGCAATGTGGTGATTGCCAACGCCTTGGGCACCGGCGTCGCGGACGACAAGGCCATCTATGCCTATGTCCCCCGTCTGATCCGTTATTACCTGTCGGAAGAGCCGCTCCTGGGCAGCGTCGAAACTTTCCTCTGCCGCGAGGAAAAATCGCTCGCCCATGTGATGGCCAACCTCGACAAGCTGGTGGTGAAGGCGGTGGGGGAATCGGGCGGTTATGGCATGCTGGTGGGACCGCATGCGTCCCCGGCCGAGCGCGCTGCCTTTGGCGAGAAGATCAAAGCCGATCCTGACAATTACATCGCCCAGCCCACCATCGCGCTTTCCACCGCGCCCACTTTCGTGGGCGACGGGGTCGAAGCACGACATGTGGATTTGCGCCCCTTCATCCTGGCCGGCGCCGAGACCAAATTGGTGCCCGGCGCGCTTACCAGGGTGGCGCTCAAGCAGGGCAGCCTGGTGGTGAACTCCTCGCAGGGCGGCGGCTCCAAGGACACTTGGGTGTTGAGCGCCTGATGCTGAGCCGGGTCGCCGACAGTCTTTATTGGATGAGCCGCTATATCGAGCGGGCCGAGCACACCGCGCGCGTGCTGGCGGTCAAGCTGGAATCCATGGCCGAGCAGACACCGGATGACGGGCGCGCGTCATGGGCCAGGGTGGTGCAGGCGCTGGGCCACATGTCCTGGGATGAGGTGCCGGATGACGCCTTTGCCATCACCAAAAGACTGGCGTTCGATCGTGCGAATGTATCCTCCCTGATCGCCTCGCTCACTCTCGCCCGCGACAATGCCCGCCAGGTGCGCGAGGCGCTGTCGAACGAAGTGTGGGGCAATCTCAATCGGCTTTATCTGTATCTTTCCGCCGTACAAGGCGATTCCATCCGCGCGCATGCGCCGGCATCTTTGTTTCGCCGTGCGCTTGACGAGATGCAGGCGCTGGAAGGGGTGATCTATTCCACCCTCAGTCACAATGAGGGCTGGTATTTCCTGGAATTGGGAAAATATATCGAGCGGGCGCAGCTTTTGGGCCGGCTGCTGGATGTCTATTTCCGCAAGGACGGGGTTCAGCCCAAATATTTCGATTGGCTGGTGCTGCTCAAATTCTGCACGGCATTCGAACCCTATACCAAGCTCTATACCGCCTCGGTCCGGCCGCAAAAACTTGCGCAATTTCTTTTATTCGACGCAGACTTTCCCCACTCCATCTGTTTTTCCATTGATCGCATGAGTGAAGCGCTGGCCCATGTCGCGCCAGCCGCGCCCCCCGGGCGCCGCGCGGCGGTGGAGAGACTGGCGGGGCGGCTCAAGGCGGGCGTCGATTTCGGCCAGATCGACGAGTTGCTGTCGGGCGGGATAGATGTCTTTCTCAACGACATCACCCGGCAATGCGAGAAAATCCACGAAGCCGTCTTCGCGTCCTACATCACATATGGTGCTGAAACCGTCCTCTAGCTGTTTGGAAAATGCATGTTCTATTCCATCCGCCACGTCACGCAATTCCGCTACACAGTCCCGGTGCGTGAATCGGTGATGGAGTTGCGCATGCAGCCGCGCTCGGAGGGACCGCAGACGTTGCGCTCCTTCCAGATCAGCACCAATCCCCGTGCGCAATTCTACGCTTACACCGATCATCTGGGGAACGCGGTCTATCATTTCAATCTGCTGCGCGAGCATGAGGAATTGCGCATCGAAGTCCAATCCGTCGTGGAAATGGGCGATCATCCTATCTTGCCCGGCCAGGTAGCGGATGAAGTATGGGCGCAATATGGGCCCGGGCTTTTGAGCGTCGAGCAATTCGACATGCTGGGGGGGTCGAAATTCGCCAGGCCATCACGCGACCTTCTCACTTTCATGAAGATCGCCGACATCCAAAAGCCGTCGGGCGATCCTTTGACGGCCATGAAGATTCTGATGCGGGCGATCTATGATTCCTTCGAATATGAGGCGGGCATCACGGAAGTCCATTCGCCGATCGAACATGCGTTGATCGAACGGCGCGGCGTGTGCCAGGACTTTTCGCACATCATGATCGCCGTGGCGCGGCAATGGGGCGTGCCCACACGCTATGTCTCGGGCTATATGTTTCATCGCGGCAGCAGCGATCGTTCGGAAGCTGATGCCACCCATGCCTGGGTCGAGGCATGGATGCCCAGCCTGGGCTGGGTGGGTTTTGATCCCACCAACAATATGATGACGGCCGAGCGCCATGTCCGCGCGGCGGTGGGGCGCGATTACGCCGATGTGCCGCCAACGCGCGGCACGTTCAAAGGTATTGCCGACAGCGAATTGTCCATCGCCGTCGCGATCGATCCGACCCAAGAACCCGTGCGGCACGAGGATTTTCTGAAAGTCGCCCGCCCCATGACGGCCGCCGCGCCCTCTGGGCCGGAGCGGCTTTACCAGCAGCAGCAACAGCAGCAATAGAAGCTATTTCACGGCGAAGGCGGCGAGTTCGGTGGCGACGCGCGGCATCAGGCTGGCCCAATCGGCAAACCGTTCGGGCCATAACACGCGCGTCTTGGCGTACCAGGGATATTCTTCCGTGCCCAATTGCGGCCAGGCGCGTCCGGCAGTGATGAACCAGACTTCTGCGCCTACACTGGCCGCGGTTGCCGCGGCAGCGGTCGGCGCCGACAACACCAGATCGAGCGCCGCCGACAAGGCCGCCGCGCCATCTATGTCGTCGCGAAGGTCCAGCCCTTCCATCTGATGGATATGGATGCCGTGCTGTTCGGCGGCGCGGGCAAGTTCCTCGGCACAATCACCGTATTGTAGATTGACGAAGCTCACACCCCGCGTTTTCAGAAGCGGCGCCCAGCCTTCGATATCCGAGAAATATTTGGCGCGTTTGGCGCCCAGCATCATGGAGCGCCAGCATACACCGACTTTCTTCCCCGGCAGCTTGGCCAGGCGAGTACGGAATTCTGCGACCCGCGCGGGATCGGGGGTCAGAAATTGCTGGTGGGGAAAATCGGCCAGCGATTTGCGGTAAACCCCCAGCGCCGACCCCATCAGCGCCCACATGTCCGGCACATTGTCTTTGTCGGCGAACGGAACAAAGCGCAGCGCCTTGTTGCCATCCTTGTCGATCAAGGTGCGGTCTTCATACGAACCGACTTCAGCCATGGAGAAGCTGCGTTGGAACAGAGGAATAAGACGCGGATCAACCGCGATCTGCAATTTCCCGTCCGGACCCAGATCGCGGATCACGTCGGGCAGGATATTGGCAAACATGAATTCGTCGCCCAAACCCTGCTCGCCGACCAGCAGCAATTTCAGCCCTTCGACGGGCTCGCCATTCCAATAGGGCGCCTTGATCACATGATGCGTATAGGCGCGGAAGCGTTCATTGTTGCGGATCTCATATTCGCGGAAGCCGTTCTCCAGCTTGCCGGCGCCAATCATGCAGATGCTGCGGGAATGGCTCGCTTCCAATTTTTCGGTGGGGTCCGTGACATGGTCCAGCGCGAGATCGTAATTGGCGAGTGCGTCTTCGAGCTTGCCCAGATGCTGATAGGCATAGCCCAGATTGTGATAGCCGCGGGCAAAGCTGGGCTGCAGGCGGATGGCTTCCTGGTAGAAAATCAGGCTCTCATCGGCGCGGCCCGCTTCCGCCAATACGGTGCCCAGCGAATTCCACAGGATCGCTTCGCCGGGCATGCGGTAGATCGCGGCCCGCAATATCTCGATGCCTTCGTCCGGCCGGCCGAGATCGCACAACACGCTGCCCAGATTGTTGTAGCCCAGGGGCGAGTCGGGACAGGCGGCGATGTAAAGCTCGAACAGCTTCGCCGCGCCGTCGGTCATTTTCAGATTCCAGGCGGTCAAACCCAGATTGACCAGAAGCTCCGGATCGGCGGGATCGAGCTGGAAAGCGCGCTCGTACGTCACCAGAGCCTTGTGAACATGACCCATCCGCTCCAAGCCCATGGCGAGAAGGTGGAAGGCCTTGGGATTGGTGTCGTCGGTTTCGACAGCCTTGAGCGCCCATTGCGTGGCGCGGACAATGTCGCCTCTGCGCCAGATGCGCACTGCGCGCTTCAGCGCGATATTCGATTTGTGCCGCTCATTTTGCGACGCGGCCTGGTCGAAGAGCAGTTCCAGCCGCTCCAGGGCGGCCATCTTGGCGCCCACGCCGCTTAATGAGTCGATGCTTTTAAGCGCGGCGGCAGCGGCCATGTGGGGGGCTCTTCATCAAGAAATTGGCCCCCCATCAAACCCCCTGATGCTTAACCTCTGGTGAACGAAAAAGCATGAGACATCAGGCTTTTATTAACTTTGCCGGCCTATAGTGAGAGGAATAGGCAAGGACCCCCCGCATGCCGCTCAAACTGTCCCTGAAGCCAGGCGAAAAATTTGTGCTCAATGGCGCCGTTCTTTCCAACGGCGACAAGCGCACCAGCCTGGTGATTCAAAACAAAGCCTGTGTGCTCCGGGAAAAAGACATCCTGCAGCCCAAGGACGCCAAAACGCCGGCCCGCTTGGTCTATCTCGCCATCATGATGATGTATCTCGACGGCGATACCAGCGAAGAGCCCTACAATGAATTCGCCCTGCGCATGACGGAATTCATGGGTGCGATCCAGAATCGCGCCGTTCTTGCGCAATGCGTCGAAATCAGCCGCGACGTCAATCGTCGCGAATATTACAAGGCGTTGATGGCGTGCCGGAAGCTATTTGAGTATGAACAGGAGCGACTGAGTTATGTCCCTGAAAACCTACCAAGACGTTCAGCGCGCGGTTGAAGACCCGCGGGCGACGGAATATCGCCTTTTCGGCCAGGTGACGGGCGCGCTTCTTGATGCCAAGAGCAAGAACGCCAAGGGCACTCCTTTGGTCGAGGCGGTGGACTGGAACAAGCGTCTGTGGCGCACCTTGGCGGCCGACTGCATGGATGACCGCAACGCCCTCACCCAGGATGTGCGGGCCAAGATCGTCTCCTTGTCGCTCTTCGTCTCGAAATATTCGCGCAAGGTGACGCGCGAGAAGGCGCCGCTGGATCCCCTGATCCAGATCAATCGCACCATCATGCAAGGCCTGGCTCAGGTCGGCTGACGCAATTCACACGCCTTGTTCAAAAAGCCGGCGCGCTCCACGCCGGTTTTTTTGTGCCTTCAAGGTGCGAAGGCATCAAAAGCCGCGGCAAACTTTGCCACTCCGGCAAATCATGCCTAACTGGGCGATCCCGCGTTGAAGAAATATACCAGCAAAATCAACCATATAGTCGGTTAAGGGGCGCGGCACGGCGATTGCAAACTTTCGGCATGGATCAATACGGTTCGCGAGAAACGTGCGCCCCCCAACGAAGTGATGGAGAAATCCCATGTCTTTTAGCGTCAACACCAATACCGGCGCGATGACGGCGCTGCAATATTTGAATCAGACCCAGGGTCAGCTCGACCAGACTCAGAGCGAGATCAATTCGGGCCTGAAAGTGGCGACCGCCAAGGATAATGGTGCGATTTACGCCATTGCCCAGAATCAACGGGGCGCGGTTGCGGGTCTTCAATCCGTGATCAACAGCTTGAACAACGGCTCTTCCTCGATCGACGTCGCTCTGTCTGCGGGTCAGTCGATTTCGGATCTTCTGATCCAGCTGAAGCAGCAGGCACTTTCGGCGTCAGATAGCTCGCTCGATACAGCGAGCCGTCAGGCCCTGAACGCCAGCTTCCAGGCTTTGCTGGGCCAGATCACCACCATCGTCAGCAACGCCACCTTCAATGGCTGCAACCTGGTCAATGGTTCGACCAACCAGATCACGGCGCTCGCCTCGTCCGACGGCTCGCGGCACATCACCACGCAAGCCCAGAACATGAGTCTGAGCGGCACGGTCGTGACGATCTCCGCCGCGGCTTCGATCTCGACCCAGGCCAGCGCCTCTTCATTGATCAGCACCATCCAGACCTCGCTCACCAACGTCGATGCGGCCTTGGCCAAATTGTCGTCGGGCTCGGCGAAGTTCTCGATCCAGGCGACCTTCACCCAGAACCTGTCCGACACGCTGACCACCGGCATCGGCAATCTGGTGGACGCCAACATGGCGCAAGAAAGCGCGCAGTTGCAGTCCCTGCAGGTCAAGCAGCAGCTGGGTATCCAGGCTCTGTCGATCGCCAACCAGGCGCCGCAGACCATCCTGTCGCTGTTCCAGAACGGCTGATCTCTTATTGTATCGAAGCGGGAAAGAGCGGCGCGAAAGCGCCGCTCTTTCTGTTTGAGCCGGCGCGAATTGGCTAAAGAATTCGTTCAGCAAATTTCTTCACACAAAATTTTCCAGCAAAAGCGCGGCTTGTTTTTTTCAAAGTGGAATTATTTGCCGGGCGCGACTAGGCAAGAATTGCCATTCGCGCGGCAAATTCTGCCGGTTGCCGCTGCCGGCCGGCAAACTTGACCGGGCGCTTTTTTCCTCAGCTTGGCAAAATCGATGTTTAAGCGAATCTGAATCAGGCTCCGGCACGGACCTTGCCATGGGTCACGTGGGCAAAACGCCCCGTGCGTACGCACGTGAACCCAGAACGGAGGGATCCATGTCTTTTAGTGTCAACACCAACACCGGTGCCATGGTGGCACTGCAATACCTCAATCAGACGCAGGGCAAGTTGGCCCAGACCCAGTCCGCCATCAACAGCGGTATGACGGTCGCCACCGCGCGTGACAATGGCGCGATTTTCGCCATCGCCCAGAACGAACGTGCCCAGGTTGCCGGTTATCAGGCGGTGACGAGCTCGCTGAATAACGGTACATCCTCGATCGACGTCGCCCTGTCCGCGGGCCAGTCGATTTCGGACTTGCTGATTCAGATGAAACAGCAGGCCCTTTCGGCGTCCGACGCCTCGCTTGATACCGCGAGCCGCCAGGCGCTGAACTCCACCTTCCAGGCTTTGGTGGGCCAGATCACCACGATCGTGACCAACGCCACCTTCAACGGCTTCAACCTGGTCAATGGCTCGACCAGTCAGTTGACCGCCTTGGCGTCAGCTGACGGCTCGCGCCGCATCACCGTGGCGGCTCAGAATATGAGCCTGTCCGGCACGATCGTGACCGTGGCGACCGCCGCCTCGATCTCGACCATGACCTCGGCGTCCACTTTGGTCGCCACGATCCAGACTTCTCTCACCAACGTCGACGCGGCCTTGGCCAAATTGTCGGCCGGTGCGGCGAAGTTCTCGATCCAGGGAACGTTCAGCCAGAACCTGTCCGATACGCTGACGACCGGCATCGGCAATTTGGTGGACGCCAACATGGCGCAGGAAAGCGCGTCGTTGCAGGCCCTGCAGGTCAAGCAGCAGCTTGGCATTCAGGCCCTGTCGATCGCCAATCAGGCGCCGCAGAGCATCCTGTCTCTCTTCCAGGGTGGCTAATACGCCTCAAGGAAACGGCGGGCGCGAGCGATCGCGTCCGCCGCCCTTGGTTTCTCAAAAAAATCGAACGACCGCCGCAAGGCGGAATCGTCGTCCCCGAGGCGTGGGACAGTTATTGGTGGGACATGGGGCAGGCGGGCGATGCCGGGGGGCGTCGCCCGTCTGTTTTTTTGGTTACCCCATCCGGCCTTCGCATCGCAAGCGCTGCTACGCTCGTACGTTGTCGCTACTCACCCTCCCCTGCCGGCGTGCCACGCACGCGCAGGGAGGCGGGTCTCGACCAAGACGCGCTGTCGTTTTGAAGAAGGAATTATATGGCGCTTACGGAAAAGCGGAAACGGCGCGGGCCTGGGCGATAGGCGCCGGGTTTTCTGGTGTCGTCCAGCTCGAGCGCCGATAGCTGAATCTGGCAGAAAAGTTTTTCGCCTGACCGCTTATGGGTCAGCATTCCCAGTAAGGGTGCGCTGGCGCGGTCAACCTCTATCCTCAGCGAAACGCGGCCGTCGCCGATCTCGCTCCACCCCTCGGTCATGCCGAAGCCGTGGCTGGAAGAGACCAGGAACGATACCGGCGCGCCATGGTCGATCGTCCGTCCGGCAAGCTTATGGATTTCCCGGCCGCCGCCATTGCAGGTCGCCAGGCTGAGCGCGGCATGATCGAAGGCATCGGGCAACAAGGTAAAATGGCCCAGCCTCAGTACGCCCTTGCCCCAATCGTTCCAGTCAAATGTCAGATCGAATTCGACACACGGCGCTGTCGCCGAGAAGCGGAGGTTTTTTTGAATGGGCCCTTTGGGTGTGTCGATCTGGCCGAACACCAGCACGCTGCCATCAGCTTCGTGCGCGATCCTTGTCTCGCACCATTCCAGATCGGTGAGCTTGTGTTCGCCGGGTGCTTCGAACACGCTGTCGCCGGTGTACCAATCGGCTGCCAGCGCGATATCCTCGAAATAGCCATGGGGCAGGCCGCCCAATACGGGGCTCGGCTGGTGCTCGAATTTCAGGCGCGCCAGCGCCAGCCCGCGGCGCCGGTCCAGGGCGGCGGTCAACCAAGGCGTTTTCACTTCAAAATATCGGTCTTCGACCACATTGCCGCGCCGTTCAGGCCGGGGCGGCGATGGCTTGCTCCATTTCGCTTCCGCGGCTTCGAGACGCGCGCGATAAGCGTTCCAGCGCTTCTCGGTCACATGGGTGCGGAAATCGCTGGCCCAAAGAGTGCAGAGATCTTTCCAGTCAGGCGCTTCGCTTGCGAGCATCCCCTCATAGATGCGCTGGCACGCGGCGTTGATGGCAAGATTGTCCCGTCCGGTCACGGCCCAGCGCGCCAGATTGTATTTGCGCTGCTTCTTCACCGGCACCGGACATTCGGGGCTTTCCAGCGACAGAACCCGGCCCGCGCCGGGCAGGCTCAGCAGTGAAAGCGTTTCGGAAGGCCGCACCATGCGCGCTTCCTTGGCGATGGAAGTGAAAGCCGCCTCCAGCCTTAGCCATTCATCGCCGGACAATATTTCCTCGGTCTTGAACCGGCCGGGCCGGAAGCCGAAAATCTCTGCATCGCTGGCGTAAAGACAAAGCGCGCGGGGCTGGGATGACACACGGCCGCGCACGAAACTCAGATAATTTTCCAGGGCGATGTCGCCATGCACCAGCCGCTGCAATTGCTGAAACAGCGTGGTGTTGCTCCAGATCAGGGCGATGTCGCGCCCGTCCGCTCCCAACGCGCGTTGTGGCAGATATTGGGTATCGGCCGGCCATTCGGGATGATGGGCGGCGGGGTTCTCCCAATCCATGATAATGGCGTCATAGCCGGCATCGCGATAAAGCCCGACCAGGCCTGCTGCGTAAGCTTGTTCGTTGACCAGAGCCAGGCGCGGCCGCGCGCCCAGCAGGCGCACATAGGTTTCGTTGCCGAGTTGCAAATTCTCTTTCGTCACCCGCGCCGGCACCAGGGGACCGATCATCTGGCTGAAGCCGGAGCCGATCAGCTCGATGCGGCCCCGCTCGATCAGGCTGCGGGCGCGCCCGATCCATTCCGGATCGCGTGCGGCAATCTCTTCCAGCGTGGAGCCGGACAATTCCATGCCAATGGGCCCGGCGCGCTCTGCCAGTTGCAGCAGCGGCCAGTAACAGCGCGCGATCACATCGCCGCGCCGTTCCTCTTCGATGGAAGAGAAAGCAAGGTTGAGATGAAAAAAGGCAAAGACCCGCAATGCGCTTTCCGCGCCCATCTCAGTATTGCGCAGCGGCGCATTCATGCGGTCTCGATCCGGATCAGATTAAGCGCGTCATTGGCCGCTTTCAGCGCCGCGTCACGATTTTTCCCCGTGGCCAGCACCATGGCGCCGGACGGCCTTTTGTCGCCGGCCGGTGGAATCACGTCACCGGGCCGCGCCGTGATCACCAGTTCGGCCACTCCGGCAACGCGCCGCGCCTCTTCCGCGCCGTTGACGGTGCGAACTGTGCCGGGCTTGGGAAAGACATAACGCTGGATCACCGGCGTGAAGTGCTTTGGCGTGACGTCTTCTTTCGCGACTTTCTCGCCCAGCGCGATCCTGATCGCCGCGCCGATGAAATCCACGCCCGTGTTCAAGGGAATCTCGCGGGTGCAGAAGAAGCCGCCGGAAAGCCGCGCCGCCAATTCGATCACATAGGGTTCGCCGTCATGGACGACAATGTCGCCTTTCACCGTGCCCTCGCGCACGCCCATGGCTTGGGCGGCCCGCGCCACCAGATCGCGAACTTTTTCCTGGGTTTCCTGCGGCAAATGGCTCGGCAGATCGCCGCCATTCTCGATGAAGAAAGGGGCATAGCATTCCAGGAATTCGTAATTGCGGTCGGAGAAGCCGGGCGTAAAACATTGGCCGCCCGTGACCAGGCTTTCGGTCGAAACCTGCGGCCCGTCCAGATATTGCTCGACCATCACGCGCTGGGTGGGGGAATAGGATTGCGCCAGCATAAAGGCCTTGGCCAGATCCGCCACCAGTGCCACGCGTTGCACGCCTCTGCTGCCCCGGCTGTCCACGGGTTTGATCACCAGGTCGCGCCCACGCTCCACCGCGATGCGTTGCAACTCTTGCGGGGTGGCGGCTTCCTGGAACCAGGGCACTGCCACGCCGGCATCGCGAAAGCATTTTTTCATCGCCAGCTTGTCGCAGGCCAATTCCGCGACATGCACCGGCAGTCCCGGCAGGCCCAAGCGCTCGGCCACTTTCGCCGCCGTGATCGGGGCATCGGCCGCGACGCAAAGCACGCCGTCGATCTTGCGGATCTTGCGGTTGTAGCGTTCCGCCGCCGCCGCGGTTTCCTCGGGGCCATAGACGTCGGCGATCAGGCAGGACTCGGCGAACGCAAAACCCGGCGCGTTGGGGTCGATGTCGGAAACCACCACCATATGCCCCATTTCCTTGGCGCGCTTGGCCGCATCGGCCGCTTCTATGCCGCCCGAAACGATCAAAAGGGTTTTGCCGCTGGTCATCAGAAGTAGAGGCCGCCATTGACGTTGATGGTCTGCGCCGTGATGTAGGAGGACGCATCGCTGGCCAGGAACGTGACTGCGTCGCCAACTTCCTGGGGCGTGCCCATACGCCCCAGCAGAATATTCTCCGCTGCCTTCTGCACACTGGCGGCCTGAAGGCCGCCGGCCGCCATCTCGGAAGCAATCAGCCCCGCGGCGACGACATTGGAGCGGATATTGTGAGGCGCGCCGAAGCGGGCCAGGACCTGCGACAGCGAAATCAGCCCCGCTTTGGACGCGGCATAATGGGCGGTGCGCGGTCCACCATATTGCCCGCTCACCGAGCCGATATGAACGACCGAAGCGCCATTCGCCTGTTTCAGCAGCGGCAGGAAAGCCTGGGCCACCAGGAACGGGCCCTTGAGATTGGTGTCGAGAATGAAATCCCAGTCGCCGTCCTTGATCTGATCGAAATCGGTCGGCTTGTTGACGCCGGCATTGTTGACCAGGATCGAGATCGTGCCGAAGCCCGCGGCCTCGGTCGCCGCCGCCGCAATGCTGACGGGGTTTGTGACATCCATCGACACCGCCTTGGCGCGGCGGCCCTTGGAAAGAATCTCTCGCACCACGGCATCGGCATCGCCATGACGCTCGCGATAGGTGATCAGCACGTCCGCGCCGGCGTCCGCCAAGCCAAGGGCGATGGCGCGGCCGATGCCGCGGCTGCCGCCAGTGACCACGGCGCATTTTCCGGACAGCGAGAAACGGTTCATGATTTCTTACGCGCGATCACGCGGCGCGCCGCGTCGGCGATGAAGGGCGCGGAAATGCCGAAATGCTGCGCCAGCTCCTCCGGCTCGCCGGATGCGCCGAATGTGTCCCGCACGCCCACGAATTCGATGGGGCAGGGTCTGGTCTGGGCCAGGGCTTCCGCCACTGCGCCACCCAGCCCGCCGTGGATATTGTGGTCCTCGGCGGTGACGATGGCGCCGGTCTCCAAGGAACAGGTGGTCAAAAGCGTTGTATCTATGGGCTTGATGGTGGGCATGTTGACCACCCTGGCCGAGATGCCGTCGCGCCTCAGCATGTCCGCCGCCGCCAACGCGCGCGCCACTTCCACCCCGCACGCCACGATGGTGACGTCATCGCCGTCGCGCAGGATCTGGCCTTTGCCGATTTCGAATGTGTGGTCGTCGCCGAACAGCCGCGGCGCGGGGCTACGGCCCGAGCGCATATAGACGGGGCCCTGATATTCCAGCATCGCCCGTGTCGCCAGCGTCATTTCTGTGGGATCGGCGGGCGAGATCACGGTCATGCCGGGAATGGCACGGAACGCCGCCAGATCTTCCAAGGCCTGGGCCGAGCCGCCGTCGGGCCCGACATCCAGGCCGGGATGACTGGCCACGATCTTGGCGTTGCGCCGCGCATAGCAGAGTGAAAGCCGCGCCTGCTCGATGGCGCGCAGGCAGAACACTGCGAAGGTCGTGACCACGGGAATCAAGCCCGTCGCCGCCAAGCCGCCCGCCGCCGCCATCATATTCTGTTCGGCAATGCCGAATTGCAGCAGCCGCCTGGGGTGGGATTTGCGGAAATGATGCACGCCGGTGCCGCCGGCGATATCGGCATCCAGCACCACCAAATTTGGGAATTCATCACCCAGCGCCGACAAGGCTTTGCCAAAGGCTTCGCGCAATGAATCGCTGTTGGCGATCAGGGCCGGATTAGACATGGAGAAAGCCTTCTATCTCTTGCTCGTTCGCGCCCAGCGCCACCAGGGCGTCTTTGGTTTGCGCTTCCGTCAGCTTCACGCTGCCGTGCCAGGCGGGGATGTTTTCCATGGTGGGCACGCCTTTGCCCTTGACGGTGTGAGCGATGATCAGCGATGGGCGCCCATGCGTGGCGCCGGCTTTGCGTAGCGCGCCCAGAATCTGCGGGATATCGTGACCGTCGATCTCGACCACATCCCAGCCAAAGGCGCGCCATTTGTCGGGGAGCGGCTCCAGCCCCATGATCGCCGCGTTGGAATTGTCGCTTTGCAATTTGTTGTAGTCGATCAGGGCGCAGAAATTCTCAAGCTTGTGATGCGCCGCCGCCATTGCCGCTTCCCAGACTTGGCCTTCCTGCAACTCGCCGTCGCCCAGCAGGGTATAGACCCGCGCCGGTATCTCCTGCAGCTTGAGGCCCATCGCCATCCCCAGCGCCACCGACATGCCTTGGCCCAGCGAACCGGTGGATGTCTCCACCCAGGGCAGGTCGAGCACATGGGGATGGCCCTGGAACGGGCTGTTCAGCTTGCGCAGCCCGAGCGAAGCCTTGGCGTCGCAGAAACCGAAATGGGCGCCCGCCGCGTACAAAGCCGGCGCGGCATGGCCTTTGGAGAGAACAAAGCGGTCGCGATTGGGATCGGCCGCCGTGGCGGGCCAAACGTTCAGTTCCGCGCCATAAAGACAGGCCAACAGATCGGCCGCCGACAAAGCGCCGCCGGGATGGCCCGAGCCGGCATGGAAAATGGCGGCGATGGAATGGCAGCGAATAAAACGCGCGGCTTCGCGCAATTTGACTTCCAGCGAGACGTCATTGGCAGGGGCGTGTTTCTTGGAGTGCTGGATCATGATTGCCTCAGGCCGCGTGGCTGAGGCGCGCACGCGCCAACAGATCGGCATAAAGAATGACACGGGCGTTGGGCGCGAGCTTTTTGGCTTCCGCCACAATCTCATCGGAAAAGGCGCGCGACATCGCCACGATCACATCCACCGGCGTGGCGCTGAGCGCCTCGGGCCGGGAAAGTCTCACGCCATGGCGGTCGGGCATGTATTGAATCAGGTGCGCATCGATCAGCAGAGCAAGCGATTTGGGATCAAATCCACCCGCCAGCACCAGGGAATCGAACAGCCGGCCCGCGCCCCACAGCGCCACACGCAGCGGCTTGAGGCCGTTCAGTTCACGGGCCGCGGCCGCTAACGCCTCGCGATTGGCGGCGCGGGTGTGGCGATAGCGCTGGATCAAGGCTTCGGCGCATGCGGCTTCGGCGGGATCGGGCGCGATCTGCGCTGCGGGCACCTTGGTCTTGCGGGCCACGAGCAGAAGATTGGTGAGGTCGGAAGGATCGGGCTCGGCCACAATGGTGAAACCGGCCGCCTCGATCATTCGCGCGAGAGTGATTTTCGAGAAATGATAGAGATGCTTGTCGATGAACCATTCTTCCAGAATGTCATCGCCGCCGATCAGCGCGACATTGGGCGCATCCAGCACCAACAGTCCGCCCTGCTTCAGAACCCGGGCATGGTCTTTCAGTGCCTGGAAGGGCGCGGCGAGATGCTCGATGGTGTGGCAGGAATGGACGATGTCGAAGCTGGCGTCGGGAAAATCGGTTTGTTCGGTGCGGGCCCAGATCAATTTGGTGCGCGGCAGGTCCGCGCAACTGCCGGCATAACGTTCGTCCGGCTCGACCGCGGTGAGGTTGGCTTTGGGCGCCGCGTCCAGGAATGCTTTGGCGAAAGAGCCACGATTGGAGCCCACATCCAACAGCGTCAGCGGGGCATCCAGTTTGACGTGACGCGCCAGCGCGTCCATCGCCGCCTGGGTGCGGAAGCCTTTGCCGTAGCGGACATTGCCCCAATCGGCGCCGCCCGACACCGCCGCGTCATGGCGCGCTTGTGTCCGGTCGGTGCGCGGCAGGCTCTGCACCAGCCCGCAAGTGCCGCAGATATGGACCCTCAGCTCCCGGGTGGAACGCTCGGGTTGATAAGCGAAATGGAGAGCCTCCTGGCCACAAAGGTCGCAGGCTGGCAGCTCGGCGTGCATGGGCTTTGGTACCGGTCAAGAGTCCGGTAACCATGATCCGCCGATCAGCGTTAAATTTCTAATAATTGACCGCATATTCCGGGCGTCCGGCATAGCCCAACCGCGCCAGCATATCTCCGGCAATCGCCTCGAATTGGCCCCGCTGAACAGGATCGAGCAGGCGGTCTTCCGGCCGGTTGACGTTGTGGGGCCGGGCGAAAACGCCATAGCCCTCCGTGCGCCAGGGCAGGTCCAGGAATTCGTAAAGCGCGCGCACCTCGGATGGCGAGGCGCGAAGTTCCTCCAGCCGCACGAACATCGTTCGTTCCGGGGGAAGCTGCGACAATTCTTCCAGCGCCAGGCGATTCACTTCCGCCCAATGCCAGCAGAGGCGCTCGAACTGGCTGAAGGCGCGGAAAATTTCCGCATCCCTGGCGCCATGGCGCGGCAGCGGCCACCAATATTTCTTTTCCGGCGGCGGGGCGGGATGGGTCTGCGGCGCGTCGTAATGCGCCTGCAGGATCGCCGTGGAACGGTCGTCGTAACATTCATCGCCCAGCTTGTGAAAATAGGAACTGGCGACTTTGCGGCCATCGCGCACCAGATGCACAAAGCGCGCTTTAGGAAAAGCCGCCGCCAATTCCGGAATCAGCCAGGACACTTTGTTGGAAGAATCGCCCCAATGCGCGGCCTGGCTGTAGCGGATCGCCGCGCCATAGGTTTCCGCGATTGCCTTGGTGGCGGCTTCCCCTTCGACAAGACCCAGATAGCGCTGAACCGCCAACGGTTGGATGATCTGCACCATATATTCGTGATGCATTTCCACGCCGGCGACCGCGCTCAGCGCCTTGTGCAACATTGCGGTGCCCGAACGCCCCGAAGAGACGATGAAGAAGGGCCGGGCGCTCATGGGGCTTTCACGGCGATCACTACCGCTTCGCGGCCGATGCCCAATTCCGCCAGGGCGCGATAAAACCCGCGCCGTGTTTCCTTGAGCCCCGCGGCTTCGAAGGCGAGATCGAATTTCTTGCGGCGATGATGGCAGGCGCGGCCCAGCGCCGGATCGTTCACATAATTCTCGCCCATCATCAGAAAGGCTTCCATGGGAAAGCTGGTAGTGCGGGCTTTTGCGGCAAATCCCGACCGGGCGATGAGACCTGTGAGCGAGTCGAAATTGAAATAGTTGAGATGATGCGGCGGCGCCACCCACCAATCGTTTGCGCCGATGGCGGCGCGGCCCGCGATCTGCGTGGGCGAGAATTCATTGGGGACGGTCACGCAGATGGCGCCGCCGGGCTCCAGCAAGCCATGCGCAAGCTGCAGCAATTGGCCGGGATCGGGAACATGTT
This sequence comes from Rhizomicrobium sp., assembly GCA_036271455.1. Classification (GTDB taxonomy): domain Bacteria; phylum Pseudomonadota; class Alphaproteobacteria; order Micropepsales; family Micropepsaceae; genus Rhizomicrobium. The sequence continues at coordinate 51,675 of DATBAP010000039.1, forward strand.
CCAGCACATTGCTGAGATTGATCGCGTCGAACCGGCCCAGTGCTGCGGCGCTGGCATCATTGAAAAACCCTTCGGTGACGAGCGCGCCCAGGGTGCGCGCATGTGCCGCCGCCTGGCGCGATGGTTCGATGCCATGCGCCAGCCAGCCGCGCCGAAGCGCGGTCTGCAAAAAGAAACCGGGCCCGCATCCCACATCCAGCAAACGCCGACGATCGGGCGGCAAAAGCGTTTCGAGAATCTCCAGCCTGTCGGTCTGCGCCAGTTCTCCCCAGAGCTGGTCCTCGCCGGCATGGGCGAGAAAGGTCGGCTTTTCCTGGGTGTAGTAATCCTCGCGATAAACCTCTTCGAGCATGGCCGCGTCGGGCAGCGGCAAGGCATGCTTGAAGCCGCAACTCTCGCACTCGATGATGTCGTGATCTTCGCGTGCCGCGATCCGCGAGCCGTGATGGACGCCAGCCCGGAGGTAATTTTTCGCGGCGGCGTGACACATAAAGGCCTCAAGTAGCGAAGCGGTAGGCCATCAAAAAACAGGCCCGAAGGGCCGTGGTGGAGGCTCCGTTAACTGCTTTTTAGCCATACCGGCTTTAAAAAAGGTAAATGGGCGCTCACCCTTCCTGGCCGCTTTTCATCGCCGAGGCTTCCAGCAATCACGGCCGCGACCTCACGCGCGCCAAGGCCTTTGTGGATGCGGCCGCCGATGCAGGCTGCGACGCGGTCAAGTTCCAGCTTTTCAAGATCGACCGCATGTTCGCGCCCGAGATCCTGGCGCAAAGCCCCAAGCACCGGGCACGCAAAGAATGGGAATTGCCCCTGTCCCACCTGGGGGCTCTGGCCGAACACTGTTCGGCCCGAAAAATCCATTTTTCCTGCACCCCTTTTTACCGGGAAGCGGTGGCCGAACTGGCGCCCTTTGTCGATTTCTACAAGGTCGCCTCTTACGAGCTTCTGGTCGGCGACCTGCTCAAGGCCTGCGCCGCCACCGGAAAGCCCGTGGTCCTGTCCACCGGCATGGCCACCATGGATGAGATCGTCATCGCTGCCCGCACGCTTCAGCGCGGCGGTGCAAAGGACGTCACCTTGCTCCATTGCGTCTCGGCCTATCCCACGCCGGCGGCAGAAGCCAATCTCTCCGCCATTGCTGTCCTGCGCGACGCCATCGGTCTTCCCACCGGCTGGTCGGATCACACTAGGCGGCCCGCGGTGATCGAGCGCGCGGTGCATCGCTGGGGCGCGCGAGCGGTGGAATTCCATCTCGATCTCGATGGCAAAGGTGCGGAATATTCGGCTGGCCATTGCTGGCTGCCGCATGAAATTGCGCCGGTGATCGCACGCATCCGCGAAAGCATGATCGCGGACGGTAGCGGGTTCAAAGGGCCTCAGCCATCCGAGCTTGCGGACCGCGACTGGCGTGCTGATCCGGAGGACGGCATGCGTCCGCTTCGCCACATCCGTGCCAATTACAAAGGCGAAGCCGCGTGAATCCGGCTCGTCCTGCCAAGCCGCGAGTTGTAGCAATCATACAAGCGCGGATGGGTTCAACCCGTTTGCCGGGCAAGGTCCTCAAGCCTATCGCCGGCAAACCACTGGTCTGGCACATTGTTCATCGCCTCAAAGCCTCGAAGCTGATCGAGGACATCGCCATCGCCACCACGACGAATCCTCTCGATGAAGCGATTGTGGAATTCGGCGCGGCACACGGCATCACGGTGGTGCGCGGACCCGAGGATGATGTTCTCTCCCGCTTCGCGATGGCCGCGGAGCAGCTCGCCGCCGATATCATCGTGCGGGTTTCCTCCGATGCGCCGTTCGTGGATGCGGGCTTCATCGACCATCTGGTCGCCAGCCTGATCGCCCAGGATGGCGATTATGTGCTGATGGAAGAGGGTGTGGCCTGCGCGCATGAGGGTGTGGATCCGCTGACCAGGCGTGGTCTCATCAAGCTGATGCGTGAGGCGCGCCATGATCCGGTCGCCCGCGAGCATGTCACGGGCTATTTCAAGCTTCATCCCGATTTCGTGCCTATCGCCCGCGCCCCCGCTTATCCGCCCCTGGCGCGCGAAGCCGGGCGCCTGACCGTGGACACGCCGGACGATCTCACCTTTGTCGAGGCCTTGCATGAACGGCTTCAAGCGCGCGCCGGCGAAGCGTCTCTTGCCGATCTCCTCTTGCTTCTGGAGCGCGAACCCGGTTTGCGCGCCATCAACGGCCATGTGAAGCAGAAACAGCTTCGCCCTCCTTCCGGCCTGGCAATGATCCGCTGCGATGGCGGCGGCAAGTTCGGCTATGGCCATGTCAAGCGCATGGTGGCGCTGGCGCGCGCGCTTCGGGACGGCCAGGGCATCGGCGTCCTGTTTGCGCTTCACGGCAGCGAAGACGCAGCGATGCCGATGCGGCGGGCGGGCTTTGAAGTGACGATGGTGGAAGACCATGGCGCGCTCTCGTCGCTGATCGCGAGCCACAAGCCCGATATACTGCTGCTGGATGGGCGCGAAAATCCGTCCCGGCGAGAAGTCGATATATTGCGCAAATCCGTGGGCGTTATCGCCATCGTTGACGATGGCTCCGATGCGCGGCTGGCCTGCGATTTTGCCTATTATCCGCCGGTGCCGCAGGCGTGTGCATTGGATTGGAATGGTGCATCCACCATCGTGCGCATCGGTTGGGAATGGGCGCTTCTGGGGCTCAACCCGCATCTTACTCCGGCCCGCGCGCCGGCCACGCCCTGGCATACTGTGCTGGTCGCGATGGGTGGCAGCGACCCGCAGGGCCTCACTTTGCGCGCGGCCCGGGCGCTGCTCCCGTTGGAGCTGAACGTGCGTGTCCGCTTCGTCATCGGCAGCGGGATGGAAAATGCGAGCGGTGTGGCGCGGACCATAGCTGGAATGAAAAGCAATTTCGAAACGGTGGAAGGTGCCGAAGATCTGGCAATCGCCTACGCTTCGGCGGATCTGGCGCTCTGTGCCTTCGGTGTCACGGCTTATGAGCTGGCGGCGTTCGGCGTGCCGGCTCTTTATCTTGGTCTGACGGAAGATCACGCACGTTCAGCCGGCGCATTCGACGATGCCGGCATGGGCGTCTCGCTTGGCCTCACGTCCGCTGTGACGGATAAGAATATTCTTGGGCAGGTCAAAGCGCTGCTGAACGATCCGATCCAGAGGCTCGACATGCGCACCGCCGGTCTTGCGACCCTGGACGGAAGCGGCGCATCGCGCATCGCCACCGATCTGGCCCAGGCGTTGCGAGAAACTATGCCGCGCCAGGCCGTGCGATAAGAGCCGCGACTTTGGCGAAGGCTTCGTGCCAATCGCCGGGGCGTTTGGGTCCGACAGTGATGCAGGCGGGCCCAAAGGGCTCATAGGACTGGCCGAAGGCGGTCCAGCTCAAATGATAGTTCAGCTTGATCGTCCTCACGCCCACGCCGGCGGCCAGCCAGGATACGGCCGTGGGCGCGCTGATCACGCAATCCAATGCCGACAGCATGGCGGCAGTGCGATCCAGCTCGTTCTTCTGGTCCAGCGCGGGCGGCACGAAAATCTTGCGGCCACTCGCCTGTTCCAGCGCCGCGATCTCCTCGGCGGTGCCATCATATTGGCAGGAGACGACCCTGCCCGGCAGATCGCGCAAGAACGCGCCCCATATCTCCAACGGCGCATATTGTGTCGAGCGATGGCCGCCCGATTTGCCACTGCGCCAGCAAATGCCGGTCAGGGGAGATGACCCCAGCGCCATGAAAACATTTTTCCAACTCGCCTTCTCTTCGGCCTCGGGCTTGAGAAACACATTCTCTTTGGGGAAATCGGCGAGCGTCTTGCGCAGCCAGCGCGGCAATGAGCCCATCAAGGTGACGCTGTTGGCGCCGCCATCCTTTTTCAGCCAGCTATAATCGGCCTTGACCACCCCGTTCACGGTGGCAAGCGATTGCGGCCTGACCAAAACCCCGGGAAAGGAGTGCGCCGCCAGCGGCGCCAATCGCTTCTCGCATTCCAGAATCACCTGGCCCTGTCCGGCGCGGGCAAGTAGATCGGGGATCAGGCTCATGAACATCAGCTGATCGCCCACCCCTTGTTCGGCGCGCACCAGAAGCCGGGTGCGTTCAAGCGACGTGCCGCGCCATTCGCCAAGCTTCAAATCGGTGACGGGCACCTTGTTGGGAATTTCGGTGCGGGCCGCATAGTCGCGCCAGCCTTCGGCCAGATTGCCCATCTGGAAATGCAAAATGGCGCGGTTGAGGCGGATCTGGGCATGGCCGTTTCCGGCTTTCAGGGCACGATCGTACAGTGTTCGGGCGGTCTCAAAATCCCCGTCCACCGCCAAAAGATCGGCCAGATTGGAAAGGGCCAGATCGTAATCAGGGCGAAGCTCCAGAGCCGCACGAGTGAGATGCTTGGCCTGTTCGCGGTCGCCGGCTTCGCGCCAGATCGAGCCCAAGGTGAGCCGCAGTTCCGGACTTTCAGGGTGACGGGTCAGGACGGGCTCAAGCAAGGCACGCGCACCTTCGAATTGCCCTTGGGCGCGAAGCAGATTGGCGAGATTGATCAGCGCCTCGACCCGGCCCGGCTCCTGCGCCAGAACTTTGCGGAAAAATTCCGCCGCCGGCACTGCCATGCCCAATGCTTGCGCGGTGTTTCCCAGCGCGAACAGAACCGCGATGTCGTCGGGCTGGGCGGCCAGCGCGGTCTCGAAACAGGAGATCGCCTCGAAATGCCGTCCTTGCGACGACAATTTCAGGCCTTGGGCATAGGCATGGGCGTACATGACGCCAGTCTTGCGGAGTTGCCGTTAAGGCCCCGTTAAGCGTGTTTTTCCAGGGAAATTTGGCCTCGGGAAAAGGCCGCGGTTAGGGGGGTCTTAACGGGCCAAATGCGAGATTTTCCCCATGACAATCGGCGGCCTCTCCGGCTTGGATTCCGTGTTGCTGAGCTATTACCAGGCTCAGCAAAACGACACGCCTTCGGCGGTCGCCGCCGCCAACGCCGTCAATACCGCGTCCAGCGCTTCGTCCGCCAACAGCGCCACGGCCAATGACAATCCGCCGTGGAACAATCCGATCACGAAGAGCAATGCGCAAACGGCGAAGATTCTTTCGACCACAAATTTCGTCAGCACCACCAATGTGCCGCTTTCGGCCGGCGCCACCAGCAACAGCAAGCTCGAGCAGGACAATCAGAAATTATTCTCGGTCTATAATACTGTCGGGTCGCTGAACTATCTGGCGCAATTGGCGCAAAGCTCCACCGAGACCCCCGGCCAGCTGGTGGGCCTCAACACGCGGTTCCAGCAGGGGTTGTCCCAGCTGCAACAATATCTCTCGTCCACCAGCTTCAACAATTACAATGTGCAGACGGCCACGCCGTCTTCGAGCGTCACTTCCACCGCCGAGGTGCCGCTGTCCAACAACACCTACAACACCCAGCAACTGGTCTCGAACGCCAATCTCAACAATCCGGTGCCGGGCCTTTCCGCCTCCAGCAGCTTCACCATCGGGGTGACCAAGGGCGGTGCCACCACCAATGTGGCAATCGATCTCTCCCAGGTTCAAGGACCGCTCACCCTGGGCAACATCGTCATCTATATCAATTCGCAGCTTTCCGCCGACGGCTTCTCCACCCGCTTCCAGAAGACCGAAACGGGCGGCACGCCGACCGACGACAGCGCCGCCACGTATGGGCTTCAGATCATTCCCGGCGCCAACGAGAATATTGCCCTCTCGGCCGCATCGACGCCCGCGCTTTGGCTGGTGGGCGATTCTGGTGCGGCCAACGAAGTGGACACGACTTCGGGAACGGGCACCAACGCCCAGGTCACCACCACCCCGGCGGATGAAAGCGGCCGCATCACCAAGATTTCGAATTTGAGCGGCACGCCCGCCAGCGTAGGCAGCACCGAGCAGCAGGCCTCGACCGGCACCACCACGGCGCAGGCCACGGTGGTGGATTCCAGCGGCAACGTCTATGTGCTGGGCAACGCCACCGGCAATTTCGGCAACCAGCTCAATCAGGGCACCCAGGACACCTATCTCACCAAATATGATTCCGCCGGCAATGTGACCTGGTCCAAGCTGGTGGGCAGCGCGGGCAGCGCTTCGGGCTATGGCATCGCGCTCGATCCGGCGGGCGGCGTGGTGATCACCGGCTCGACCACCGCGGCCGTCACCACCACCTCCATCACCAACGGCAATACCGATTCCTTTGTCGCCAGCTATGACGCGAACGGGAACCAGAACTGGATTCAACAGATCCAGACCTTGGCCACCAACCAGGCCAATGCCGTCAGCGTGGATGCCAGCGGGAATGTCTATATCGGCGGCAGCGTTTCAGGCGGCGTAATCGGCAAAGGTCAGACTTCGACGGGGACCGGCGACGCCTATCTCGCGGAATATAGTTCAAAGGGCAAATTGGTGTCCGAGAACCAGTTCGGCACCAGCTCCGGCTCCAGCCAGGTAAGCGCCACGACGGTGGGCAGCGATGGCAGCCTGTATGTCGCCAGTGTCCAGAATGGCGACGCCGTGGTGAGCAAATATGCCAGCGGCGCCGGCATCAATTCGGCCCCGGTCTGGACGCAAGATCTGGGCGCGCTCCAGTCCGGAGGCGCCATCGCCAGCATGACGGTGTCCGGCAGCCAGGTTTATGTCTCCGGCACCACCAGCAACGGCAATCTCACGGCCGGCGGCCAGGCCAGCGTGGCCAACGCTGCGACCGGTGGCACCGATGCCTTCGTCTTCAACCTCACCGACAATGGCTCCAGCGCCACGCCCGATTTCGTGTCCTATGTGGGCACCTCCGCCAGTGAGCAGGGCGGTGCGGTGACGGTGGGCCCTGACGGCACGATCTATCTGGCCGGCACCACTACGGGCACTCTGCCGGGCCAGACGCGCTCCATCCAGAACACCAGCAATGCCTTTGCCGCAGCGCTCAATGCCAACGGCACCATCGCCTGGACCCAGCAATTCGGTGGCGCCTCCGGCCAGTCGACCGGGGCAGCAGTGGCGGTTGATCCGAGCGGTTCCAGTGTGCTGGACGCGCTGGGACTGCCCAGAGGCACTATCGACCTGAACGAATCGGTGGACCTCACTTCGCAAACCACGTTGCGCGCCGGCGACACGTTCCAGATCAAGGTCGAAGGTCCCGCGCCACGCACGGCCACCATCACCATCGGTCCGAATGACACGCTGGATTCGCTGATCACCCAGATCAACGGCGAGTTGGGCGGCGCGGGCAAGGCCAGCTTGGGTTTCTCCAACAATGCGGAGTCGCTCAAGATCGCGGCCAATCCCGGTCAGACCATCGACTTGATTTCCGGCCCCGCCGATTCCGATGCGTTGTTGCGGTTGGGAATTGCCGCGGGGGTGTTGAGCGCTCCCGCCAAAAGCTCCAGTGGTTCATCGTCGACCACGACAAGCACCAGTTCGAGTTCGTCCAGCAAGACGACGCCCACCTATGGCCTGGGTCTTTCCGGCACCATGGATATTTCGACCAAGACCGGCGCCGATCTGGCCCGTTCGACCCTGCTCAGCATGATGTCGAACATCCAGAGCATCTATCAGAAAAGCAACGCGACACCCGCCGCGGCCGCCGTCGGCAACAACAGCGGCACCGCCTCGGCGTCCACCACGTCGCAGATCGCCAGCTACAATCTGGCCTTGTCGCTGCTCGGCACCAGCAGCAGCGATGCCGTGAACAACATCATGACCATCGTCAATGGCGGAACGGTCGGCGCCACCGGCACGAGCTCCAGCAGCGACTCGGCTCTCCTGTCGCTGCTCTGATAGCGGCCGCCGAGTCTTAGATCACTTTATTGTAGATCATCGCGCCGGACGATTTGGGCGCATAGCCGGGCCGTGGTCCATAGGTGGTCTTGGCCTGGTTCATCCGTTCCACTTCGCGCGCGATCGCCTGGATCATGCCTTCCGAGGCATTCTTCACCCGGGCGATCATGCGGCCATGCAGCATCAGCACGTCGCGGAATTTTGTGGTGATGGCGACGAATTTCTGGCGCAGCGAGAGCGGCGCCGATTTGGCGATGCGGATGTCGAAATTCTGCGCTTCGCGCCCATAGAGCATCGACAGGCGCTGGATTTCCGGGCTCATGCTGATCATTTCGGTGGGCCTGCCGGCTTTGAGCGCGGCAATGTCGGCCTCCAGCGCGACGACAAGCCGCTCCGCCATGGAGATCAGGCGTTCGATGCGCGGCACATCCTCGATCTTTGCCTCGTTCATTGCACGGTCACTGCTTGCGTGGGCGCCGTTTCCTGATGCTTGAGAAGCTCGTTGGTCACCGACTGCGCCAGGCCGAAACCGCCGCGCTGTTCGATCGCCTGGCCAAACTGGTCGATCTCCATGGAGCGAAACATCTCTTCGCCTTGACCGCCGCCGAACGGACCGTCGGTCGAGATGCCGGAGAACATCGAGCTGAGGAATTGCGAGATGAACACGCTCTCGAATTCCTTGGCCTTCTTGGTGGCGACGGCGACATTGCCGGTAGCCGTGGGCACCTTGACAGGCGCTGATTGGGCCGCCGTTTGAGCCATGGCCATCGCATTCTGAATGGTGGGGTCCATGGCTGCGTCTATCCGATGATCTGGATATCGGCTTGCAAGGCGCCGGCCGCCTTGATCGCCTGAAGGATCGAGATGATGTCGCGCGGACCCACGCCCAGGGCGTTCAGGCCATCCACCAGGCTCTGCAGCGATACGCCGGGATGCAGCACGGTCATCTTGTTGCCCTTGCCCTCGTCGATCTGAATCTGGGTGCGCGGCACGACCTGAGTGGTGCCGGTGGTGGAGAAGGGTGAGGGTTGGCTCACCTGCGGCGTCTCGGTGACGCGGATGGTGAGATTGCCCTGGGCGATCGCCACGGCGGAGACCCGCACATCGGCACCCATCACGATCACGCCGGACGTCTGGTCGATGATCACCTTGGCGGGCTGGTCGGGGTCGACCTTCACTTGTTCGATGTCGGTCAACAGACCCATCACGCCGCCGGTATAATTGGCAGGCACGCGCAGCTCGACATTGGCGGGATCGGTGGCGCTGGCGGCGTTGTTGCCGAGATAGGAATTGATCGCGCTGGCGATGCGGGCAGCGGTGGTGAGATCGGGATTGTGCAACGATAACTTGACCTGATCCAGGCTGGCCAGGTGGAAGCCGGTTTCACGCTCGACAATGGCGCCGTTGGAGATGCGCCCCGCGGTGGGCACGCCGCGCGTCACCGATGCCGCCTCGCCCTGGGCCGAGAAACTGCCCGTGGCGACGGGGCCTTGCGCGACCGCATAGGTCTGGCCGTCCGCGCCGAACAGAGGCGTGACCAGCAACATGCCGCCCAATAGATCCTTGGAATCGCCCATCGCACTCACGCTCACATCGATGCGCGTGCCCGACGAAGAGAAGGCTGGCAGATTGGCGGTGACCATCACCGCGGCCACGTCCTTGGTCTGCATGTTGGCGCTGCCGGTATTGACCCCCAGCCGCTCCAACAGGGTCTGGATGCTTTCCTGGGTGAAGGGAGCGTTCTGAAGGCTGTCGCCGGTGTGGTTCAGGCCCACCACCAGGCCATAGCCGACCAGCATGTTGTCGCGGATGCCCTCGATCTCGACCAGATCCTTGACCCGGGAGAAGGCAAGAACAGGAATCGGCGCGGCCACCAAGGCAGCGCCAAAAAGAAAAGCGATGAGGCGGACGATAAAAGGTGCGCGGCGCATGAATCGGCTTCTGCCTGTTTTCCACCGGAGCTATGCCAAACTCATGCCGCGCGAGGCTGTAATATAATCTATGCAATTCAATTGCTTATGTAGCCAACCGAACAGCGTTCGGGAGCGGGAGGCAGCTTTTGCCGGGCTAGGCGGCCATTTCCGCCATGACGGTATGGCCCCTGCCGATCATCAGGGCGGCGAAGGCGGCGACGATGGCGATAAAGCCAGCCGCCACAAAGGCTTCGAGATAGGACCCGGAAACCGAGCGCGAATAGCCGGCGATGAAGGCAGCCAATGCCGCCCCCAACTGATGGCTGGCCAAAATCCAACCGAAAATCACGGGCGCCTTCTGGCTGCCGAAGGCCCGGTTGGTGAGCGCCAGGGTGGGCGGCACGGTGGCGATCCAGTCCAAGCCGTAAAACACCGCGAACAGGGACAGGCCGCGGAAGCTGAAATCCGCAAAAGGCAGATAGATCAGCGAGAGGCCGCGCAAACCGTAATAGACGAAAAGCAGTTTCCTGGGATCATAACGGTCGGTCAGCCAGCCCGAGGCGGTGGTGCCAACCAGGTCGAAAGCTCCCATCACCGCCAGCAGGCCACCCGCCACCACGGCATCCAGCCCATGATCCCCGCAGAGCGCGATCATGTGGGTGCCGATCAGGCCATTGGTGGTGAAGCCGCAGACGAAGAAAGTACCGGCCAACAGCCAGAAATCCCTGCTTTCCAGGCCTTCCTTCAGGCCGCCGAACGCTGTTTTGAGAGGGTTGGCTTTGCTCGTCACCGCGGCGGCCTGCTCGGTCCCTCCGAACGGTGTTTGGCCAACATCCGCAGGCCATTCTGGCAACAGCCACCACACCAGGGGAATCAGAAGCCCCAGGCAAACTGCCACAACGATCACCACCGGCTTCCAGCCGCCCCATTCCTGGATGGCTGAGAAAGCCGGAAAGAAGATCAGGGTCCCGGTGGAGGTCGAAGCCGCCAGCAATCCCATCACCAGCCCGCGATGGGTGACGAACCAGCGATTGACGATGGTGGCGGACAGCACACTGGCGACACAGCCGCTGCCGATGCCCGAGATCACGCCCCAAAGCAGAATCAATTGCCACGACGCGGTCATCCAGAGACTTGCCAAGGATGAGCCGCTCATCAGGGCCATCGCGAACAGCACCGTCTTGCGGATGCCGAAACGCTGCATCGCCGCCGCGGCGAAGGGACCGGTGAGGCCATAGAGGAAAATGCCGACCGCCGCGGCGAAGGAGATCACGCTGCGTGACCAGTGAAAAGCGTTGGCCCAGGGCACCAGCAGCACCGCCGGTGTGGAGCGCAAACCGGCGGCGGCCAGCAGCGCGAAGAAAATCAGCGCCACCACCAAGTAGGCGTAATGCGGACGGCTCACGCGCATGAATGCTCCCGATGCAACACTCTAGCGGTTCCCTTCGCGAAAACAGCGGGAGGAACATGCATGGCGCATGCGACTATCCGGCATGGCGGCGTGGACAGCACTCGCCCCCCTTCTTATGGTCCGCTGTCTCGCCCAAGGAATCATGATGTCCGCGCCCCGTCCTGCCCTCTTGTGCATCCTCGACGGCTGGGGCTGGCGCGACGACAAAAAAGACAATGCCATCGCCGAAGCCAAGACACCCAATTACACGCGCATGCTGCTTGATTGTCCCCATGCGCTGCTTCGCACCTCTGGCAGGGCGGTGGGCTTGCCGCATGGCCAGATGGGAAATTCCGAAGTCGGGCACATGAATATCGGCTCCGGCCGGGTGGTGGCGCAGGATCTGCCTCGGATCGATGTGGCGATCGAAGACGGATCACTGGGGAACCGGCCGGCCTTGCGTGAGCTGATCACCAAGGCCCAGGCCGCCCAAGGCGGCGTCCATCTGATGGGCCTGTTGTCGCCGGGCGGGGTTCATTCCCACCAGGATCACATGGCGGCGCTGGTCAAGATTCTGGCCGAAGCCAAGCTGCCGGTGTTCGTCCATGCCTTTCTCGACGGGCGCGACACGCCACCGCGAAGCGCCAAAGGCTTTATCGAGAAATTCCTCAAGGACATCGAAGGCGTGCCCGGGGTGCGGATGGCGACGGTCTCGGGACGTTATTACGCCATGGATCGCGACGCGCGCTGGGACCGGGTGAAGAAAACCTATGACGCGCTGGTGGATGCCGATGCGCCAAGGCGGTCGGACATCTTCGCCGCGCTTGAAGCGTCTTATGCCGAAAATGTGAACGATGAATTCGTGGTGCCCGCGGTCCTGGGCGATTATGCCGGCATGGCCGATGGCGATGCGCTGTTGTTCGCTAATTTCCGTGCCGACCGGGCGCGGGAGATTTCCCTGGCGCTGCTGGACAAAGGCTTTAATGCGTTCGAGCGAAGCCGGGTGGTCAAATTCAGCGCCGCGACGGGCATGACGGAATATTCCGTAGAACTGGCCGCGATGATGACGGCGATCTTTCCCCCCGAGGATGTGCGCGAGACCCTGGGCGAAGTGATGGCGGAACGCGGCTTGAAACAACTCCGCATCGCCGAGACCGAGAAATACGCCCATGTCACATTCTTCCTGAATGGCGGGCGCGAAGAGCCTTTTCCCGGCGAGGACCGCATCCTGGTGCCCAGCCCCAAAGTCTCGACCTACGATCACAGGCCGGAAATGAGCGCCCACGAAGTCACCAGCAAATTGGTCGAAGCAATCGGTAGCGGCAAATATGATCTCATCGTCGCCAACTACGCCAACCCCGACATGGTGGGTCACACCGGCATGATGGATGCGGCGGTGAAAGCGGTCGACACGATCGACGAATGTTTGGGGCAGTTGCGCGCGGCGATCGAGAAAGCCCATGGCGTAATGCTGCTCACCGCCGATCACGGCAATATCGAGATGATGAAGGATCCCAAGACCGGTGAACCGCACACGGCGCACACGACGTTCGAAGTACCCATCGTGGCGGTCAACGCGCCCAAGGGAACGCAATTGGAAGATGGCCGCCTGGCCGATGTCGCGCCCACTCTGCTGGCGCTGATGGGAATTCCGCAGCCCGCGCCCATGACGGGTCATTCTCTTCTGAAGAAGGGCTAGAATTGCGCGGCGCCCTTCTTGCTCTTTCGTTCACCCTGGCGCTGACGGCGCTGCCTGCGTTGGCTGCGCCTGCCAAAAAAGTGGCGGTTGATGTGACACCGCAACCGCGGCCGGCGCTCAACGAAGATGCACCGCCAGACATTCCGCTCGATCTTTCCAAGGCGCTGCCCGGCAAGGCGATGGGCAAGCTTCCTTCCAGCGCGCAACAGTTGAACAAGCTGCAAACCGAGATGGCACACGACAAGCCGGCGGTCGCCGATGCCAAGCAGAAAAGCGAGCAATTATCGCAAGAAGCGACCGGCCTGCGCCAGAAATTGATCGACACGGCGGCGCGAGTGGAAAGCCTGGAGCGGGAAACCGTCACCCTCGACGGCGAGATCGCACAGTTGGAACAGCAGAATGATGTGCTCACCAAGGGATTCGAACGCGACCGGATTTCGGTGACCAAGCTTCTGGCGATTCTGGAGCGGCTGCAACACGACATGCCGCCGGCGCTGGCGGTGAGACCCGACGATGCCCTGGCCGCGGCGCGCGGCTCCATGCTGGTGGGCGCGAGCCTGCCGCCGCTTTATGCCCAGGCGGCCAAGCTCGCGGCCCGCATCGATGCGCTGAGGACGACGCGATTGGCACTGGTCAAACGCCGGGCCGACGGGGCGGCGGTGGCCATCCAATTGACCAATGCACGCGGTGATCTGGAAACGCTCACCACCCAGAAAGAAGCGGAAGCGCAGGAAGCGGGCGGCGAATACGACACGCTCAAAACCCGGCTTGCCGCCATCGCCGCCCAGGCGGCGGATTTTCAGGCCCTGGTGAATCGGGTCGCGGCTTTACGGCGTTCCGGCCCAGGCGAGAACGGCATCGTGACCGTCACGGCGACCAATTCAGGTTCCCTGGGCCCGCTTACCAAAGGTTCATTGTTGCCGCCGGTGGTCGGAGCCATCCTGCCGGGCGGCGGTGGAACTGCGGAAAACGCCAAGGAAAACAGCAAAAATCCCGGCCTTATCTATGCCACCACACGCGGCGCCCAAGTGATCGCGCCGTCGGACAGCCGCGTCCTTTTCGCCGGCCCTTACCATAAGTCGGGACAGGTCTTGATCCTGGAGATAACCACTGGGTACGATCTGGTGCTGGCCGGACTCGGACGCGTGACCGTGCGGCCGAACGACGAATTGTTGGCGGGCGAACCCGTCGGAAACATGCCAGCAGAAGGCCCTTCGCCGATCGAACGGCTTTATTTCGAATTGCGTGAAAACGGTCATGGGCTGGATCCTCGACCGTGGCTGAGCCTGGAATTGCGGAAGGCAAAAGGAACATGAAGAAAGTTGCACTTGTGGCGCTTGGCGCCGTGGCCGGATTCGGCATCGCGCTGAGTGTCTTGCCGGAAGCGAAAGGCGCCAGTGACATGGGCGCCTATCAGAGCCTCGATCTGTTCTCCAACGCCTTCGAGCGGGTGCGCGCCAATTATGTGCGCCCGGTGCAGGATGGCGAGCTGGTCAACGCCGCGATCCAGGGCATGGTCACCAGCCTCGATCCGCATTCGAGCTACATGGACGCCAAGGCCTATAACGACATGCAGATCACCACCAAGGGTGAATTCGGCGGCGTCGGCATCGAAGTGACCCAGGAAGACGGGCTGATCAAGGTGATCTCGCCGATCGACGGAACGCCCGCCGCCAAGGCTGGCATCAAGTCGGGCGACCGCATCGCCGGCATCGACGGCACCTCCATCGCCGGGCTGCCCTTGAACGACGCCATCGACAAGATGCGCGGGCCGGCGGGCTCCAAGATCACGCTCACTATCCTGCGTGAAGGCGAGAAAAAGCCCTTCGACGTCACTCTGCAGCGCGCGGTGGTGCAGGTGGATGCCGACACATGGCGGCGCGAAGGCGATGTCGGCTATATCCGGCTTCCCGGCTTCAACGAACAGACTGCCTCGGGCCTTGAAAAAGGCATCCGCGAATTGAAGAAGCAGATCGGGCCCGGCATCAAGGGTTACGTCATCGATCTGCGCAACAATCCGGGCGGCCTTCTGGATCAGGCGATCCAGGTGTCGAGTGATCTGCTCAATGGCGGCGAAGTGGTTTCCACCCGTGGCCGTCATCCCGAGGACACCCAGCGTTATGACGCCAAGGGCGGCGGCGACATCACCGGCGGCAAGCCGATTATCGTTCTGGTCAATGCCGGCACTGCTTCGGCGTCGGAAATCGTCTCCGGTGCGCTGCAGGATCACAAGCGCGCCACCATCGTGGGCATGACCAGCTTCGGCAAAGGTTCGGTCCAGACCATCATCCCGCTGGGCGAAGGCGGCGGCGCGTTGCGTCTCACCACAGCGCGTTACTTCACGCCGTCAGGCCATTCGATCCAGGCCCAGGGCATCATTCCCGACATCGCTGTGGCGCAGGGCGACGAGGGCAATGTGCCCAAGATCGCGCGGCCGTCGGAAGCCGACCTGCCGGGCCATCTGATCGGCGAACCGGTGGTGAAGAAGAACAGCGCCCCGGTGATCCAGCCTGCCCCCGGCAAGAAATATGACGACTTCCAGCTTTCCTATGCCGAGGATCTGCTCAACGGGAAAATGACGGTCGCCACCGCGGGCAAGCCCGTCAAGGCTGACTAAATCGATCTCCAGAACTGGAAAAGGGCGCCTCTTGGGGCGCCTTTTTTGTTTCTCGAAGCTTGGCAATGACCCGCTCTCGAGCCAGCGAAGGGCGGAGGGGTTCAAAAAGAAAATTAACGATCCCCTAACCACGAATGCCCCAGAATGGGGCGGTTATGACCGCCGCGACCGTCCCGACCCGCGCCGCGCGCGCCCTTGCGCTCACCAGCGCCAGCGCGCTGTGCGCGCTCGCGGCCGCCGCGCTCGCCATCACCGTGATGGGCAAGGTGCACCGGCCCGGCGTGATCCTCGACATTGCCATCCCTGTGTTTCATTCAAAGCCGGTCGCGCACAAACCGGTCGCGGCAGCGGCAGCCGCGCCGGTCATCCGGATCGACAAAGTGGAATATGCCGGCAAGGCTCTGATTGCCGATCCGGCCCTGCTCGAAAACAGCCAGCAAGGACCGATTCCCCGCATTGCCGACGATGGCCGCAAACCCATGTTGGCCTATGCCGCGCCTGCCGCCAGCGGAAAATTTCGCATCGCCATCGTCGTCTCCGGTCTGGGCCTCAGCGACAAAGCGACGGAAGCGGCCATCGCCGGCCTGCCCGCCGCCGTGACCTTGGCCTTTGAACCCTATTCGAACAGCGTGCAGCAATTCGTTTCCCAGGCGCGCGAGAAAGGCCATGAGGCGCTGCTGGAAGTTCCAATGGAGCCGATGGATTTTCCCGATAGCGATCCCGGTCCCAACACACTGCGCTCCGGCGTCGAGCAGGACGGCAATGGCCAGCGTCTCAACTGGGCGATGTCGCGTTTCACCGGTTATGCCGGCGTCACCAATCTTCTGGGTCAGCGCTTCCTGTCGGATTCGGACGCGCTTTCACCTACCATGGTGCAGTTTGCTCGCAGGGGACTTTACTTCTTTGACAATGGCGCCGGGCCGCAATCGGTGGCGCCCGATGTGGCCGGCCGTTCCGGCGCCGCTTTCGCCCAGGCGACCGAAACACTGGACAATGTCCAAAGCGCGCTGGAGATCGACAGGCATCTGTCCGCTCTTGAAGACCAGGCGCGCGCTCACGGCACCGCCATCGGCGCGGGCTTCCTCTATCCCGTCACGGTGGCGCGCATTGCCGCCTGGGCCAAGGGACTCGAAGGGCGAGGATTTGTCCTGGTCCCTGTCTCCGCCGTGGTGAGCCAGCCTAAATAAAAGCATGGCCTCCTGCTCAAGTGGCAAAATCCTGCGCGCCGGGCTAAGAGCCCACATGCCGTCTTCTCTTCCTTACCGGCCCGCCGTGGGCGTGATGCTCCTAAACCGCCAGGGTCTGGTGTTTGTGGGCAAGCGGATCGACCAGACCATCGAGGGCTGGCAGATGCCCCAGGGCGGCATCGACAAGGGCGAAGAACCGCGCGAGGCGGTGATGCGCGAGCTGAAAGAAGAAACCGGCACCGACAAGGCCCGGATCATCGCCGAAATGCCCGATTGGGTGACTTATGATTTGCCGCCGCATCTGGTGGGAATCGCATTTCACGGCAAATATGGCGGGCAGCGCCAGAAATGGTTCGCCATGCGCTTTACCGGCAAGGACAGCGACATCGACCTTGATGCCCACGAACCGGAATTTTCCAGCTGGAAATGGCTTGCGATCGAGGAATTGCCGCAGGTGATCGTGCCGTTCAAACGCGATTCCTACGCCAAAGTGTTGGCCGCTCTCGGTCATCTGGCCAAGCCCGAATGACCCGAAAGCCGCCTGTCGTGATGATCCATGGGGCGTTTTGCGGACCCTGGGCATGGGATCGTTTCGCCGCGCGTTTTCGCGACCAGGGCTATGAGATTCTCACACCGGCGCTGCGCCATCATGATGGCGGCAAGCCGCCCCAGGCACTGGCCACCACCAGCCTCACCGATTACGCGGCCGATCTGGAAACATTGATCGCTGGGCTGGATGCGCCACCGGTCCTGGTGGGCCATTCCATGGGCGGCCTGCTGGCCCAGATGCTGGCCTCGCGGGTAACACTCTCGGGCGCCATATTGCTGGCGCCGTCATCGCCCTGGGGCGTGCCGCCTTCCACGCTGTTCGAGATCGGTGCCGCGCACGGGTTGATGCTGCGGGTGGGTTTTTGGGCCATGATTCTAGAGCCCAATTTCGCGGTCGCCGCCGCGCATTCCCTGGACCGTTTCCCAAAGGCGGAGCGCGAAGAAATTTTCGCGCATTTCGTGCCGGAGTCGGGCCGCGCCACCTTCGAGTTGCTGCATTGGGCGCTCGACATGCGCCGCGCCAGCGAAGTGGATGCGAAGAAGGTCACATGTCCGCTTTTATTTTTGGCGGGCGAGACCGACCGCATCAGCCCGCCCGGTACCGTGGAGCGAGCTGCTGCGCTTTATAAGGACCGCGCGGTTTGCGAAACCTTGCCGGACATGAGTCATTGGCTGGTAGGCGAGCCAGGCTGGGAAAGAGTGTGCGATCGAGCTTTGGCGTGGCTTGAGACGCTCTAAATCTCTCGAAGCTTGGTCATGACCTTCCTCCCCCGTGCGTGCGCAGCACACTGATGGGGGAGGTGGCCGTAGCACCGATTAGGTGCGAAGGCCGGAGGGGGCATCAACTATGCTTCTTTCCAAAATCCTTCATGAACGCCTGCAGCGTATCCACCGAGGCGATCCGGGCGGCGGCATCGCGGAAGGCGACGCCATGCATGTCGATCTGTTGCGACAGCACGCCAAAGGCCTTGGCGTCGGATGTGTTCTGCATCTTGGGCGCGAAATGCTGGCGCAGCCGATCCAGGCTGTCGCCGTCACTGGCCAGCGAATACGCCACTGCCATGCGCAAGACCAGAACACGGTCATTGTCGGGCAGGGGCGCGGGATCGCTCCAGCTCGCGCCCAATAATTCCTCGGCTTTCTGGCCGGCGATTTCCCAATTGCCGGACTCCCAATAGATGTCGGCGCGCAGCTTGCGTGTGTCGGGTTGATCGTCCACCGCGATCAGATCCAGCGCATTGTCCCATTGCTTGAGCGCGGCGAAGGCGCGCGCTTCCAGGATCATGCGGGCGTGATTGTCCGGGTCCGGCAGGCCGCTGATCTCCGCGCCATGCAGCACATCCACCGCTTGCTGCGGCTTGTGGTCCATCAGGTAAATCGCCGCCAATTTGGTGGAAACTTCCGCCTTGGCGACACCGTCCAGCCTTTTGGTCACCTGATAGGAGAGGAGATTGGCGGCCGGCCCCAACAGATCCACCGCCACCAGCCGATCCACCATGCGCCGGATCATCTCGTCGCCGTCGGCACCGATCGGGGTGAGGTCGATATTGTCATAGAACATCGCCAGGCTTTCCACCGGCGGCAGTTTGTCGGCGCCGCCTTTGAGGTAAAGATTGGCGAAAGCCGCGCGCATATCGTCCTGGGCGGCGCGGGCATCGTCGCCGGAGAAATTCTCGGTGGCGACGCGCAAGGTCTTGAGACCCGATTCCCATTTGTTCTGCTCGAAATAAAGCGAAGCGAGCTTGCGCACGGTTTGCATCTCGATCTGATCGCCGCGCCAACGGAAGCGCAGCCGCTCCAGAATCTCGGTGGCCTCTTTGGGCGTGACAGCGCCGGCGTTGAGCGCAGCGCTGGTCTGATAAAGAATTGCCGCGGCCGTCAGCTTCTCATTGCCGCCATTTTCCACCTCGGCGAATTGCCGCGCCGCGGCGCGGTAGCGGCTTTCGGTCGCCAGAATACGGGCGCGATCGAGTTCGGCTTCCAGTGATTGGTCCTTGGTAAGCGTCGTGGGCAAGCGGGTAAGCGCCGCGTCGGCTAATTCCAAGCGGCCCATGCCCAGCGCTGCTTGCGCGTCGGCGAGATGGGCCTTGGCCTGCCATTCCGGTTGATATTTCTTGAGGATCGGGCCGGCCTCTTCCAGATAGGTATGAGCTTCTTTCCAATTCCCCGAGGCGCTCTCGGTGAGCCCCCGCCACAAGGCGGCATGCCGGTCGGAATCGAAAGACGCGCCCGCCAGATCGTTATGCGCGTCACGGTAGCGGCCCATCATGTAATCCGCTGCGGCACGCATGGTGGTGAGCTGCGCGTCGCCGCGAAGCCCCGGATCGGACGCCTGGATCAGGTTGATCCAACCCATCGCTTCGGCGGCGAAATGATTGGAGAGATAGAAGCGCGCCAGGGTCAGCCTTGCGCGGGTAGCCTTGGCGGGCTCCAGCCGTGATGCCGCCTGGATCAGCCGCCGTTCGGTGGCGAGGAACGAGCCGCCGGTCAGGGGACTCCAGGCGGCGAAGTCCAAAAAGTCGGGACTGGCGTCTATGGAGGCCAGCGCCGCGGGGGTCTCCGCGCTCGGCATCGAAGGCGGCGTGAGCGACAGTCCGCCCGGCCTGGTGATGGCAAGGCGGGCATTGGCGACTTTGACCGAAAGATCGTCCACATAGGCCGTAAGCACCACGCCGCTGGCGGTGGGCAGCGCCGCGAATTCGGCATAATCGCGCTCGGCGGGAACGGCGCGACCGGCATTGCCGGGGACCACGGTGAGGACATCGCCGGTGATGGGATCGGTGAGCGCCAGCACTTCATCGGCGCCCGGTACCAGCGTTGTGAGCGAGGAGCGCCTGGGATCGTCCTGGTTGCGGGCGAAGCTGATGGTGATGGGCGAGGCGCTCGCGTCGGCGTTGATCGTCACTTTCAGGTCGGGGCCATTGCTTTGCGCGACGATCTTGGCCGGTTGCTTCAAGGCGACGCGCAGGATCGACATGCCGTTGCCGGAAGAGGCTTCCAACCCGGCCGCGAACGGTCCCAGCTGTTGAGTCAACTGATTGCTGTTGAAGGCGGGAGCGTTTTCCAGCACCACCCAGGCGGTCATGCCGCGAATGAAAATGGCATTGGGCTTGGCGCCCGCGCCTTTGAACACCACCACCGCGCCATGCGGAGTGAGATGGCTGTCGGTGACTTGCACCGCATCCAGCGCCGCCGGCGCGGCGGGCGTAGCATCGGTGGGCTTGCCGTTGGCAGCGGGTTGTTTTCCATCCGCCGGCTTGACGTCGGTCTGCTTGACGTCGGTTTTTTTGGCATCGGCATTTTTATCAGCCGCATCATTTTTGGCGTCAGGTTTTTTGGCATCGGCAGCAACCTTGGCCGTTTTGGTATCAGCCGGTACTGGCGCCGGCGCGGGTGGCGGAGACGGGGTCTTCTTTCCGTTCAGCTGATCCGCTGTGGCGATGATGGCCTGAGCCTGGGCACTGGTGATCGCCTTGATCGCGGTAGCCTGCGGCTTTTCCGTGCCGGGCGGGGCATAGGCGGTGGTGTCGGTCTTGGGCGAAAGAACATCCAACACCACATGGGTGCCGTCCTTGAAATCGTGATAACCGGAATCAGTATCGGTCTCGAACTCGGCCACCGTGGCGGAGCCGTCGATGTGCCAGGCGGCGTTCTTCACCCAGGGCGGACTGAAACGGGCGATGGCGCTGACATCGAGCCTCACCGGCGTCTCGAAGCGTATGGTCATTTTTCCCGCGCCGGGAAAGACGTGATAGGCGACATCGTGCGGCCAGTCGAACACCAGCCGGGTGAAATTGGCGTAGGAACCCGCGCGCAATTTGATCTCGGGCAGGGCCGCGACATCGATCGGCTTCGGCTTCGGTTTCGGTGGTGCGATCAGGTCGGGCATCGCGCCCTTGAAATCCTGCGGCGCCAGATCCACCACCGCGTGAGAATCCAGCTGGCTTTGGTGCATGCGGATGGGCTGATTGAGGGCGAAGCGGAGAATTTTTCCGCTCGCATCGGCATGGCCGCTGGCGATGGCGCCGTTCGACAGGCCGACGATGGTCTGGGGGTCGAGCGTGATTTTGCGGTCGAAGGAGAGTGTGAGCACGCCATTGTCCGCCGCCGCTTTCAATTGCGCGGGTGCGGTGAACGTGAAGTCCAGCCGGACGAAACCGTCTTCAGGCGCAGTGGTCACCGAATCGGCGCGCGCGGGCACGGCCGACAACAGCGCCAACCCTACCAGGCCAAGAATGCGCGAGAATTTCGCCAAGCCTTTGAACCCCTTCAGTCCTTGCATCATCGGGGGTCG
The DNA here is from genome assembly GCA_036271455.1 of Rhizomicrobium sp. Lineage (GTDB taxonomy): Bacteria > Pseudomonadota > Alphaproteobacteria > Micropepsales > Micropepsaceae > Rhizomicrobium. Next base: position 73,089 of record DATBAP010000039.1, read on the forward strand.
GCGTTAACCCTTGGTAAACCGTGAAATAAAAGGTTTAACCGCCATTTTTCGGCGTCGGCGTCCCTGCTGGGGATGCCGGAGGCGCCGCTGCCGCCTTGGCCGGCCCAGCGGCCGGCGTGCCGGGAGCAGCCGGAGCCGCGGCCGGGGCGGCCGAGGCCGCCGGAGC
>DATBAP010000040.1:0-6866 GCA_036271455.1 Rhizomicrobium sp.
ATGGGCGGCTTCGCCACCAATGGCGTGAACATGACCAAGCTGGAATCGTATCAGATGGGTGGTTCGTTCAACGCCACGCAATTTTACGCCGACATCCAGGGCCATCCCGAAGACCCGCCGGTGATGCGGGCGCTTGAGGAGCTGAGTTTTTTCACGTCCCGGCTCACCATCATGGGTGTGTATCCAGCCCACCCATTTCGAGAAGATATGCCCTAGCGCGGCCCTTTTGCACGCTGGCGTCCACAAGCTGTCGCTATGGACCCGCTCGTCGCTCATGAGCGCCTGACTGCCCACATCGCTCCTCACTCCTGGCCAGCGCACAAAATTGCTCGCGCTAGACGGGCTAAGTGTTTGTGCGTTTTCGCACGTTCCGTTAGGCTCGCGCGGGTTTCTAAGGGGGAGCATCTCGTGAGTTTTCCAGCGACCACTGTGCGTGTCATCGGCATCGAGCCGGCGGGCGAAACAAAAGTGAGCATCACACTCGAGATGCTGGTCGATGTGCATCGGCTGGCCGAAGTGGGCAGCGAGTTGCTGCACGCCGCGGTCAAGCGCGCCAAATCCGACGCCCGCAAAAAGCATTAGGGCGCGGGCATCAGGCGATTCTCGCCCAATCCACGATCAGTGTATGGGCGATGGCGATGACGGCGGGCAGTTTCAGGCCGTCGTCTTTTGGCTGCGCCAGCCTTTCACGAACTTCGTTTTTGTGCATCCAGCGCGCGGATTCGATTTCCTTTCCGTCAATACGGAAATCTTTCGACAGCGCCTCGGCATAACATCCCAGCATCAGCGAAGACGGAAACGGCCAGGGCTGGGAGGCGTGATAGCGCACGGCGCCCACGTCCATATCGGCTTCTTCGCGCAACTCCCGCTTCACGCCTTCTTCCATGGTCTCGCCAGGCTCCAGGAAACCGGCAAAGGCGGAATAGAAGCCGTCGGGGAAACGTTTGTTGTGCCCCAACAGACACTCTTGGCCCAGCACGGGCAGCATGATCACCACCGGATCGGTGCGGGGAAAATGCTCGGCGCCGCAGTGCGGGCAGACCCGGCGATAGCCGCCATCCTGAATCTCAGTCGCGTTGCCGCAATTGGGGCAGAAGCCGTGACGGCGATGCCAGTCGATCAACGCCTTGGCCTGTCCGGCAATGGCGGTGTCGGCATCAGGAAGGATAAAAGCCGCCGCCCGCATGTCATGAAATTCGCCATGCGCGGTCAGCGGCGGAGTTTCGCTGTCCGGCAGCGCCGCCGTGAACAAAGGCTGCCCATCCCGCAAACCCAGAAACACGCAGAGCGCATCGGATGCAATTTCGCCGCTAGGGAGAAGCGCGACGCGCTGATCCTTGAGCAAGGGCTTGGTTTGCCAGAAAGGCAGGAATAAGGCGTCGGGCCGCGAGCGCTGCGCCGCGACCCAGGCCGGATCGCCACGCTCCATGGAAGCTCGGTTGAGGGGATTGCCGGTGAAAGAAAGCATAAGGGCTTTTAGGGTTCCCCCGCCGGACTCGCAATCGCGGAGCTAAGGGCTTATATCCCCCCGTGGAAGTCGGCGCGGACGAAACCGTCGCTAACCCGGTCAGGTCCGGAAGGAAGCAGCCGTAACGAATTTGTTTCGGGTCGTACCGGCTTCCACCTCGATCCCATCCACAAAAAACCACTGATCCGGACGCCTCCGAGGCGTTGCCCTTGCTATAGTCGCCCCATGTCCGAGCCCAATTCCTTAAACCTTGGCGCGCCCGAGGAAGCCTATCGCGTCCTGGCGCGCAAATACCGCCCGTCCGATTTCACCGGCCTGATCGGGCAGGAAGCGTTGGTGCGCACGCTGTCCAACGCCTTCGCCACCGGGCGGATTGCCCATGCCTTCATGCTCACCGGCGTGCGCGGGGTGGGCAAGACCACCACCGCCCGCATCATCGCCCGGGCGCTCAACTGCATCGGTCCCGACGGCAAGCGTACCGAGCCCACCATTCATCCTTGCGGGGTGTGCGATCCCTGCGTCACCATCGCGGAATCCCGCAATGTCGATGTGCAGGAGATGGACGCGGCCTCCAACAATGGCGTGGACGAAGTGCGCCAGATCATTGAGGCGGTGCGCTATGCTCCGGCTTCGTCGCGCTACAAGGTCTATATCCTGGACGAAGTGCATATGCTGTCCAAGGCAGCCTTCAATGCGATCTTGAAGACGCTGGAAGAGCCGCCGCCGCATGTGAAGTTCATTTTCGCCACCACCGAAATCCGCAAAGTGCCGGTGACTGTGCTGTCGCGTTGTCAGCGTTTCGACCTGCGCCGCATCGAATCCGCCGAATTGGCGCAATATCTGGGCCAGATCGCCGCCAAGGAAAAAGTTCAGATTGAGGAAGGCGCGCTGGCCCTGATCGCCCGCGCGGCCGAAGGATCGGCGCGCGATGCGCTGTCGCTGCTCGACCAGGCCATTGCCCATAATGAAAAAGGCGCCATCACCGCCGAGACCATGCGCGAGATGCTGGGCCTGGCCGATCGCGGCCGGGTGCTGGACCTGTTCGAGAAAGTGATGAAGGGCGATGTGCCCGCGGCGCTGAACGATCTTGGTGTGCTCTATGATTCCGGCGCCGATCCCCTCGCGGTGATGCAGGATCTGCTCGAGATCACCCATTTCCTCACGCGGCTGAAAGTGGCGCCCGCCGCCCAGGGCTTTTTCGACGGGGCGTCCGGCGAGGCCAAGCGCGCCGCGGAACTGGCGGCGAAATTGCAGGTGTCTTCTCTCACCCGCGCCTGGCAGATGCTGCTCAAAGGCTTGTTCGAAGTGCGCGACGCGGTCAGGCCCATTTCGGCCTGCGAGATGGCGTTGATCCGGCTCGCCTATGCCGCAGAACTGCCCCCCACCGACCGGCTGGTGAAGGATTTGATGGATGGCAATGGTGCGCCTGTTCGCACGGCTGCGCCTGCCGGCGCGGCGCCCGCGCGTGCGCCGGTAGCGTCGGCACCCAAGGGCGCGCCCGCGCTCAACATGGCGCCCGCGCCTGCCGGCGAAAACGCGCCCACCTTGCGCGGCCTCGAAGACATTGCGTTACTGGCGCAGAAAAACAGCGCCCCGGTACTCAAGGTGCATATCGAGAACGACATGCATCTGGTGAAGCTGGAAGCGGGACGGCTGGAATTCCGGCCCAGCCCGCGCGCGCCGCGCAGCCTGGCGGGCGATCTGCAACAGAAATTGCGCGACTGGACCGGCGTGCACTGGACGGTTTCGATTTCCAACGAGCCGGGCCAACCCACTTTGGCGGAAATGAAAAAGAACGCCAAGGCCGCGCGGATCGAAAGCGTGATGCAGGCGCCAATCGTGCGCGCGGTGCTCGATCGGTTCCCGGGCGCGGAAATCGTGGCGGTGCGCGACGTGGCGCATGACGAGACCCCGCCCGAAGCGCCGGACAGCACCGATTCCTGATGGCGGGCGGTTCAGAAATCGAGCGGCTAATTCAACTCCTGGCCAAGCTTCCGGGCTTGGGCCCGCGTTCGGCGCGCCGCGCGGCGCTAGTGCTGCTCAAGAAGCGCGACCTGTTGCTGGAGCCCCTGGCTACGGCAATGACCGAAGCGGCCGCGGCGACGCGATCGTGCGAGATTTGCGGCAATCTCGACAGCCAATCACCCTGCGCGATCTGCCGCGATCAACGCCGCGATCCGCATATGATCTGCGTGGTGGAAGACGTGGCCGATCTCTGGGCGTTGGAGCGGGCCAGCGTGTTCCGTGGCCGCTATCATGTCTTGGGGGGCGCGTTGTCGGCGCTGGATGGGGTGACACCGGAACGGCTCAACATCGTCCCGCTGCTCTCGCGCGTCAAAGATGGCGCGATCGAGGAAGTCGTGCTGGCGATGAATGCCACGGTCGAAGGCCAGACCACGGCACATTACCTGATGGACCTCTTGGGCGACATCAAAGTCACCCGGCTGGCCCATGGCGTGCCGGTGGGCGGCGAACTCGATTATCTGGACGAAGGTACATTGTCCGCCGCCTTCAAAGCCCGCCGCGCGCTTTAGAGAAGATTTCCCTGTTCCGGGGGTGCCAGTTCCGCATTCTCGATTTTCTCGCCTCGGGCCATGATCTTGTCGGTCGAGACGGTGATGGCCTTGAGATCGGCCTCGGCCTGATCGAAATGGCGCTGCAGATTGCCCACGCGCTCGCCCAGCCGCTTCACATCGCTCACCAGCACGCCCACTTCCTTACGGATCAGGTCGGCCTGCTCGCGCATGCGCGCATCCTTCATCACCGTCTGAATGGTATTGAGCGCCAGCATCAGGATATTGGGCGAGACCACGATCACCTGAGCGCGATGCGCCTTCTGGATCACATCGCTGAAACTGTCCTGCAGTTCGGCATAGATGGATTCCGAGGGCACGAACATGATGGCCGGGTTCTGCACTTCCCCGGGAATGAGATATTTGCTGGCGATGTCGGTCACATGCTTGCCGACATCGCTGCGAACCCGCGCCTGGGCGGGCTTTCTTTCTTCATCGGTGACCGCAAGCCGGAGCAACTCGAAACATTCCAGGGGAAATTTGGCGTCGATCACCAACAGCGCCTTGTTGCCGGGAATGCGGATCACGCAATCGGGGCGGTTGCGGTTGGAAAGGGTGAATTGGAAATCGTAAAGACTGGTCGGCAGGCCGTCGCGGATGATCTCTTCCATCTGGGTCTGGGCGAATGCGCCGCGCGCCTGCTTGTTGGAAAGGACTTGCTGCAGCGACACGACCTGGCCGGAGAGGGCGGAGATATTTTTCTGTGCGTCGTCAATCACGGTAAGGCGCTCACCGATCCCGGCGATGGTGGCCGCGGTCTTGCTGGCACTGTCGCTTAGGCTTTGCCCCAGCCTTTTGTCCAAGGCTTCCAGCCGTTCCGCCAAGGTGCGGCTGAGCGCTTCCTGAGCCGCCACGGTCTGACGGAACTGGCCGGTGATATCGCCCTGGCCCGATAGGACAGTGTCCAGTCGCGGATCCCGTGGCGCGGCTTTGGGACGCGCAAAAGCCAGAATCAGGGCCGCCGCAACCAGCGCAACTCCCAGTGAAATAATGGCTAATTCCATGCGCTTCTTGACCCTTAAGCTGGCCTCGCCTATCTCACGGCTATGGCCATCCGCCCTATCCTTATCGCGCCCGATCCGCGGCTGAAAGCCGTCTCCACCGACGTCGAGAAAGTGGATGGCGAGATTCGCAAGCTGGCGGAAGACATGGCCGATAGTATGTATGCGGCCGAGGGCATCGGGTTGGCCGCGATCCAGATCGGCACGCCCAAACGCGTGATCGTGATGGATCTGGACCAGAAAGATGGCAAGAAGAACTGGCGGGTCTTCATCAACCCCAAGATCCTCTGGGCCTCGGACGAACTGGCCACTTTCGAAGAAGGCTGCCTGTCAGTGCCGGAAATCTGGGACGATGTGGAACGGCCCGCCCGCATCCGCGCCGAATATCTCGATCTCGACGGCAAGCGGGTGGAAATGGAAGCTGAGGGCATGCTGGCCACCTGTCTGCAACATGAGATGGATCATCTCGAGGGTGTGTTGTTCATCGACCATCTGTCGCGCCTGAAGCGCAGCATGGCGCTGAAGAAGCTCGCCAAAGCCAAGAAGTTGGCCAGTTAGTGACGATGCGGCTGGCCTTTCTGGGCACGCCGGCTTTCGCGGTGCCCGCTTTGGCCGAACTGGTCGCCCAAGGGCATGAGATCGCCGCCGTCTATTCCCAGCCTCCCCGCCCGAAAGGGCGTGGGTTGGCCATGGAGAAAAGCGCGGTCCATCGTTTCGCCGAAACGGCGGGACTTGAAGTCCGCACCCCTGCTTCTCTGAAAGACGTGAGCGAGCAACAGGCCTTTGCCGCGCTGGAACTGGATGCGGTGGTGGTGGTGGCTTACGGCCTGCTTCTGCCCAAGGCGATTCTGGAAGCGCCCATGATGGGCTGTTTCAATCTTCATGCCTCGCTGTTGCCGCGTTGGCGCGGTGCCGCTCCCATTCAGCGCGCAGTAATGGCGTGTGATGCCGAGACCGGCGTGATGGTGATGCGGATGGACGAAGGCCTCGACACCGGCGCGGTGCTGATGGCCGAGCGCGTGGCGATCGGACGGCAGACTGCGGGCGAATTGACTGAGCGCCTGGCGCGGCTGGGGGCCGATTTGATGGTGCGGGCCATGCGCGCGCTGGAACGGGGCGCCATCACCGCCGAGCCCCAGAATGAGCGCGGCGTCACCTACGCCAAGAAAATCAACAAAGAAGAAGCGCGCATCGACTGGTCGAAAAGCGCAGCCGAGATCGATTGCCTGATCCGTGGCCTTTCCCCTTCGCCCGGCGCTTTCAGCGAAATCAAAGGCGAGCGGCTGAAGATTCTCTATGCCGAGCTGGTGAACGGCAAAGGCCCGGCCGGCGAAATCATTGGCGACGATCTCACCATCGCCTGCGGTGAAGGCGCGCTTCGGTTGCTGAAAGTTCAGCGCGCCGGCGGCAAGGCGATGGCGGCAGAAGAATTGGTCAAAGGCTTCGCGCTGCCCAAGGGCGCGCGCTTCGTCTGATGGCGCGCTATCGTCTCATCCTGGAATATGACGGACGTCCCTTTGTCGGCTGGCAGCGCCAGGACAATGGCCCCTCGGTGCAGGGCGCGTTGGAGGAGGCGATCGAGAAATTCTCCAGCCTGCGCGTCACGGTGACCGGCGCGGGCCGTACCGATGCCGGCGTCCATGCCAAGGGTCAGGTGGCGCATTTCGACCTGGAAAAGGATTTCGCGCCCGACAAGGTGCGCGATGCGTTGAACCATTTCCTGCGGCCCGCGCCGGTGGTGGTGCTGGATGCCGCTGTGGCGGATGGGGAATTCCACGCCCGCTTCTCCGCCACGGGCCGGCATTATCTCTATCGCATTCTCAA
>DATBAP010000041.1:0-28942 GCA_036271455.1 Rhizomicrobium sp.
CCTGGACAAGGTTGACGAGAATCTTCAGAAGGCGATGGGCTAAGAAGCGCTGTCGTTTTTTAAATGAAAAGGGCGCGTCGCAAGGCGCGCCTTTTTTGTTGCAGACCGGGCGCGAGGGATTTTGGCAGGTGGCCAGGAGCGTCGCGCGGAGCGTGCGTATAGCACGTGAGCACGCGTGACGCCGCCAGAGGGCAAAAGGACCACGCCTTTCAGGACTTGCGGTGGAATTTCCCGCCGGTCATAGGCTCTTTGACGCCGGTGGTGGTGGGCAAGGAAAGCGGCAGGCCCTTCTTCGAGCGCATCGCCAAATAAGCGAAGCCTTCCGCTTCCATGGCATCGCCGTCCCAGCCGGCTGTTTCCGCCGAGATCACCGGCGCGTTCACGCGCATGCGCAGCTGATCCATCAGAAACGCGTTGTGGCGTCCGCCGCCGCTCACAGCCCAGAGCGATGCCGGTTCGGGGAAATGCTCGCGCGCCCGCGCCAGCGACGCCGCCGTGAAAGCGGTCAAGGTGGCGGCGCCATCTTCGGGGTTGAGATGGGCGACCGCGTCCATACCGAAATCCAGACGATCAAGGGATTTTGGCGGGATGCGGGCAAAGAAGGGATGATCCAGCATTTTGTCCAACGCGGCATCGTCAATCTTGCCGGTACGGGCGAAGGCGCCGCCCTCGTCAAGCAGCTTGCCATAGTGCCTGAGCATCCAGTCGTCGATTGGGGCGTTGCCCGGCCCCGTGTCGAACGCCAGGATCGTATCGTCACTTATATAAGTGACCTGGGCGACGCCGCCGATATTCACGATCACCGCCGGCAATGCCAGTCCCAGCTTCCGGGCCATGGCGGCGTGATAGAGCGGCATCAGGGGGGCGCCCTGGCCGCCGGCCTTAACATCGGCGCTGCGAAAATCATTGACGACATCGATGCCGGTAAGCCGGGCCAGAAGCGCGCCGTCGCCGATCTGCCAGGTCCAATGCTGCTCCGGGCGGTGCAGGATGGTCTGGCCGTGGAACCCCAATAGGGATACCCGATCCGCGGTCAATCCGGTTTTCTTGAGCAGCGCCTTCACCGCTTCGGCATGGGCCTCGGTCAAAAGCCGCTCGGCATCGCGGATCGAATAGGGCACGGGCGCGCCTTCCGCGACGCCCCGCGCCTCCTGCAGCGCCGCGCGCAAAAGCGCCCTGGTTTCCTCGCCATAGGGGATGGTGAGGCCGGCCAGGGGCCGCACCATGTCCTCGCCGTCGGTCTCGATCAGGGCCGCATCCACGCCGTCAAGCGAGGTGCCGCTCATCAAGCCGATGACTTTCGAAATTTCGGCCATCTATGCTATTGCCCGCTTGTTATATTTGGACCCCCATCTGTCACAGCTCGGGCCGGCTCCCGCCGCCACCTCGCTGTGACATCTTCCCCCGCCAATAGCTTCGCTATACGGGGGAAGAAAGCCAGAGCCTATACGATGCCAGCCGCCCCGCAATTCCAGTCCGCATTCCTCAAGAACTTTGCCGCGCGCGGCGCCTATTATGATTGCTCGGCGCCGGCCGAGCTTGACGCCCTGTTCGGCCGCGAGCGCGTCACCGCCTATATCGGCTTCGATTGCACCGCCGACAGCCTCCATATCGGCCACATGATCCAGCTGATGACCTTGCGCCGGCTGCAGCAGGCCGGCCACAAGCCCATTCTCCTGATGGGCGGCGGCACCACCAAGGTGGGCGATCCTTCCGGCAAGGACGAAACCCGCCAGATCTTGAGCGCGGCCCAAATCGAGGCCAACAAGAACAGCATCCTCGCCAGCATCCGCCATCTGCTCAAATTCGGCGACGGCCCGTCCGACGCCTTGATGGTGGACAATGCCGAATGGCTGGACAAGCTGGAATACATCCCCTTCCTGCGCGAGGTGGGCCGGCACTTCTCGGTCAACCGCATGCTCTCCATGGACAGCGTCAAGCTGAGGCTGGAACGCGAGCAGCCTTTGTCGTTCCTGGAATTCAACTATTCCATCATGCAGGCCTATGATTTCCTGGAACTGTACAAGCGTTACGGTTGCCGGCTGCAATCCGCTGGCTCGGACCAGTGGGGCAATATCGTCTCCGGCATCGAGTTGGGCCGACGGATGGAGAATGCGCAGCTTTTCGCCCTTACCACACCGCTGATCACCACCGCGTCGGGCGCCAAGATGGGCAAGACCGCGGCAGGCGCCGTCTGGCTTTCGGCCGAACGCGTCAGCCCGTATGACTATTGGCAATATTGGCGCAACACCGAGGACGGCGATGTAGGCCGCTTCCTGCGCCTGTTCACCGATCTTCCCGAAAGCGAGATTGCGCGCCTGGAAAAGCTTGAGGGCGCGGAATTGAACGAGGCCAAGAAAATATTGGCGACCGAAGCCAGCGCCATCCTGCATGGGCAGGACGCGGCGGAGCGCGCCGCCGACACCGCGCGGCGCGCTTTCGAGGAGGGCGCACTGGCCGAAGGCTTGCCCACCATCCGCGCCACATTGCCGGACGGAATCCTGAATCTCGCCGTCAGCGCAGGACTGGTGAGTTCGAATTCCGAAGCACGTAAACTGATCGCCAACAACGGCTTGAAACTGAATGACGCGACCGTGAGCGATCCCCGCTTCACGGTCGATTCATCAGCGCTCAACAGCGATGGCGTGCTGAAGCTCTCCAGCGGCAAAAAAAAGCACGTTCTGGTCAAGCCGCTTTAATGCAGCGTCGGCTTGAGGGGGGTAGGCTGCGTCGCCGGCGGATTGGCGGTGGTCTGGTTCGAGGGCGCATTGCTGGGATTGGGAATGCTGCCTTGGAAAATCCGGCGCAAGATACCCGGCGCCAGCGCCGACAGCGGATTAACCTCGATCTTGGGCTCGTCGGCATTGCCTGTGGCTGAGTAGGTCGCAGCGAATAGGCCCTCGCCCTTCTTTGATCCCAATACACTGCCCAAAACGGGAATGCTGCCGAACAGCGAATTGATGCCATACGCCGGAATCAGCGATCCCTTCAGCGCCAGCTGGTTCTTGGGTCGGTCGACATAGCCGTCGGCGGTGGCGCCGACGGCGCGTCCCCGGGCGATGGCGCCATGCACGCCGATCACATTGTTTTTTGAACTGAACGGCACCGTCATCTTCTCCAGCGAGATGCCCCCACTGCCCATCAGATCGCCCACGCCGGTGAAGGACCCCGCCGAAAACAGCCGCGCCAGCAGCGGTTGGTTCAGCACCTGGAAATTGTCGATATCCAAGGTGCCTTGATAATCCGGTGTATTGCCGGGCGCTGGGTCCGCGTCGGTGGCGCGGCCGGGAAGATTGGCGACCAGCTTCAGATCGCCGCCCTTGATGCTTTCGAAGGCGAACAGACCTTTGATCAACTGGCCGGCATCGCCCGCCTCCAGTGTCATTTTGCGGCCCGTCGCAGTAGTCTCGATGGTACCGGTGAAATCGCCAGGCTTCGCCAACCCGCCGGAAAAACTCAGCGCCGACGGTTTGTCGCCGACGCCGGCCAGATCGAGATTGAACGGCGCGATCGCCACGCCGTCGCGCATGGCGAGGCGGTCGAGCCTGGCGTCGATGTGAAACGGCCCCAGCGGGGTGTCGTCATGCGGTCCGCCATTCGCGGTGGGACCGCTTTCGCCCACATCGCGCCCGATCAGCGACCCGTCCAGGGAATGGCCGCGCATCACATAATCATTGCCCGCCGCGGTGCGCGTCAGCATTAAGGACAGATCATTCTGCGGTCCCATCTTCACCGAAGTGAAATTCAGCACCGACAGCGAGCCATTATGATCGAAATTGGCGGTGCCGATGGCGCTGACATTGGGCCCGGTGACGCGGATCGTTTCGTCACGGAGGATGTCGCCCGGCGCGAAATTCGCCACGACATGGCCGCTGGCGCCCAGGCCCGGCGGCTTTCCCAGATGCAGGATGGGGATGGTGAGTGCGGCGTTGCTGAGATCCATGGTGACATCGGCGGTGGTGAGCTGGCCGCTATGGCCCTGCAAATCGGCATCCACCTGCACCGGCCCGGTCAAGACATTCTGCACTCCGATGCCCAGCGTCTGGCGCACGGCGTCGGTCAAGACGCCTTTGGCGTTGACACGCGTGGTGATGGAACTGGTGGTTTTGAAATCCTCGACCCAATCAGTGACGAAGCGCGAATCCGCCAAGGTCACCGCGCCGGTCTGGTGGAGACGGTCATTGGTAATGTCGAAATCCACCGCGCCGTTGGAAAGCTTCAGATGCCCCAGCATCACGCCAAAATCGCTCACCTGGGCCTTGACCGAGATCCCCACCGCGTCCACCGACAGGTCCTCCAGCATGGGCACGGTGAAGGACAGATCGGTGCTCGCCGTGCCATGGGTCTGTTTGGGATCGATGCCGAAGCGGGTGGCGTAGCCCAGGGGCTTCATGTCGACCAAAGTCATAATGTCGGGCATCTGACCGTCGATATGTGCGGTGAACTGGCCGGCCGTACCATGGACATGCAAGGTGGGGATCACCGCATGGCCGTCGCGCACCACCAGATTGCCCACCCGTCCGCTCTTGAAATCGGCCGTGAATGTATCGCCCAACAAAACGGCGTTGCCTGAAACACCGGTGAGGTGGGTGAGGCCCGTGACATAATTCCCTTCCACGCCGCTGATCGCAAAAGTCAGTTTCAGATCGTCATCGGGCATGAATTCTTGATCCAGCACGCCCGGCGCGAAATTCGTCTGGAAGACAAAGGGGCCCAAAACCCCCTGGGAGATATCGTCATTGATCCAAGACCGTGTGCCCTCCGCGACCTGCAAGGGCCAATAGTGCATCAGCGTCTTGACCGGCAGGGGCGCCACCTTTCCGTTCATGACGGCGCCCGGCATCTGGCCTTTCGTACCCAAGGTGACGCTGCCGGAACCGGAAAACGCCAGGCCCGGCGCGGTTATGCTGGCATGCACGATGGTGAATTGCTGTCCCGCGATCCGGTAACTGCCATCGGCTTCAAACGACTGGAACGAAACCGGCTGGGCGAAAACGCCTGGCATATCCAACGCCAGGCGCGAGGTCGCGACACCGCCGCTGATGCTGGCAAGCGCGCCCTGGTCATATTGGAAATCGGCCGCGCCCTTGAGCCGGATCACGCCTTCGGCCGCATCCAGATCGGCTTGATTGAGCGCCAGGTGATTTTTCACGCCGTCGTAATTTCCCGAAAGGCGCAACTGGCGGACATGCAATTCCTTGCTCTTGAGAGCTGCAAACGGCAGAGCGCCCGCCGCGGTGAGATCAAAGGATGCGGATGTGAGGTGGGCGCCCGGGGCCACGCTGTAGCGCACCGCCAGATTGACCGAGAGCGCGAGCCTGCTAAGCGCCTTGAACATTTCGGCATTGGCGGCTAGCGCGCGCAGATCCAGGCCCGTGATCAGCGCGTCGCCCACGATCGGCCCCTGGTCGGGCGGCAAATTCATATTCGCCCTCACATGTGCCGTGTCGCCGGAAATCACCACGTCGGAATTGAACTGAAGGCCGATGGCATTGGTCTTGGCCGACATCACCAGGCTGGCCTTGGGCGCGACGAAATGAAGGCCGGTCACTTCGTCGAACAGAGTCAGCCTGGCATTGCGTACGGCGAAACTTTTAAGGCTGGAAGTTGCCGAACCCTTGGCCTCGATCACGTCGTTGAGGCGCATCAGCACATCATTGGCGTTCTTGTCGCTTTCAGCGCCAAGGCGCACGCCGCCGTCTTTCATGTGCACCAGGCCCAGTTCCACACCCACCAAGGTGATCCGCTGGACCGCGACATGACCAGAGAGAAGAGAACCTGCGGAAAGATCGATATCGGCCTTGGGCGCCTGGGCCACCACCTCGCCATTGCGATCGATCACTTTGGCGCCCAACACCACCAGATTGACCCTACCTTCGTCGCGGGTCCATTCGATCGCGGCCTGGTCGTATTTGAGGGTGATGCCTGGAAGCGCCTGCTGGATGGCGCCATCCAGAGTTCCCGCTAAAGGTCCCAATGAAACCGGACCCAGCAGCAGCCGGATGACCGCACCGGCGGCGAAAAAAACTACCGCTGCCGCCACCGTCCCCAAAGCCAGGGCGGCGTGGTTGACATGGTGAGCTCTGATCATATTGATGAAAGGAAATCTCAAAGGCGCGGTCCGGAAGAAAGGAAAGTCAAACCATTATCGCATCTATTGGGCCTAAAAAGGGCAGATAACCCAGCATCTTGTAAAGGCTTTTGCAGGTTGCACTCGCCTTTTCTCCCCCCTTAAGTTAAGGCTGGCGGGTATTGGGCTGGTGGCAGTGATGGGTGAGGAGCGGCGCGCAAGCGTGAGCAGGTCCGGGGGACCAGCGAAAGCGACGAACGCGGCACGGGGTCTATCCGCGGGTGATAAGGCCCCCGATTTCAAATTGGCGACAGGCGACGGGGCGGCCATTTCGCGCGCCAGCCTCAAGGGTCAGCCCTTCATTATCTATTTCTACCCCAAAGACGACACTTCGGGCTGCACCAAGGAAGCGATCGATTTCTCGGCCGCGCTCGGGAAATTCGAGAAATTGGGAGTCACAGTGATCGGCGTGTCCAAAGACAGCTTGGAATCCCACGAAAAATTCAAGAAGAAGCACAAGCTCAAGCTGGCGCTGGGCTCCGATCCCGATATCAAGGCCGCCACTGCCTTTGGCGTCTGGGTCGAGAAAGGCATGTATGGCCGCAAATATATGGGCATGGAGCGCGCCACCTTCCTGGTCGATGCCAAGGGCGTGGTTGCCGAAGCTTGGCACAAGGTCAAGATCCCCGGACATGTGGAGGCCGTGCTCGCCGCGGCGAAATCGTTGTGAAATTGCTCGGGCGGTTCGGGCCGCGTCAGACGTCACACTCCTTCTTCTGGCAACGCGGCCTGGGCGGCGAGGAGGCGGCTTCGCTGGCCGGCAAATCCCCTGCCAGTTCCAAAGTGACCGCGGCGATCGAACGGGTCTGGGCCTGGGTCCACAAGACCTTCCCGGAACGGCAGATTTATATCCGCAGCAACGGGCGGGTGCAGTTCTTCACTTTCGGACCCACGCTACAGGCGACGCTTGCGGGCCTCAGCCTGATCTTCCTGGGCTGGGTGGCATTCGCCACCGTCAATGTAATCTTCAAGGACCGCATCATCACCGCCAAGGATCATCGCTATCAGGAAATGCAGGTCGCTTATGAGACCAGGCTGACCGATCTGCAGATTTCCTATGATGAGCTCAATGGCGCGCTGGTGGGCGCCGAGGATAAATTCAAGGCCACCGCCGACACGCTGGCGACCAAGCAGAACGCCATCACCGGTTTCCTGAACCGCAAGACGCAGATGGAGGCCGCGATCGGGGTGGATCGCGCCGCCCCGCCTCCGCCTGTCGAGAAATTGTCGGGTGCCAGCATGGACGAAGCGTTTTCCGGGACCGCTCCCGAAGGCGCGCAGGACAATTTCGACAATGAAGCCGACACCGGCAGCACGCTCTCGGTGATGCCCGAACCGGTCGCGCCACAACCCCGCATCGCCAAGCCCGACCATGCCGGCCTGCTGGACCAGACCTTCACCCGGTTACGCCACATGGCGTCGGCTATTTTTGCTGCCCCGGCCCAAAATCCGGCCGTGATGAATGAGGCCTATGCCAATCATCCGGGATTGCGCGACCTGGCCCTTGAGACCACGCGCGTGGCCGAGATGGGGAATTCCGAGACCCTGCTGATGGACAGGACGCGGGACGCCCTGATCGGCGATGTGGCCGGTCTGCATGACATCGTCAAGCGCACCGGCATCAATCCCGCGCAATTTGAACACCGGACTGCGGCCAACGAAGGCGTGGGTGGCCCGGAAATACCGCTCGACCGGGTCGAAGTGGACGGGCTGAACGACCGGAGCTTCAATTCCGCTTATCTCCAGGCCAGTGCCATATTGAACCAGCTGGGCGGTCTCTCCCAAGAGATGCGCCATATTCCGCTGTCGCTGCCGGTCAACAGTACGGATTTCGACCTTTCCAGCGGCTTCGGCCCCCGGCTCGACCCCTTCACCGGACGCTATGCCTTTCATTCAGGGATGGATTTTGCCGGCCCCTGGGGCACTTCGGTCCGCGCCACCGCCGCCGGCACGATTATTTTCGCCGGGACAAGGGGCGGTTATGGCAACATGGTGGAAATCGACCACGGCATGGGGCTTCATACACGTTACGGTCATCTTTCCGCGATTACCGTACGGGTGGGCATGAGGATCGAAAAAGGTGCCGCGATCGGACGCGTGGGGTCCACCGGCCGCAGCACCGGACCCCATGTCCATTACGAAGTCTGGTATGATGATGTCGTGCGTAACCCCCGCAACTTCATAGAGGCAGGCAGTCATGTTCTCTAGCAAAAGCAAAGACCCTGTTTCCCAGCCCGTCAGCATCGGCGCCGCTCCTCTCGCCAGCCCTCCGCTCAAGCGGACGGGCCGCTCCGGCACCGCGCCTTCCATCATCAGCGCCGATCTCACGGTAACGGGTATGCTCAATTCCACCGGCGACATGCAGATCGATGGCATCGTCGAAGGCGATGTGCGCAGCGTGGGTCTGGTGATCGGCGAACGCGCCGAAATTCACGGCGAGATCTGGGCCGAGGACGTGACGGTGCGCGGCAAGGTGATCGGCCGCATCCACGCGCGCAAAGTGCTGCTCTCGGCCACCAGCCATGTCGAAGGCGACATTCTGCACGAAGCCTTCGCGGTGGAAGCGGGTGCTTTCTTCGAAGGCAATTGCCGCCATTCCGACAATCCGCTGGGCGATGAAGTGAGAAAGACGCAGCCCTCGCAAGGTTTGAGTGCGCAACCCGGATTGGTCGGCCTGACGCCGCTGCAGGCCACTTAAGCAGAACCTCGGGCTATCGCGCTTCGCGCGGCCCTAGGCGAGATCCTCGACTTTTTCCCGCGGTTTACCACCAACTTCTTGCGCCAGCGCTGCCGCCATGAAGGGATCGAGATCGCCGTCCAGCACGTCCTGGGGGGCGCGGCTTTCCACGCCGGTGCGCAAATCCTTCACCAACTGATAAGGCTGCAACACGTAAGAGCGGATCTGATGGCCCCAGCCGATATCGGACTTCTCGCCGACAAAAGCGCCGGTCTCGGCCTTCTTCTTTTCCAATTCGATCTCATACAAACGCGAGCGCAGCATGTCCCAGCAGATGGCGCGGTTCTGATGCTGGCTGCGTTCGGATTGGCTGGCCACGGCGATGCCGGTGGGAAGATGGGTGATGCGGACCGCACTTTCGGTCTTGTTGACATGCTGGCCACCTGCGCCGGAGGCGCGATAGACGTCGATGCGGACATCTTTTTCGGAAATGTCGATCTCGATGGATTGGTCGATCACCGGATAGACCGTGACGCTGGAAAAAGACGTATGGCGCCTGGCATTGGAATCGAAGGGTGAAATGCGGACCAGCCGGTGCACGCCCGCTTCGCTTTTGAGCCAGCCATAGGCATTCTCGCCCTTGACCATCAGAGTGGCGGACTTGATGCCCGCCGCCTCGCCTTCGCTTTCCTCGATCAATTGCAGCTTGTAGCCATGGCTCTCGGCCCACCGCATATACATGCGGAACAGCATGGCCGCCCAGTCCTGGCTTTCGGTGCCGCCGGCCCCGGCATGAATCTCCAGATAGCTGTCATTGCCATCGGCCTCGCCCGACAGCATGGATTGAAGCTTGAGCTGCTCGGCACGCTTCTGCAGCGCCAGCAAGGCATTCTCGGCGTCCGTCACCATGGCGGCGGCGTTCTCGGCTTCGGCCATCTCGATCATGCCGGTGGCGTCGGCCAGCTCATTTTCCAGTTGTCGGACGGATGAAAGTCCGCCGTCGAGTTTCTGGCGCTCGCGCATCAATTTCTGCGCGGTGGTGGGATCGTTCCAGAGATTGGGATCTTCGGCCCGGGCGTTCAGCTCATCCAGGCGGCGCAGCGATTGATCCCAGTCAAAGATGCCTCCTCAGCAGGGCAATGGCCTGCTGGATGTCTTCGACGCTGCGTTGGATCTCGGGGCGCATGGGACGGATATAGGATGCGCCACCCTGCCCGTAAAGACCAAATTCAGGGAACAGGAGGCTTGCTTGAAGGTAGCGGCCCGATCGAGAACAGATCGCGCTGTCCCAGTTCGGCGCTGCGCATTCTTTCCAGTTCCGCCGAATAGCGCTTGAGCGCATAGGCCTCGGTCATATAGCCCACCACACTCCGCTGGCTGCGGGAAAGCAGCACCGGCAAGGTCTCGACCTGGAGGGCGTCGAATCTGGCCAAGGCGCTTCGGATATTCTCGCTGGGCAGCAGGAATTGCTCGGGTTCTTCCGCCAAGTCGCCCGCCACCGCCCCGTCCAGCGCATCGTCGATTTCGGCATCGTGCAATTCGGCGGTATCGACCATGCCGATATAATGACCAGCGCCATCCACCACATAAAGCCGCTTGGTGCTGCCCGCCGGATAGGCGGTGCGCAGCGCCTTGAGTCCGAGATTCTCCGGCACCGTCTTGGCGTCGCTGCGCATCAACCGGCCCACATTCATGTCGCTGATCCAGCCCACATCATGGGCGCCGCGGATGGAAAGCCCGCGCAGATGGAAGCGCCAAGTGGCGAAGGAATAGCCGAACAGGATGCGCACGACGGTCGAGGAGATGATCACCGCGATCACCACCGCGATGGCGACCTGGAAATCCCCAGTCGCCTCCAGCACCAAAAACACCATGGTGAGCGGCGCGCCGATGATGCCGGCGGCGACCGCGCCCATCCCGGCCAACATGAAGACGTTGTGCTCGGATTCCAGCCCGGGCGAGAAATAGGCCGCGCCTTGAGCGAATACCGCGCCCAGCAAGGCGCCGATGAACAGCGACGATGAGAACAGGCCGCCGCGAAAGCCCGAGCCCACGGAAACCGCCGAGGCGATCAGCTTCAACGCCAGCAGGATCGCCAGCGCGGGAAGCGTCCAGCGTATGTCGAAATGAAACTGCACCGCGCCATGGCCGCTGCCCAGCACCTGGGGCGCATAAAGCGCCAGCCCGGACAAGATCACGCCGCCAATCGCGGGCCTCATCCAGTCCGGCAATTTGGAAGCGCGCAAACCGCGGTCGATCCAAGTGACGCCCTGCATCGTCGCCACCGAGACGCCGGCCGCCGCCAGCCCCAGCAGCGCGAACAGGAAATAGCTTTCCGAAGAGACGTTGAAGCTGCCGCCGACATCGAACAGAGCCTTCATGTGCGACATGCCGCGCTGGGTGAGCGCGGCGCAGACCGTCGCCACCACCACGGGGGCCAGCGCCTTGGTGGTATAACTGCCCAGGATCAGTTCGTAGCCATAGAAAGCTCCCGCCAGCGGCGCGTTGAACGCCGCGGCAATGGCCGCGCCGGCGCCAGCCGTGACGAAGATGCGCAGATCAGCGCGGCGCAGCCGGAACCAGCGCCCCGCCCAGGAATAAAGACCCGCGCCCAATTGGCTATAACCCGCCTCCATGCCCAGCGAGGCGCCGGCGGCATTGGAAATCACGGTGGTCAAAGTGAGCCAGATCGAATCCCTCAGCGACATGCGCCCGCCATGAAGCGCGTTGGCTTCAATCGGGTCGACGATCTCGCTGAAGCGCCGCGCCCGCACCGCGCGCGCCGCCAGACCCAGCAGCAATCCGCCGATCAAGGGAACGAACAGCAACCTGATCCGCGAAACGCCGATGCCTTCGCTGAGGTAACGATCGGCGGGAATGCCGAAATCATAGACATGGAGCCACGCCACGCCTTCGCGCAGCAGGTCCGTCACCGCGCCGACAAAGCAGCCCAGGGCGGCGCAGAGAATGATCTGGCCCGGCTCGGCGTCGCGCAGGTCGCGCTGGATCGCCACCAGAATGGCGCGGGCGCGCCTCAACCACAGCTCAAGGCCCCTGCCATAATCGACCACGGAAGATTGGGCCGTGCGGCCGGGCGTCAGACCGGCTTGCACTTTTCCCGGCCGGTTCTCCATCTGATCAGTAGAGTCCGCCGGTGCCTTCGCCGATCACACCAGGCACGCCGCGCGGCGGTTGTTGCGGCTGGGCCGTGGCCGTGGTCCCGGGCTGACCACCAACCGTGACCGGCGCGTTTTCGGTATCGCCGGCCGTGACAGTGGCAAGCGAGGGCGCGTTCGCCTCGCCGGGCGCGGTACCGGCCTTGAAAGCTTCCGTGATGGCGCCGGGCGTGCCGGCCGGCACGGGATCGCCACTCTTCCAATCGATGGAAACTTCTTCAATGCCGGACGCGACGCGGAACGGCGTTGGCGGTGCATCGGCCAGCGCGCCTTTCATGAAGTCGCGGAAGATCGGCGCGGACACGGTCGCACCCTGCTCATCCTCGCCATTCACATAGCGGCCCAGGCTGCGGGGATTGTCGAAGCCTACGAACACACCTGCGGCCAAATCGGGCGAGAAGCCGATGAACCAAACGCTCTGGGAATTCTGCGAGGTGCCGGTCTTGCCGGCCAGCGGCTTGCCCACTGCCTTGACCGATTGGCCGGTGCCGCGCTGGATCACGCCTTCCAGCATCGAGACGATCTGATAGGCCGTGCGGGGATCGATGATCTGTTGGCGGTCGTCGGCCAGGAGCGGTTCCTGCTGGCCATTCCAATCGGCCTGATTGCAGCCGTCGCAATTGCGCTCGTCATGCCGCCAGATGGTCGAGCCATTGCGGTCCTGAATGCGGTCAATCAACGAGGCCTGGATTTTCTTGCCGCCATTGACGAATTCCGAATAGCCGGTGACCAGCCTGAGCAAGGTGGTCTCGTAAGAACCCAGCGAATTGGCCAGCAGCGGCGGCAGCTTGTCATAGACGCCGAAGCGGATCGGATAAGGCACCACCTTATCCATCCCCAGCGTGTAGGCCAGCCGGACCGTCATCACGTTGCGCGACAATTCCAGGCCGCGCCGAAGCGTGGTGTCGCCCAGGAATTCATGCTCGAAATTCTCCGGCCGCCACAGGCCCTGCCCCGGACCCATGTCCATCACGAAGGGCGCGTCCAGCACCTTGCTGACCGGCGTATAGCCATTGTCCAGCGCCGCGGCATAAACGAACGGCTTGAAGGACGAACCAGGCTGGCGCTCCGCCTGCATGGCGCGATCGAATTGCGACGAGGCATAAGAGAAGCCGCCTGACAAGGCCAGCACGCGGCCGGTGTGCGGGTCCATCGCCACGATGGCGCCATTAATTTCGGGGATCTGACGCAAGCCGAACTGGCCGGGCTTGCCCTCAGGCTCGACGTATAAAACGTCGCCCGGCTTGGCCACCTGGTCGGGGGCGGTGGGGACCGGGCCCCAAGCCTGGTTCTTCAATTCACGCTTGGCCCATTTGTAGCTTTCATACGGGATCAGGCCGGTGCTGCCGTCAGAAAGACCGACACGGATGGCCTTGTCCGCATAACCCAGTGTGACCGCCATGCGCCATGTCTCGATGCCCGACTGTTCCTGAGAATCGGAATCGAGCTTGGCGAGCGCCGCTTTCCAGTTCCCACTCACATCGATCGTCTTGCGGGCGCCGCGCCAGCCATGACGGCGGTCATAGCGCACCAGTCCGGAGCGCAGCGCGCTCACCGCGTAATTTTGCAGCCGCGTATCCAGCGAAGCGCGCACCTGCAGGCCGCCATCATAAAGCGCCTTCTCGCCATATTTGCCGTAGAGCTGGCGGCGCACTTCCTCGACGTAATAATCCACGTCCGCGGCCTGGCTGCCCAGGGCGCGCATCTGGGCGACCAGCGGTTCTGCCTTGGCGGCTCTGGCCTGTACATCGGTGATGTAATTGTTGGCCGCCATCTGGTCGATCACCCAATTGCGGCGATCCAGGGCGGCGGCATGGTTGAACCGGGGATCATAGTTGGCGGGCCCTTTGGGCAACGCGGCCAGGAACGCCACTTCCGAGATGTCGAGATCGTCCAGCGATTTGCCGAAATAATTCAGCGCCGCGGCGGCGACGCCATAGCTATGCTCGCCCAGATAGATTTCGTTGAGATAGAGCTCCAGCACCTTGTCTTTGGGATAGGTGGCGTCGATGCGAATGGCGAGGATGGCCTCACGGATCTTGCGGCTGAA
This sequence comes from Rhizomicrobium sp., assembly GCA_036271455.1. Taxonomy (GTDB): domain Bacteria; phylum Pseudomonadota; class Alphaproteobacteria; order Micropepsales; family Micropepsaceae; genus Rhizomicrobium. The sequence continues at coordinate 14,034 of DATBAP010000041.1, forward strand.
TTTGACGTCGGAATTGAGCAGGAAATTGCGCGCCACCTGCTGGGTGATGGTGGAAGCGCCTTGCGGGCGGCGGCCTTCCAGCACCAGGCCCACATCCTTGACCGCGGCGCGCAGGATGCCCGACGGATCGATGCCCGGATGATTGTAGAAATTGCGATCCTCGGCGCTGGTGAAGGCTTGCTTCACCAGCTTGGGAATGAAGGCGGCGGGCACGAAGATGCGCGATTCCCGCGCATATTCGCCGATCACCGTGCCATTGCCGGCATAGACCCGGGTGGTGACGGGGGGGCTGTAATTCTGCAGCGCCGTGACGCTGGGGAGGTCGCGGGTCACGGTGTAGAGGTAGAATATACCCGCCAGCACACCCAATGCGGCAAGAGCGGCGGCACCAAGGCCGGCATATACAAGAAGACGGCGGATCATGGATCCTCGGATAAACGCGCTTTCCGCCCGTTTCAAAGCGGCTGTCTATAGTACCCCTTTTGGGTTGAAAAGAGGCGTAGGGGTTAAAGCGAATTAGGGCAAAGTTCCCGCGGCAGAGGCGGAAAAATTGCGGTCCACGGCCCGGGCGATGGCATCGGCCACCTTCTGCCGCCAGGCTTGCGTGTTCATCTGCGCCGCATCCGACTCATTGGAGAGATAACCCAACTCGATCAGCACCGCCGGCACGTCCGGCGCCACCAGCACCGCCAGGCTGGCGGCGCGATGGGGACTGCGGGCCAGGATGTCGGTGACGCTATGGAGCTGGCCGAGTGCGGTTTCGGCGAAACGGGATGAGCGATTGATGGTGTCGCGCTGGGCCAGATCGATGAGGATAGGCGCGACCGGACTGTCTTCGCGGGACAGATCTACGCCCGCGATGATGTCGGATTGGTTTTCGCGCCTGGCCAGCCCCGCCGCTTCCCGGTCCGAGCGTCCGTCATTGAGGGTGTAAATGGAAAGCCCGCTCACCTGGGTATCAGGATTGGAATCCGCATGAAGCGAGATCATCAGATCGGCCTTGAGCTTGCGTGCGATCGCCACCCGTTCGGGCAAGGGAATGAACACATCGCTGTCGCGTGTCATGTGCACGATATAGCCGCGCTCTTTCAGCACGGCCGCCAGCTTCAAGCCCTCGGCCAGCACCAAATCTTTCTCCATCAGGCCATTGACGCCGTCGGTTCCGGAATCGATACCGCCATGGCCGGGGTCGATCACCACCACTTTATGCCCGGTGGCGCGCGGCGCTTCCGGTTCGGCGGCCAGCGCCGCAAGTTGCTCGGCGTTGGTCTCGCGTGCCTTGAGATCGGCGGGCCAGCCGGCATTGACGTTGAACTTCCCCTGCTGGGTGGGGAAGAGATCGATCACCACGCGATAGCCGAAGCCGTTTGAGGGTGGAATCACCAGGGGGTCCGACACCGTCACCGGCCGGGAGAGGTCGATCACCATGCGCGAATTGCCCTTGCGGAACGCGCCATAGCGATAGGATTTGACCGAGCCGAAACCGGACGGGCGGGGCGGCGCGCCTACCCGCCACTGCACCTCCGGCATGTCCACCACCACACGATCCGGGTTGGTGAGGGTGAAGGCACGCAAATTCACCGGATCCGACAATTCGATGACGAAGCGGGTGCGATCGGCATGCTCGCCAATCCGCGCGCTGAGCACGATGGGTTGGCTGCCTTGGACATTGCCGCCGGGCGCGAGGCCGGCGCCCTGAGATGGCGGGGTTTTGGCCGGCGCGACCGGAAGGTTGGGCGAAGAACCGGGGGCGGACTGCAGCATCTGGGCGATGGGATCGTCAGTTCCGCGGGCGGGCTGTGCCAAAGCCCCTGCCCCGGCAGAAATGACCATAAACCCTGCTATAGCGCTGATATAGAAAGGTTTTATTCGAACCGCGGGGACCATGAAGCCAAACTCGCTTAAGAAAACTTTCCCCCGGCAAGGCTTTTATCTCCACCCGGGCCTCCAAACCCTTGCCGGGGAGCGACCTGCCCCCTACAAGTGATTCCTATGCTGCTCCGCCCCGGCCCTTGCCGGAAGGTGCGGTGGTCCGGATGCCCCCCCGTCTCCCCAGAAATATTTCCTGAGACGGTGTGAGGGTCGCCCTCCAACGCAGACTGCAGCGCCTTTCCGCCTTCCGGCGGCTCGAATTTTTTAAGTGTTATTCATGACCGGCAATTCGCGTCCTGATCCGATCTTCCCTGCGGCAATACCGCTGGGTTCCGGCGGCCGTTTGCCCCCAACAGCACGGCCCGCAGCCACACCCGCCCTCGCGTCACGACGCGATCGGCACGCTGGCGCGCGCCACGGAGAACTTCATGTCCAAGCGCATGCTCATAGACGCCAACCACCCGGAAGAGACCCGCGTGGTGATTCTCGACGGCTCCAAAGTCGAAGAATTTGATTTCGAGGCCGCGAGCAAGCGGCCGCTCAAGGGAAACATCTATCTCGCCAAGGTGACGCGCGTGGAGCCTTCACTCCAGGCGGCGTTTGTCGAATATGGCGGCAATCGCCAAGGTTTCCTCGCCTTCTCGGAAATCCATCCCGATTATTACCAGATCCCCATCGCTGACCGGCAAGCGCTCCTGGCCGAACAGGAAGCCGAGGCCCGGCGCCGGCAGGAAGACGATATCGAAAGCTTCGAGATCGGCGGGAAGTCCGAAGGGGAAGAGGACGAAGAGCCGGAAGATGTTGAAGAGGCCGTCGAAGATGACGGCGCCGTCATCCCGCTCGATGCCGCCAGCATCGGGCCCATCCTGGAAAGCGAGCCGGAGGAATCCGCCCCCCCCCAGGAAGAACATCCGGAAGAAGAGCGTGACGAGGTTTTCGTCAATCACGGCGGCTTCGTGCGGGACGAGGTCGAACCTCGCGACGAGGACGATGAGCCCTCTCTCAGCAAATCCCAGGCCTCCCACGAGGATTCAGGCGATTACGGCCACGACGCGGACGTGAGCGAAGCAGAGGCGGCGGAAGAGAATGAAGGCGAGATCGAGCCGGTGTCCGCTGAGGAACCGGTGTCAGACGCCGACGTCGTGGTGGCCGAAGCCAGTGAGGACAATGAAGGCGCCATCGAACCGGTCGGCGCCGAAGGTGAAAATGGCGAAACCGGCGAAAAGAAGCTGGAGATGCAGCGCCCGCCCCAGCGATGGATGCGCCGCCGTCACTACAAAATTCAAGAAGTCATCAAGCGCCGTCAGATCATCCTGGTGCAGGTGGTCAAGGAAGAACGCGGCAACAAAGGCGCGGCGCTCACCACCTATCTGTCGCTGGCCGGCCGCTATTGTGTGCTGATGCCCAACACGCCCCGGGGCGGCGGTATTTCGCGCAAGATCACCAATGCCGGCGACCGCAAGCGCCTGAAATCGGCGGTGCAGGGCCTGGAGTTGCCCGACGGAATGGGACTGATCATCCGCACCGCGGGTGAGAACCGCGCGCGGCTGGAGATACGCCGCGATTATGAATATCTGATGCGGCTGTGGGACACGATCCGGGAAAGGACCATTTCCTCTCACGCGCCGGCCGGCGTCTATGAGGAAGGCGACCTGATCAAACGCGCGATCCGTGATCTCTACAACAAGGACGTCAGGGACGTGGTAGTCGAGGGCGAAGCGGGTTACCGCAACGCCAAGGATTTCATGCGCATGCTGATGCCGGCACAGGCGCGCAATGTGCATCAGTACAAGGACACGGTGCCGCTGTTCCAGCGCCTGCACATCGAACAGCAACTGGACGCGATGTTCTCGCCCACTGTCACACTCCGCTCCGGCGGCTATATCGTGATCAATCAGACCGAGGCCCTGGTCTCGATCGACGTCAATTCCGGACGTGCCACCCGCGAACATTCCATCGAGGAGACGGCGCGCAAGACCAATCTGGAAGCGGCCGACGAACTCGCCCGCCAGCTTCGCCTGCGCGACCTGGCTGGGCTGATCGTGATCGACTTCATCGATATGGAAGACGGCCGCAATGACCGCGAGGTGGAAAAGCGCCTGCGCGAAGCGGTCAAGAATGACCGCGCCCGGGTTCAGATCGGCAAGATCAGCCAGTTCGGGCTTCTGGAAATGTCCCGCCAGCGCCTGCGCGCCGGCGTGGTCGCGTCCTCCTCCATCGCCTGTCCGCATTGCGGCGGCGCCGGCATCGTGCGCTCGGTGGAATCCACCGCGCTGAGGGTGCTGAGAGCGCTTGAAGAGGAAGGCGAGAAGAATCGCGCCAGCGCGCTCACCATCAAGGTGGCCAATGACGTGGCGATCTATACCCTGAATCAAAAGCGTGGCGAGTTGGCCCGGATCGAAGCCGAATACGGCATGGACGTGTCCTTCGAGCCCAAGGAAGGCTTGATGGCGGGCCATTTCGAACTCGAGCGCACCCGCGTGCGCGATCCCGAGGACCGGCCGCGCAGCCATGCGGTTTCAATCGAGGCGGGCTTCGTGCCCTCCAACGAGCCGGAAGACGAAATCGTGCCCGAGGAAGAGGACGACGAGATCGAAGAGTCCGAGGAGATCGTCGAAGCCAAGAGCAGCGAAACCGTGGACGCTCCGGCGGCTCGGGATAGCGAAGGCGGACGCCGCCGCAGACGGCGTGGCGGACGCGGCCGCAACCGTGATCGCGGTCCGCGCCCCGAAGGTTCCAGTCAGGAAACACCGCCTCAGGAAAGCCGAGCGGCCGGCGAGAACGGCCAAGCCGACGCGCCTCAAGCCAGCACACACCAAATCAGCGCTTTGGCGCAAGAAGCCGGCGATGGCCAATCGGACAATGGCGGCTTCGCCGCCTCAGGCAATGGCCAGCAGGCGCCCACCGACGGCGGACGCCGCCGCAGGCGGCGGCGCGGCCGGCGCGGCGGACGCAATCGCGATCAGGACAATCAAGACCACGGATCGCTTGCGCCGGAAGCCGAGCGTTTCGGCGTGCCGGAGGAAATCGACACCACACCTGTTTCGAGCCATGCGCCCGGCGCACCCTCCGCGCCGGTCTGGTCCCTGCAGGACGACATTCCCGACACCACGCCGGTTGCCGATGGCGGGCCCAACGGCCAATCAGACAAGCCGATCAAAAAGGGTTGGTGGCAGCGGGCTTTTAGCGGCGATAAATAGCCGTGCCGCTCGCTTAAACTCGCGGCGTTCGCGTCCTCTCGCCTGTCCACCGGACAGGCTCGCCGCTCATGCGGGCCGGACGCTCGAGGTGGCAGCGGGCTTTCAGCAACGACAAATAGCGTTGCTGCTAGGCTTTCTCGTCCATCTTCATGCCACCGAGCTCGCCCACCCAGTCGAGCGCGGAGCGGCACCAGATCTGCCGTGACGGTTTCAATTCCGCGCGTTCGGCCAAGACTCCGGTGCGAAGATTGAACAGCTTGGCCTCATGCGGATCGGCGGCATAGATGGGCGTGCCGCATGTCCCGCAAAAACCTTGCGCCCTTTGCCGCCCGCTCTCGGCGGTCTTCACATAGATTTTGGGCGCGCCGTTGAGGAAGCGGAGATCGCCCGCTTTTGCCGGCACGCTCACGCGATAGGCCGTGCCCGTCAGTGTCTGACAATCGGCGCAATGACAGATGCTCACCTGGGCGGGGTCGATTTCGGCTTCATAGACGATTTCGCCGCAATGGCAGCGTCCGTGAACCTTCACGGCGCTGCCTCGCCCGCACCCAGGCCATGGCCGCCCGGATCAGGCAACGCCACGCAAACACTGCTGCAGCTGATCACATTGACGGTCACAGCGGGCGCTGCCCCCGTCGAGCGCAGATCGCCCGGGCGATCGATGCTTTGACCGCCTGCCAGGCGCAGCAGCACATAGGCGATGGCCGCGGTGCCGTTGGGGCCGCCGGCGCCGGCGCCCGTCATCGCCACTTTGCCGCCCGCGTCGCGCACGATCACCGGCGTGAGAAACGCGCCGGCAATGCCCGAAGGCGATGCCGGAGCGTTGGCCAGCAGCACGCCGCTCTCACCCACGGTGCGTCCCGCACCGAACGCGCCATTCATGGTCACGCCGCACACCGCCGCCTGGCCGTTCCTGTCCACAGCGGCAAAGCCGGTGCCGCCCAGATCGGCGGGAAGCGAGGAGATCCCGAAACCTGCAAGACTCTGGCGCACCGCCGCCGTCACTGCAATTTCCGGCTGGGGCCCGCGCGCCGCATTGGCAAGCAGCGATTGGGCGAACGCGCCCGCGCCGGTCGAGGCATTGGGGATTGCGGCGCTGTAGCTGCCTTCCGCGACCATGTGCGGACTGTCGATGCCGGTGTGGTAATCCAGAAAATCCTGGGGCGAAATCGCGCCGCCCTGCGCCGCCGCGGCACGGATTACCTGATCGGCCACCGCGCCCTTATAAAAGCCGTCGGCGCCGGACAGGCGGATCACGGACAAAGTCTGGGACAGCGCAGTGTTCGCCGTCACTGTGCCTTCCGCCCTCGCGCGGCCGGCGCTGTCCAGGAACTCCGCCGCCAGCGCCGGGTCTTGCCGGACGATGGTCAGCGTGTTGGCAAGCCGCATCGCCAATGCATGGCTGATGGGAAAACCCGTGGCGGCGAAGGCTTCGCCGCCAGCGACGTCGCGCTGCCAGGGAAGTACGCCGAACGCATTCTGAAGATCGGAGAAGCCCCTCACCGCCCCCGGCACGGCGTAAGCACCGCCCGCCTTTGCCGCGTGAGGCAGAAAATCGAATTCCCGAATCCCCTTCACCGGATCGGCGACCAGGCAGATCCCGCCCCCGCCCAATCCCGCTGCAACGGGATAGGTCGCGGTCATGGCGAAGAACATCGCTGTGACCGCGTCGGCGGCGCTGCCGCCCTCGGCCAGAATGGCGGTGCCAGTTTTCACCGCGAAAGGTTCGTCACCCACCGCCAGGCCGGTATCCGGCTGCGCGGTAGAACTCGGCCCGCTGCCCAGCGTCGAATTGTAGGCGGAGCCGACTGTGGATGAGACCGCATCCGAGATCGTGTCGGTGACAGAGCAGCCGGCCAGCAAAGCGGCCATTGGCAAGGCAAGAAAAGACGTGGCGCGAGAGCCCGGCATGACAGTCCTGTAATTGATGAAGAAAGATGGCTTGGTTATGCCGGAACAGCGCCTTGGGAGCAATCTGTCCGCATTCGACGTTCCTATCTGACCTTCGTCATTTGACCTTCCTGACGGGCCCTCCTAGTTTCGGGGTGAACGGGGGAACTGGAGGCTTGATCTTGCCGCGTGTCGGCCCTGTTTGCGGGCGTCCTGGTCACAGGAATCCTTGGCGCCAGATCGCTTTTGCGACCGGCTTTATCGTTCCTGCTGTTTTCTTCTTTTCCGCTCTCGGCGTCACGCCTGCGCGCGCGCAGGGAATCGAATTGCTGCGCGATACTGAAACCGAGGACATGCTGAAAAGCTTCGAGGCGCCGCTGGCCAAGGCCGCGGGTCTCGATCCCACCGCCGTCCACATGTATCTGGTGGGCGATCCCGAAGTGAACGCGTTCGCCGCCGACGGGCAGAACATCTTCGTGATGAGCGGCATCATTCTCTATTGCAAGAATCCCAACGAGCTGATCGGCGTGATGGCCCATGAAACCGGCCATATCGCCGCCGGCCATATCTCGCGCACCGCGGTGGGCGAGCAGCACGCGATGATACCGATGCTGCTCTCGATGGTGCTGGGCGCGGCCGCGATGGCGCTGGGCGCCGGCCAAGCCGGCATGATAATCATGAGCGCGGGCATGGCGGTGGCGCAGGCGCAGATGGCTGCCTTCACCCGCGTGCAGGAATCCACCGCCGATCAGATCGCGCTCAAGCTCCTGCTCGCCACCCATCAATCGCCCATGGGACTCTATTCGACCTTCGAGCGCTTCGCGACCGAGGAAGCGCAGAGCGCCTATAAGATCGATCCCTATGTGGTGGACCATCCGGTGGGCCAGCAGCGGCTTGCGGATATCGAACAGGGTGTGAATGCGTCACCCTGGCGCGACGTGAAAGATCCGCCCCAGGTCGCCCACACCTTCGAGATGATTCAGGCCAAGCTGGCGGGTTTCACCATGCCGGTGCAGGCGGCGCTCAATCTTTATCCGGAAAGCAATACATCAGAGCCCGCGCGCTACGCCCGCGCCATGATCTATCTGCGCAAGCCCGAACTTGCCAAGGCGCTTTCCACCACCAACAGCCTGATTGCCGATGAGCCCAACAATCCCTTCTTCTATGAAGTGCTGGGGCAAATCTATGTGAGCATGGCCAAGCCCATTCTCGCCATCCCGGCCTATCAGAAGGCGGTGGACTTAAGACCCAATGCCCCGCAACTGCGGCTGGGCCTGGCGGTGGCGCAACTCGCGACCGAAGATTCCCGGCTGGCGAGCGCGGCGTTGCAGAACCTTAGGGCCGCGTCGCTGATCGAGAATGACGACGTCTTTACGTGGTACGAAACTGCCCAAGCCTACAGCATGCTGAAGAACGAGCCGATGGCGAACCTCTCCACCGCCGAGGCCTATTACAGCGCCGGCTCGATCCGGCAGGCCGGCATCTTCGCGATCCGCGCCCGGCGCGGATTGGATCAGGGCACGCCCGATTGGGAACGCGCCAATGACATCGTGTCCATTGCCAGCGTGCCTCAGCAGCGCTAAGGACAAATCATGCAGGACTGGATGAAATTCGTGGCGGCCGCTTTGGGCGGCGCGCTTCTGGCGGTGGTGATCGTGTTTGCGGCGGCGGACCGGGGCCTGCTTCCCGGCGGACCGGGCAGCGGCAATATCCGCGGCTATCTTCTCACCCATCCCGAACTGTTGGCCGAAATGACCGACAGGCTGCAGAAGCAAGAGGAAGCCGCGGACCAGGCCAAAGCGGTGGCAGCGATGAAGAAGATCGGCATGGCACCCTTCTTCGACACCACGGTGGCCTTCGTCACCGGTCCCGCCGATGCCAAGAAAAGCGTGGTGGAATTCTACGATTACAACTGCCCCTATTGCCGCGCTTCGCTGCCGGCGGTGGAGAAATTCTACCAGCAGCACAAAAATGATACCCGCTTCTCGTTCATCGAATTTCCCATCAAGGGACCGGATTCGATTGTCGCGGCGCGTGTGGCGCTGGCGGCGCGGCTGCAACCCGATAAATATCTGGCGCTGCATTTTCTCCTGATGAACGAGACCGATCCGGTCAACGAGGCGATGATCTATGCCGATGCCCAGAAGGCTGGATTGAACATGGCCAAGCTGAAAGTGGACATGGAGAATCCCGCCATCGACGACGCCATCGCCGCCAGCAAGAAACTGGCGATGCGCGCGGGCATCGATGGCACGCCCACCTTCATCGTCAATGGTGTGATGCACCCGGGCGCGGTGGATGACGAGCTGATGAACAGTCTTGCCGCCAGCTGATCACGGCTAATTCGACGTCTGCCCTGCCGCGGCCTTGTTCGCCTTGTCGCGAATGAGATTCATGTCGGCTTGAGCATTGGCGACATAGTCGTTCATGCAAGCCGTATGGTCGTGCAGCGCGGTATTGTATCGAGTGACCTGATCATTGTGCTGCTTGATCCGCCTGTTATAGGCCACCGGATCCTCGCCAATCTTCATTGCCGCAACGTCGTCGGGCTTTTCCACCTGTGCACAATTGGGCGCGGGATAATCCGTGAGGGCGGGAAAATTGGTGCCAGCTTGCGCGGCCATCGCGCTTGATGCCACCAAGACTAGCGCCACTGCAATCCGCGTCATGTTCATCTTCCCCTTAGATCAACCCCGCCAGCGGACTGGAGGGATCGGCATAGCGTTTCTTGGGCATGCGCCCCGCCAGATAGGCCAGCCGGCCCGCTTCGACCGCGTGCCTCATCGCGCCGGCCATCATCACCGGATTTTTGGCTTCGGCGATGGCGGTGTTCATCAGCAAGGCATCGCAGCCCAGCTCCATGGCGATGGCGGCGTCGGAGGCGGTGCCCACACCCGCATCGACGATCACGGGAATCTTGGCGTCCTCGATGATCATGCGGATGCCCACCGGGTTCTGCACCCCCAGGCCCGAGCCGATCGGCGCTGCCAGAGGCATGATCGCGGCCACGCCCATTTCTTCCAATCTTTTCGCCATCAGAGGATCGTCGCTGGCATAAACCATCACCTGGAAGCCTTCTTTCAGCAGCATCTCTGTGGCGCGCAGAGTTTCGATCATGTCGGGATAAAGCGTCTTCTTGTTGCCCAGCACTTCCAGCTTGACCAGGGTCCAGCCGCCGGCCTCGCGCGCCAGCCGCAAGGTCCGGACCGCGTCTTCGCCGGTGAAGCAGCCCGCCGTGTTGGGTAGGTAGGTGTATTTCTTGGGATCGATGAAATCGATCAGGCGCGGCTGTTTCGGATCGGTGAGATTGACGCGCCTGACCGCCACCGTGACCATTTCGGCGCCGCTGGCTTCCAGCACGCGCGCATTCTCCTCATACGTCTTGTATTTGCCCGTGCCCACGATCAGGCGCGACTTATAGGTCTTGCCCGCGATCACCAGCGGTTTGTCTTCGGGCGGCAAATCCAGTGGCGCATTGCCCCCGCCGATAAAATGCACGATCTCGAAACGATCGCCCTCGGTTACGGCGATCTGGCCATAAGCGGAGCGCGGCACGATCGCCAGATTGCGCTCCACGGCGATCTTGGCGGGATCGAGCCCCAGCGTCTCCAGCATGGTCTTGACCGTCAGCCCCGTGTTCAAGGCGCGCGCTTCGCCGTTCAGGGTCACATTCAAATTTGCCGGCATGCCAGATCCAGTCTTTTAGGGTTTCCGTTCCGAAGCCCCAGCCATTATAAGGCGTGAACCCGCTTCGCTGGTAGAAACGCAATGGCGAAAAACACAAGTAAATCCAAGACTTTACCCATATATATCATCAACGGCCCGAATCTCAATCTGCTGGGGACCAGGGAGCCGGAGATTTATGGCCGCACCACCTTGGGCGAGGTCGAGACGCTGTGCGCGGCTCGCGCCAAAAGTCACGGCCTTTCCACCGTCTTCCTCCAAAGCAACAAGGAAGGCGAACTGGTCGAATTCCTGCAAGAAGCGCGCAGCATGGCGTCAGGCGTGATCCTCAACGCCGCCGGTTACACCCATACCTCCGTGGCCATTCTGGACGCTTTGCAGATGCTGAAGCCGCCGGTGATCGAAGTGCATCTCTCCAACCCCGCGCGCCGCGAGGAATATCGTCACCTCTCCTATGTCGCCAAAGCCGCCACCGGCAGCATCACCGGTCTTGGCGTGAATTCTTATCTTCTGGCGATCGACGCGGTCGCCGCCATTCTGGCCGGGCCCAAGGGATCGAAGAAATGAACAGCAAGAATGCCCCGCCGGACATTGACGCCAAAGCGATCCGCGCGCTCTCCGATCTTCTCACCGAGACGGGACTTACCGAGATCGAGGTCGAGCATAATGGCGCGCGCATCCGGGTGGCGCGGGCGGGCGCAATAGCCGCGATCACATCCACACCGATCGCGGCCGCGCCGGTTCCCGCCGCGCCCAGCACCGTCGCGCCATCGACCGGCCCGCAGGCCGGCGCCGTCACCTCACCCATGGTGGGCACGGTCTACACCTCCTCCGAGCCGGGCAAGCCGCCTTTGGTCAAGGTCGGGCAGCAGGTGAAGGAAGGCGATACGCTGTTCATTGTCGAAGCGATGAAGACGATGAATCCCATCCCCGCCCCCAGGAGCGGCACCATCAAGGAAATCTGCGTGGAAAACGGCTCGCCCGTCGAATTCGGCCAGACCCTGCTTATCCTCGGTTAAGGCATGTTTGAAAAAGTCCTGATCGCCAATCGCGGTGAAATCGCGCTTCGCGTCATTCGCGCCTGCAAGGAAATGGGCATCGCCACCGTGGCGATCCATTCCAACGCGGATTCCGATGCCATGCATGTGCGGCTGGCGGACGAAAGCGTCTGCGTGGGGCCCCCGCCGGCGGGGCAATCCTATCTCAACATCCCCGCCATCGTCGCGGCCTGCGAAATTACCGGCGCCGAGGCAATCCATCCGGGATACGGCTTCTTGTCCGAGAACGCCAAATTCGCCGAGATCGTGGGCGAGCATGGCATCACCTTCATCGGCCCCACGCCCGAACATATCCGCATGATGGGCGACAAGATCACCGCCAAGCAGACGGTGAAGGCGTTGGGCATTCCCACCGTGCCGGGTTCGGATGGCGAAGTCAGCGATGCCGATGCCGCCAAGACGGCGGAAGGGATCGGCTATCCCGTGCTGATCAAGGCAACGGCAGGCGGCGGCGGACGCGGCATGAAAGTGGCGCTGAATGCGGGCGAGCTGGCTTTTGCGCTCTCCACCGCGCGCGCCGAAGCCAAGGCCGCGTTCGGCAATGACACCGTCTATATGGAGAAATATCTGGGCAGGCCCCGCCATATCGAGGTGCAGATCCTGGCCGACGCGCATGGCAAAGTGGTGCATCTGGGCGAGCGCGATTGCTCGCTCCAGCGCCGCCACCAGAAGGTTTGGGAAGAAGCAGGCAGCCCCGCCCTCAACGCCAAGGAACGCGATGAGATCGGCGGCACCGTCACCGCAGCGCTCACCAGGCTGGGCTATCTTGGCGCGGGCACGATCGAGTTTCTGTATGAAGATGGCCACTTCTATTTCATCGAGATGAACACCAGGCTGCAGGTGGAACATCCGGTGAGCGAAGCGATCACGGGGATCGACATCGTGCGCGAACAGATCAGAATCGCGGCGGGCAATCCCCTCTCCTTCTCGCAGAAAGACATCGTCTTCGAAGGCCACGCCATTGAATGCCGCATCAATGCGGAGAATCCTTTCACCTTCCGCCCCTCGCCCGGCCTGATCACCCAATTCCATACCCCCGGCGGATTGGGCGTGCGTTTCGATTCGGCGATCTATTCCGGCTATCGCATCCCGCCCTATTACGACAGCCTGGCAGGCAAGCTGATCGTGCATGCCAAGACACGCAACGAATGCCTGCTTCGGCTGCGGCGCGCCCTGGACGAATTGGTGGTGGAAGGCATCGAGACCACCATCCCGCTGTTCCAGAAACTGGTGCGCGAGCCCGACATCATCAACGGCGAGTATTCGATTCATTGGTTGGAGAAATACCTTGCCAGCGCGAAGCCCTAATTCCGTGTTCGCGCCGATACGCTGGCGCTACGGCGGGTTGGAGAAATACCTAGCCAGCCAAAAGAACTGACACCGCTCGAACATGGGCATTTCCATCTCTCTGGGTCTTCTGGCGGCGCTTTTATACGGCGCCGCCAATTTCACGGTCCGGCCCGCCTGCCAGGGCGCAGGCATCTTCCGCACCATGCTGTATGGCCAGTGGCTGGCGATACCTTTCCTCACCATCGCCGCCCTGGTCCGCGGCATTCCCCACGTCTCGTTCGGCACATGGGGCGTCCTGATTGTTTCCGATCTTCTGCTTCTGGGCGGCACGGGATTGGTGTGTCATGCGCTTTCGCGTGGGCGCATCCGTGTCGCGGCGCCGATCGCGGCGTCTTATGGCGGGGTGAGCGCGCTTCTCTCGGCGCTCGCCGGGGCCTCTCTTGACGCTCCCAAATGGATCGCCATCGCGCTGATCACGATCGGCTGCGTGCTTGCGGCCGGCCGCGGCAAGGGGACGGGGCCGTCCCGCGACACGGAAAGCGGCGCCTTTCCAGCCGCCGGCGCGGCGCTGTTGTTCGGGCTGGCGTATTGGCTGCAGGGGCGATGGGTAATTCCCAGACTGGGCACCCTGGCGCCGGTGTGGAGTTATTATGTATTGGGCGGCCTTCTGATGCCGGTGGCCGCGCGGATTTTTGGCCTCTCGCTGAAAATGCCCAAGGCGGGCGCGTTGAGATGGATCGCCGCGACCACCATCTTTGCCGTCGCCGCCTATCTCACACTGACCACGGGATTGGCGACATCTTTCCCCGTGATCGTCCCAGTTCTCAGCGCATTCTCCAGTGCGATCACGGTGCTTCTCGGTCAGGTGATTCTCAAAGAGCGCGGGACGGTCCAGGGTTGGGCGGGACTGGCGGCGATCACCGCCGGGCTGATCGTGCTGCGCGCCGCCTGATGTGCAGTTGCACAATCGTCCCCGTCTAGGTGCGCCAAAAAATCTACGTTATGGTGGCGCTTCAACCTGTGGGGGCCACATGAACTTTCTGGATCCATATTCCGAGCAAATCAAAAGCGTTCTGCGTATCGTTACCGGCCTGCTCTTCTTCAGCGTCGGCCTTGCCAAGATCGTGCATTTTCCAAGCCTGCCAATGTTCGCGAAGGTCGTGCCCTTCGACGGGATCGAAGGCTGGGGTGGGATGATCGAATTGATCGGTGGCGGCCTTGTCTGCATCGGCTTTTTCAGCCGCTATGCTGCCTTCATCTGCTCGGGCGAGATGGCGATCGCGTATTTTCTGGCCCATTGGGCCATTGTTACGCCCGCCCCGCACAGCTTCTACCCCGTGGTCAATGGCGGAGCGGCGGCGATCCTTTATTGCTTCGTGTTCCTTTACTTCGCCGCCGCAGGCCCCGGCCCCTGGGCGATAAACCAAAAATAGCTAGCGCGCCTTGGTCGTGGCTTTCTTCCCCCGCATGGCAAAGCCATTGGCGGGGGAAGATGTCCGCTAGCGGGCTTGCCCGCGTGGCGGACAGATGGGGGGTATTAAACAACAGCATCGTGGCGCTATCCTTGCGCCAAGATGCACGCGCCTATCCTTACGCCGGAAATTCTGCTCAGCGCCTATGCGCAAGGGCTGTTCCCCATGGCGGAACGGCGCGACGATCCCACACTTTTTTGGGTGTCGCCGGATAAACGTGGCGTGATACCGCTGGACGGTTTTCATGTGCCCAAGAGGCTGGCGCGCACCGTCAAAAGCAACCGCTATCGTGTCACCAGCGACCAGGCTTTTGTGCGGGTGATGCATGCCTGCGCCACGCCCGCGCCGGGGCGCGAGCAGACCTGGATCAATGACGAGATACTGCGGCTCTACACAGGGCTTCATGCCGGCGGCCATGCCCATTCGGTGGAATGCTGGGTGGG
>DATBAP010000042.1:0-5537 GCA_036271455.1 Rhizomicrobium sp.
CCCGCCACCTGGATCAGCTGCTTGAATTGCTGCGGCGCCTGGGGCAACGCGTAGAACTCGCCGGGATAACGCCGCGACGGCACCAGGAAGTCTCGTGCACCTTCCGGCGACGAAGCGGTCAAGATCGGCGTCTGGAATTCATTGAAATTTTGCGCATACATGCGGTTGCGCAGCGAACGTATGACGTTCGAGCGCAGCATAATGTTCTTGTGCAGCCGCTCGCGGCGAAGATCGAGAAAACGGTAAGCCAGCCGCGTCTCTTCCGGGTAATCCATGTCGCCGAACACCGGCAGCGGCAATTCCTGAGCCTGGCTTTGCACCACCGCTTCTTCGATGCGCATCTCGACGTCGCCGGTCGTCAGGTCGGCGTTCACTGTCTCGGACGTGCGCGCCACCACCTTGCCGGTGAACGTCATCACCCATTCCGAACGCGCCGTATCCACCGTGGGGAAGGCCGCCGCGTCCGGCTCGATCACGCATTGGGTGATGCCGTAATGGTCACGCAGATCGATGAAGATCAGCCCGCCATGATCGCGGCGGCGATGGACCCAGCCCGACAGCCGAACCCGCTGGCCGACATCGGATTTGCGGAGCTGGCCGCAGGTATGGGTGCGATAGGCGTGCATGACAAACCTTTGAGGAAAGCGGGTTTTTGGCGGTTTATGGGGGGCTGGTCAAGGGCGACCGGAGGATGGTCTGGCATGCTTCCTTATGCCCCGGATGGCCTCGGCAAGAGCAGGTTTTTCCTGTCATATCGTCCCGCTACCGTGGCGCGGCGTCGAAGGAATCAAACATGAAACTCATCTCCTGGGCCCTTCTCACGGGTCTTTTGATCGTCCCGGCGGAAGCCCAGGCGCCCGCGCCCCACAATGTGATCATCTTCGTCGCTGACGGCTTGCGCTATGGCAGCGTCGAGCCCGGCAACATGCCCAACATGGCGCGGCTGAAAAGCCAGGGTGTGGATTTCACCAACAGCCATTCGCTCTATCCCACCGTCACCACCGTGAATGCATCCGCCATCGCCACCGGCCACGGCATCGGCGACACCGGCGATTTCGGCAATACGCTCTATGTGGGTACGCCGATGGTGAGCCTGAAAGGCTCGACCTTGGGCTTTCTGGAAAACGACACCGTGCTGGACGAGATGAACCAGAAATTCGGCGGCAATTATCTGGACGAGACCACGCTCTTGGCTGCTGCGCGCGCCAAAGGCTGGCAGACCGCCATTGTTGGCAAGGAGGGCCCTGCCCGCATTCAGGATTCCACCGCTGATGCTGACGGCAATCAGACCTTGATCGTGGACGATTCCAGCGGCCATGAAGGCGGACTAGGGTTTCCCAATTGGTTCACCGCCAATATGCGTCAGGCCTTTGTCGGCAATGACGCGCCCAAAACCAATGTGCCCAACATCGAGCAGGAAGTGTGGATGATGAAATCCACCACCCGCATCGTGTTGCCGCACTTCCAGAGCACGGGAAAACCCTTTGCGCTGCTGTTCTGGTCGCGCGATCCCGATGCCAGCCAGCACGGCACCCGCGACAGCGTTGGCGAGATGGTGCCCGGCATCAATGGCCCCAGCGGATTGGCGGGCACGCGCAACGCCGACACCATGCTAGGCGAATTGCTCGCCTATCTGAAGGCATCGGGCCTGGACAAGACCACCGACGTCTTCGTCACCGCCGATCACGGCTTCACCACCATCAATCATTCCAGCGCTACCAGCCCGTCGGCGCATTTCAATCCGTCAGCGCCGCTGGTGGATCTGCCATCCGGGTTCCTGGCGATCGACCTGGCTGCTTCGTTGGGTATGCCGTTGCGCGCGCCGGGCGACACCGGCCCGCCGCTGGATTTCAGCAATGGTGCGGCGCTTCCAGGCGGCTCAGGCATGCTGGGCGGCGATCCCCGTCATCCCGATATGGTGGTGGCAGCCAATGGCGGATCGGATTTGATCTATCTGCCGGCGATGAACGCCAAGGATCCGGCGCCGGCGAAAGAGATGACCGCGGACATCGTCAAATTTCTCGCCACCCAGGATTATGTGAGCGGGATTTTCGTGAATGACAGGCTGGGCAAGTTTCCCGGCGCGCTGTCGATGAGCGATGTGGGCTTGATCGGCGCGGCGCGTACGCCGCAACCCGCCCTCTATGTCAATTTCCGTTCCTTCTCGAGCGGCTGCGCCAATGAGCTGCAATGCGTGGTGGCAGTGATGGACACGCCGCTGGCAACCGGCCAGGGCAATCACGGCAGCTTCAGCCGGGGCGAGACCCGCAATTTCATGGCCGCCATCGGCCCCGACTTCAAAAGCGGCTATGCCGATCCCACGCCCATCTCCAATGCCGACATCGCCCCCACCATGGCTCATGTGATGGGGTTCGAGCTGGCCGCCAAAGGGATCTTGAAAGGCCGGGTGATCTCCGAGGCGCTGGCGGGAGGCGCTGATACACCCTTCCGGCGCGAAGTGATGAAATCGGCCCCAGGGCCGAACGGGGTCCAGACCATCCTGGACTATGAAACCGCGGGAACCGAACGCTATCTCGATGCCGCCGGGTTTGACGGCAAAACCGTGGGCCTCAGGGCACAATAAATAAGACCTGCCGGATCGAATCCGCTATCAACTTCCCGATGCGGATTATCGAAACCAACGAGGCGCTGGCAGCCTTTATCGAGGAGCTTTCGACCGCGCCCTATCTGGCGCTGGACACGGAATTCCTGCGCGACCAGACCTATTACCCAAGGCTGTGCCTGATCCAGGTGGCGTCGCCGGGCGCGGAAGCGATCATCGATCCGCTGGCGGAGGGTCTGGACCTCATGCCCTTTTTCGAACTGTTGAAGCGGCCTGACATCGTCAAGGTGCTGCATGCCGCCAGGCAGGACATCGAGATTTTCTATCTCAAGGCCGAGTTGATCCCCGATCCCCTGTTCGACACCCAGGTGGCGGCGATGGTGTGCGGCTTCGGCGATGCCGCGTCTTACGAGACGCTGGCGCGCAAGCTGGCGGGCGTAGAAATCGACAAATCCGCCCGCTTCACCGATTGGGGCCATCGGCCGCTTTCAAAACGCCAATTGGAATATGCGCTGGCCGACGTCACCCATCTGCGGGTGATCTACGAGAAATTATCGGCACAACTGGCCCGCTCGGGCCGCGCCGCCTGGGTGGAAGAGGAAATCGCCGCGCTCAAGGATCCCAAACTCTATCGCCTCGATCCTGAGCTGGCGTGGAAGCGGCTCAAGCCCCGCACCAGCAACAAGCGCTTTCTCGCCATGCTGGCGGCGCTGGCGGCGTGGCGCGAGCGCGAAGCCCAGACCCGCGATATTCCCCGCGGCCGGGTCTTGAAGGACGAAGCCTTGACCGAGATCGCCGCCCACCCGCCGGAAAGCGGCGAAGGGCTGGAGCGCATCCGCGCAGTGCCCAAGGGCTTTGCCAATTCCCGGCTGGGCAAGGGCCTGATGGACGCATTGGAGGCCGGCCGTCATTCGGCTCCGCCCGAGGGGCCAACCCACACGCCCAGCCGCCGCAGGCGCGAGCCCTCGGCCGCCACCATCGATCTGCTCAAGACCTTGCTCAGGCTGAGGGCCGAAGCCGCCCATGTGGCGCCCCGCCTGATCGCCAATGCCGAGGACATCGAGAAACTGGCGGCCTATGAGGACGAAGACGTGGCGGCGCTGCACGGCTGGCGGTCGGAAGTGTTCGGCAAGGACGCCTTGGCGCTGCGCAAGGGGGATCTCGCCATCGCGCTGGAAAACGGCGAAGCTGTGGTTGTCGAGCTGGAGGAAGAAGAATGAAAAGCGTTTTGATGGGTGCGGCGCTGTTGGCGCTGACGGCGATGCCGGCCATGGCATCTGATTTCACAAGTTTCACTTTGTCCACCGTCGCCAACGCCTCGCCCGAAAAGACCTGGGCGAAGATCGGCGGTTTTTGCGCCATTCATGACTGGCTGGGCACAAGCTGCGAGCTGACGGGCACCGGCGATGTGGGCAGCATCCGCAAGATCAATAACGGCAAAGTGGTCGAGATGATGGTGGCCAAGACCCCCTTCTCTTACACCTATATCCAGCCGCTCAATTACGCGAACCTCTATCACGGCACCTTGGCGGTCGAGCCCGATGGCGCCGGCCACAGCAAAATCACCTACACCTTCCTCTACGACCAGGAGCCGCTGGGCGATGATGCCGCCAAGGCCAAAGGCCGTCAGGGACGCACCGACCGCTTCAACCAGGCTTTGGCCAAAATGAAAGCGATGGCAGAATCCCCCTAAGCGACAGCCCAGGCGCGAGGGATTTTGGTCGATGGCCAGGAGCGTCGCGCGACGACGGAGCCGGGTATCACGTTGGCATCCTTGCCGCTCGCCCAAGCTCGCGGCGTTCGTCACTCAAAACGATCCACCGGATCGTTTTGCCGGCTTCGCCGTCGCTCCTCACTGATCGAGGTCCGGGCCGCCGGTGGCGAGGTCGTTGTCTTCTTCGCCGGTATAGGGGTCTTCGTCGGGCGTGAGCATGTCGGACGGGCTGGGAACGTCAAAGCCCGAAGGCGGAATCGCTTCCAGGAAGCCCGCGGCCTTGAGCTCGTCCAGGCCCGGCAGGTGCGAGACGCTTTCCAGCCCGAACTGAACCAGGAAGGCCTCGCTGGTGCCATAGGTGACCGGCCGGCCGGGGGTGCGCTTACGGCCCCTGATCTTCACCCAGCCCACTTCCATCAAGGTGTCGATAGTGCCCTTGGACATGGCGACGCCGCGAATGTCCTCGATCTCGGCCCGCGTCACGGGTTGGTGATAGGCGATGATCGCCAGGGTCTCGATCGCCGCCCGCGACAGGCGCTTTTGCTCCGGTTGCTCCTTGCGCAGCAGGAAGGCCAGATCGCTGGCGGTGCGGAATTGGTATTTTCCGGCGACACAGCAAAGGTTTACACCCCGCTTTTCATACGTCGCCTGAAGCTCTGCCATCAGGCCCGGCACATCGGCGCCTTCGGGCAGCGATGTTGACAGTGCTTTTGAGTCCAGCGGCTCCTCGGCCGCGAACAAAAGGGCCTCGACCATCCGCAGATGTTCGGGGTTTACGCCGGCTTCTTCGCCGCTCTCGTTGTCGCTTTGGGCATCCATCTCGGTTTCAATAGTCGCTATCAGCTTTGCTACGCGGTTCATGTCACGCCCCTGTCTCCGGTGCCAGAGGCGGAGGTCCGCCGGCCCGGTCGCGCACATAGATTTCTTCGAACGGCGCCCCCTGGCTCAATTCCAGCTTGCCGTCCCGGGCCAGTTCCAGGCAGGCCAGCAGGGTCGAGGCCGTGGCCGAGCGCCGCCGTCGGCCGCCCTGCCAATCGGCGGGCAACAGGCTGGTAAGCCCGCTCCAGTCGGAAATCCGCCCCAGCATCCGCTCCAGCCGCTCCCGCGCCTCCTCGATCTGGAGCACGGGCGCCATCACGGGCTGGTAGGCCTTGCCGCCCAGCCGCCGCGCCCGGTCGACCGCATAGGCTGTAAGCAGGTCGTAGAGCGTGTCCTTGTAGGTCCTGAGCTTGATCACATTGACCGGCTCGGGATCGCCGC
>DATBAP010000043.1:0-7576 GCA_036271455.1 Rhizomicrobium sp.
CGCTGAGCCACGCCGCCTTTCTTTCCGCCGTCCGCTTCGACGATCGCGGCCTGGTACCGGCCATCGCGCAATCCGCTGCCACCGGCCAGGTGCTGATGATGGCCTGGATGACACGCGAGACTTTGGAAGCCACGCTGGCCACCAAAGAAGTCACCTACTGGTCACGTTCCCGCCAGAAGGTTTGGCGCAAGGGCGAGAGCAGCGGCCATACCCAGCGGCTGGTCGAGGCGCTGCTGGATTGCGACGGCGATGTGGTGCTTTTGAAGGTGGACCAGCTGGGTCCGGCCTGCCACACCGGCGCGCCAAGCTGCTTCTACCGCCAACTGGCCTGAACCAAGTCCTGTGCAATACGCTATAGTGGAATCGCCGCTCTTGGCGGCCTTGGAGCATTCCACCTGTGGCCACGCGCATACCAGCGACCGATGATCTGACGCCCAAATTCATGACCGCGGTGATCACCGCGATCGTGGTGTCGGGACTCTATTTCGGCCGTCCGGTGCTGATGCCATTGGCGCTGGCGGTGGTGATGTCGTTCGCCATCGCGCCTCTGGTCGAGATTCTGCGTCATCTCAGGCTGGGCCACGCGCCGGCGGTGCTGCTGAGTCTGGCCCTGGCGCTGGTGATCCTTTCGGCGGTGGGCACCTTCGTGGGTGCGCAATTCGCCGGCCTGGTCTCGGAGCTGCCCGGCTACCAGACCAATATCAGCCACAAGATTCAGTCCATCCGCGGCCAGACCGGCCACGGCACCTTGGCGCGCCTCAACCAGACCATCGAAAATCTCGCCGAGCAGGTCACCGGCGACCGCGACCAACAGAACCAGCCCATCGCCGTGGCGCCGGAAGAAAAACCCGTGCCGGTGGAGATCCGCCGCCAGACCGTGGCGCCCTGGGAGTTGGCGCAGACCGTCCTGGGGCCCCTGCTCGAACCCCTGGCCACCTTGGCGCTGGTGCTGGTGTTCGTGGCCTTCATCATGCTGCAAAAGGATGATCTGCGCGACCGCTTCGTGCGGCTGGCGGGATCGAAGGACATGCAGCGCACCACCGTGGCGCTGGACGAAGCAGCGGCGCGGCTGTCGCGCTATCTGGCGCTTCAGACCATCATCAACGGTTCGTTCGGCTTCATCATCGGCGTGGGCCTCTGGCTGGAAGGCATTCCCGACGCCGCCCTGTGGGGCCTGATCGGCATGATGTTTCGCTTCGTGCCCTATGTGGGCGTGCCCATCGCGTTTCTTTTCCCCGCCACCTTGGCGCTGGCGGTGGATCCGGGTTGGTCCATGCTGCTCTGGGTGGTGGTGTTGTTCGCGGGCGTCGAGGGGGTGATCGGCCAGATGGTCGAGCCCTTCGTCTATGGCCGCAGCATGGGCCTGTCCGCCGTAGCCGTGGTGGTGGCGGCGGTGTTCTGGACCTGGGTGTGGGGACCGGTGGGGCTTCTTCTTTCTACGCCGCTCACCATGTGCGTGGTGGTCTTGGGCCGCCATGTCGAGAGCCTGAAATTCCTGGACGTGATGCTGGGCGACACCCCTGCGCTCAAGGTCGAGGAAAGCCTCTACCTGCGCATGATCGCGGAAAATCCCGACGAAGCCGGCGAGGATGCCGAGGAATATCTGCGCAGCAATAGTCTGGTCGCCTATTACGACGAAGTGGCCGCGCGCGCCCTGATGCTGGCGCAGGCCGACGTCAATCGCGGCGCGCTCGATCCCATGCGCCAGGCGCGCATCCGCGACGCCATCAAGGGCGTGATCCATAATCTTTCCGGACGCAAGGAAGGCGTGCAGGACGTGGTGCTGCCGTCATCGTGGCAGCAGGGCAAGCCGGTGCTCTGCATCGCCGGGCGCGGACCCTTGGACGAAGCCGCCGCCCTGCTTTTGGTGGACATGCTGGACAAATATGGCGTGGGCGGCCAGGCAGTTTCCGCCGATCAAGTCGCGCCCGGACAGATCGAGGCGCTGGATGTGAGCCAAGTGAAGCTCGCCTGCCTCTCCTATCTCGAGCCTGGAACCTACAAGAATGCGCGCGGCCAGGTGCGCCGGCTGCGCAAGCGCATGCCCGGCATCCCCATCCTGACAATCTTCTGGGGGCTGGGCGACGATCATTCCCGTTATCTCGACAGTGTCGAGGCCACCGAAGCCGATGTGGTCACCACCGGTCTCAAGGAAACCATCCATCACGTTCTGATCTTCGCCCGCCGCGCCGCCAAACCGGCGATGGAAAAGGCCGCGGAGTAGGCCCTCCCCTCGTTTCCAGCGGCAGGCCCGGACGGTATAAGACTCGCGCGACCAGGACGGGGTAATGGTCATTAAACGCACCATCAGGCGGCTGTTGGCGATCCTCACCGGCGTGGCCGGCCTTCCGCTTTTGATGATAGCCGCGACGACGAATGATGTGGTCATTCGCACCCTGGCGGCCATTGCGGGTATCTGCCTCCTCCTCTCGGGAGGAATTCAGTTCTGGCTGTTGCGCAAACGCAAGCGGACGGAGTGGGACGATCCGGTGCCTTATTAGGCTGGCGACTCCGGTTGGATTCGAACCAACGACCACCGGCTTAGAAGGCAGGTGCTCTATCCAGCTGAGCTACGGAGTCTTGCCGTCAGAATAACCCGAACCCCGCCTCAGTGCGACCAAGGTACCTTTCTGTCGAAGCGGAAATTGTCGGAATAGGCCTTGGGCTTCGGCTTGGGCGCGTGCGGCTCGAACACCTGATACGGGATGCTGTGTTGTTCCGCGTAGGCCACCGCTTCCTCGCGCGTGTCAAATTCCAGCGCGACTTGCTGGCGCATATCGTGGGAACTGGCCCAGCCCATCAGGGGATCGGGCACGCGCGCACTTTCGGGCTCATATTCCAGCAGCCACAATTTTGTGCGGGCCCTGCCCGACTGCATCGCGTTCTTGGCCGGTTTGTAGATGCGCGCGCGCAATGTCGTCTCCCTCACAAAAAATGGTCGGAGCGGTGTGATTCGAACACACGACCCTCTGCTCCCAAAGCAGATGCGCTACCAGGCTGCGCTACGCTCCGCCGTTTCACGGGGGCTTCCATATACGCTGCGCCGGACCTGGGCAACCGCGGTCAAATCAGCGCTGTTTCTGCTGCATTTCCGGACCACGAACATGGCCCCCTTCCTTGATTCCCAGGGCCTGGGCGCGCCCGGCATTCAGCTCGATCACGAACTGCACCGGCTCGCCCGAAGGAATATTCTCGCGCGAATAAGGCACGGCGTTTTCCCTGATGTGGGCGATGGTGCCGTCGGCGCGCACGAACAGCATGTCGAGCGGCAGGATGGTGTTCTCCATCCAGAAGCTCACGGCTTGCGAGGTGTGGAAATCGAATAGCATGCCGGCATCGGGCGCCATGGTCTTGCGGAACATCAGGCCGATCTCGCGGCTTTCCTCATCCGCCGCGACTTCCACCTTGAAGGGACGCGGTCCGGCCTTGGTGTCGATGGTGATGGTCTCGACCAGAAGCCCGGTCTGGGGACCGCTGGCGGCCAGCGCGCAGCCGCTTGCGAAGGTGAGTACCAGGACGGCAAGGACAGGAGCGAGCAGCGCGCGCATGATGGATCCCCGAAAATCTCTCCCCTGCTTAAAAGCGGGCCCTGCAGAAATCAATTGGGGGCCTTTTCATGTCGCTTGTGCTTTGACCCTGTGCGGCTGAAACTTTGCTCATGAGTGAAGAACTGCAAAAAGCCTGCGCCTGGCTGGCCGAGGGCCACAAGGTGGCGCTGGGCACAGTGATCAAGACCTGGGGTTCGGCGCCGCGCCCGGCAGGAAGCCAGATCGCGGTGCGGGGCGACGGCGCGTTCCTGGGCTCGGTCTCGGGTGGCTGTGTGGAAGGCGCGGTGATCGAAGCCGCGCTTCAGGCCGTTCAGGACGGGAAGAACCGCGAACTGGAATTCGGCGTCACCGACCAGAAGGCCTGGGACGTGGGGCTGGCCTGCGGCGGCCGCATCAAGATTCTGGTTGAGCCGGTCCGGGAATGAAGCGCGACATCCTTGAAACCTTGGTCCGCAATGGGACCAAACCCTGGGTCCGGGCGCTGGACCTTGCCGGGCAGGAAGCCAGCCAGGAAGAAAGGCTGATCGATCCGTCCAGCGACAATACCGCGCTGGGTCTGGCGGCGCGCGCCGCCGCCCGCGCCGATGCCAGCGCCGAGGCCAAAGTGGAAGGCCGCATCTGGTTTCTGGAAGTGCACAACCCGCCCCTGGAACTCGTGCTGGTGGGCGCGGTTCATATCGCCCAACCGCTGGCGGCGATGGCGGGCATGGCGGGTTATGCTGTTCGCGTCATCGACCCCCGCACGGCGTTTGCCACCGAGGCTCGCTTTCCCGGCGTGACATTGACTCATGATTGGCCAGATCAGGCGCTGGCCAAGGCGCCGCTGGGGCCTCGTTCCGCGCTGGTGGTCCTGGCCCATGATCCCAAGATCGACGATCCGGCGCTGGAAGCAGCACTTGGCTCCGAAGCCTTTTATGTGGGGGCGCTAGGCTCCAAGAAGACCCATGCGGCGCGGCTGGAGCGCCTTTCGGACCGGGGTTTCTCGAAAGAGCAACTCACTCGCATCCATGGCCCGGTGGGTCTTGGCATCGGCGCACGCAGCCCCTCTGAGATTGCGCTTTCGATTTTGGCGCAAATGACCCAGACTTTGCGGTGTTGACAGGATTTGCGACAAATCCTTGTTTGCAAGGGCCCACACAGTGACGACAAAATTGCACTCCATGAACAAGGAAGAGGCAAAGCCGCACATCCTCCTGGTCGAGGATGCGCGTGATATCCGCGAGCCATTGGCGCGCTATTTGCGCGAACATGGCTATCGCGCCACCACGGCCCCTGATTCCGCCAGTGCCCGCAAGGTGCTGAAAGGCGCGGCGATCGACTTGATCGTGCTGGACATCATGATGCCCGGCGAGGACGGGCTCAGCCTCTGCCGCTCGATCCGCGAGACTTCGCAGATACCGGTGATCCTGCTCACCGCCCGCGGCGAGGAAGTGGATCGCATCATCGGGCTGGAGATGGGCGCCGACGATTACATCGCCAAGCCCTTCAGCCCCCGCGAACTCATCGCCCGCGTCACCGCCGTGCTTCGCCGCACCCAGGCGCTGCCGCCCCGGCAGAAGCCGCCCGGCGCCGAGCGCATCCGCTTCGGTGACTGGACGCTCGATACCGGCCAGCGCGAATTGATCGGCCCGGATGGCGTGGCGCTGCCGCTGTCGTCGGGGGAATTCCGGCTTCTCACCGCGCTTTTGGAACGGCCCAAGATCGCCCTCACCCGGAACCAGCTGCTGGACCTTACCAAGGGCCGCGACGCCGATCTGTTCGACCGCTCGATCGATAACCATGTCTCAAGGTTGCGCAAGAAAATCGAGCCGGACCCCAAGAATCCGCGTTATATTAAGACGGTCTGGGGAGGCGGCTACATCTTCGCGATGGAACCCGAAGCGGCGTGAAACGCATGAGAGTGAAGCTTTGGCCTCGCACCCTGGTGGTGCAGCTGATCGCGGTGACGGCCGCGGCGCTGGTGATCTCGAATTTTGCTGTGGCCTGGTGGTTCGAGCGCAGCAACGAGTTGCAAAACGAATCCTCGCTCACCGAGCGCGTGGTGGATCGCGCCGTCGCTGTGGCCACCACCCTTGCCACCATTCCGCCCGCCTCGCGCGACGTGATCATGAAATCCATGAGCTCGCGCATCTGGCAGTTCACCGAGCTGCCGGAAGACGACTCGGTGGTGAAAAGGCCGATGGATGATGAAGAAACGCGCTTCGCCCAAAGACTATCGGCCGCGCTTCCACCTCAGGCGCGCTTCGGGGCTGTGAAAGCCCAGCTGCATGAATCCCCGCATGCCATTCCCGCAAAGCTTCTGCCCCACGACGCGGACATGGGCTCCGAAGCGTTCCGCCTGGTGATTCCGCTCGACCATCACAACAAATTGTCCGCGGTGTTCTTGCGCACCCCGCCGCCATTGCCGGTGGAGATTATCGTCGCCGCCTTGGTGGCGATCCTGGTGGCCTCCTCCGCAGCTGCCTTGATGGCGCGCCGGGTGGCGCGCCCGCTCTATGACCTCACCACCGCCGCCTCGGTGGTGGCGCGCGGCGGCAGCGCCCCGCATGTTGACGAAAAAGGCCCCGACGATGTGCGCAATGCCGCCATTGCCTTCAACCAGATGACCGACAAAGTCACGCGCACTTTGGAAAGCCAGCGCCATCTTCTTTCGGCGGTAGGCCACGATCTGCGCACGCCCATCACCGCCATGCGCATCAATCTGGAATTCGTGCAGGAAGACGAGTTGCGCGAAGGCCTGCAGCAGAATCTGGACGAATTGCAGGAACTGACCGAACAGGTGCTGGCGGCAGCCCGCGGCGCCAGCGGCGAAGCCAAGCGCAGCGTGGATCTGTCGGCGCTGGTGGAAAGCCTTTGCGCCGATCTGGACGATCTAGGCGAGCCCGTCACCTGGCAGAACCATGCGTCCGCGCCCGTCAATTGCCGCCCCAATGAGATCCGCCGCGCCGTGCGTAATCTGGTCGAGAATGCGGTTGCTTACGGCAACAAGGCCGATGTCCAGATTGCCTCCAGCCGCGATGGCTATGACATCGTGATCGAGGATAACGGCCCGGGCATTCCCGAGGACGACCGGGTCCGCGTGTTCGAGCCCTTTGTCCGGCTGGAAAGCTCGCGCAATGCCGCGACCGGCGGTACTGGGTTGGGACTTACTCTCGCCAAGGCCATCGCCGAAGGTCATGGCGGCGCCATCATGCTGGAAAACCGGCCTTCGGGCGGCCTTCGCGTTCGCATGCATCTGCCCCGCATGGCGGCGGTGGCCTAAAAACCCTAGATTGCCGCCATGAAGTTCGGACGTTCCCCCGTGGCGCAAGCAGCCGGCGCGATCCTCGCCCATGGCATACGCCAGGGTGATTTGTCGTTCCGCAAAGGACGCGTGCTGTCGGACGACGACGTTGCGCAATTGGAAGATTCCGGCATCACGGAAATCACCGTTGCCCGGCTTGAATCCGGCGACGTCGCCGAAGACCAGGCTGCCACGCGCATTGCCCAGGTGGCGGGGAGCGATGATCACGTCCGCGTCGGCGCCGCCTTCACCGGCCGGGCCAATCTCTACGCCCAGGCGCACGGACTGGCGCTGATCGATACGGACGCTATCCACGACGCCAATATGGTGGACGAAGCGATCACTTTCGCCTCGCTGGCTCCCTTTACCAAGGTGGAGGCCGGCCAGATGCTGGCCACCATCAAGATCATTCCCTTCGCCGCCCCCGAAGCCGGCGTGGCGGCGGTTGAGAAACGGCTGGCCGCCAAGCCCGCGATCCGGATCGCGCCGTTCCAACCCAAACAGGCCGCCCTGATCTCCACCCGGCTGCCGGGCATGAAACCGGCCCTCTTGAACAAGAACCGCGAAGCGCTCGACGCCAGGCTGCGGCCGCTGGGCTCCGTCATCGCTTTTGAGCGCCGCGCCGCCCATGACATCGCGGCGGTGGCGGAGGCCATCGCCGAAGCGGCCCGCGCTGGCGCCGATCCCATCCTGCTGTTCGGGGCCAGCGCCATCGCCGACCGGCGGGACGTGCTGCCGGCAGCAC
>DATBAP010000044.1:0-3206 GCA_036271455.1 Rhizomicrobium sp.
ACGCGTCCTTCACCGTGTAATAGGGATGGAACGGCACGGTGTCCTGCGGCGACTTCACGTCGATGCCCAAGGGATTGTTGTTGCCGGGAACGTGCAGCGCCCAGATGTGCAGACCCACCACGCCCGCGATGATGAAGGGCAAGAGGTAATGCAGCGAGAAGAAGCGGTTCAAGGTGGCATCGCCCACCGCGAAATCGCCCCACAGCCAGGTGGTGATGGCGGTGCCCAGATGCGGAACGATCTGGTCGATGGACGAGAACAGACTGGTGATCACAGTGGCGCCCCAGAAGGACATCTGGCCCCAGGGCAGCACATAACCGAAGAAGGCGGTGGCCATCATCAGCACATAGATCAGGACGCCGATGATCCAGATCAGCTCGCGTGGTGCTTTATAAGAACCGTAGTAGAGCCCCCGGAACATGTGGATATAGACCGCCAGGAAGAACATCGAGGCGCCGGTGGAATGGATATAGCGCATCAGCCAGCCATAATTCACGTCGCGCATGATGCTTTCGACCGAGTCGAACGCCAGGTTCGCGTTCGGCACATAATGCATGGCCAGCACGATGCCGCTGACGATCTGCACGCCCAGGCAGAAAGTAAGGATGCCGCCGAAGGTGTACCAGATGTTCAGATTCCGCGGCGTGGGAAAGGTCGTCATGGTGTCGTGCATCAGCCGGGGCAGCGGCAGACGCTGATCGATCCACTTCCCGAGGCCGCTCTTAGGCGTATAGGTCGATTGACCGGACATTCTTATTCTCCTCAACCGACCTTGATGCGGGTGTCAGACAAATACGCGTAGGGGGGTACCAAAAGATTCTGCGGGGCAGGACCTTTCCGGATGCGGCCGGCGGTGTCGTATTGCGAGCCATGGCAGTGGCAGAGCCAGCCGCCGTAATCGCCTTCGAAGGCGGTGGGGGTGCAGCCCAGATGGGTGCAGACGCCCACCAGGATCAACCATTCCGCCTTGATCTCGCGATTGGCGTCGGTGGCCGGCGCGCCGTCCGGCAGATTCTGATTGCGGGCGATGGGATCGGGCAGATCGCTCACCACCACGGCCTTGGCTTCGGCGATTTCCTTGGCCGTGCGATGACGCACGAACAGCGGATGACCGCGCCACTTCACCACCACCTGCTGGCCCACCGTCACGGGCGAAATATCAACTTCGATCGAAGACAAAGCCAGCACCGCGGCGGAGGGATTCATTTGATCGATAAAGGGCCACGCCACGGCAGCGACCCCGACCGCGCCCATTGCTCCCGTCGCCACGTAAAGAAAATCGCGGCGTGTTACATCTGCTGTCGTTGCTGTCACCGGGATCACCTTCTTTGAAGCGGCCTAAGACCGGAACTGGAGTAAGAAACTGCCATAACGGGACTCTCGAGCCATGGGGAATAGCCCGAAATCCGCCCGTTCGCGCGGTAAAATAGAGAGTCGAATTTCGAGGGTCTTGCGGCACGATGCCGCAGAAAATGCCTTATCTGCCCGTATCTTGGGCTCATTGAAGAGGATCGTTTGCGCCTAGCGCTCTACCAGCCTGACATTCCTCAGAATGCGGGGGCCCTGATGCGGCTTTGCGCCTGCCTGGGCGTGGCGATGGATATCATCGAGCCTTGTGGATTTCTGTTGAGCGACCGCAACTTCCGCCGGGCCGGGATGGACTATCTGGCCAGCCTGGACCTCGCCCGGCATGCCTCCTGGGAGGAGTTCCGGGGCCAAGCGCGGGGACGGCTTTTGCTCCTCACCACCAAGGCGAGCACCCCCTATTTCGGCTTCTCCTTCGCCCCCTCCGACACGTTGCTGGTGGGCCGGGAAAGCGCCGGCGTGCCCGACCAGGTGCACCAGGCCGCTGATGACCGCCTCACCATCCCTATGCGGGTGGGCATGCGCTCGCTCAATGTCGCCCAGGCCGCGTCCATGGTCCTGGGCGAAGCTCTGCGCCAGACAGCGCTCTTTCCGGAGCCCGCAGGACCATGAGCTGGCATCTCACTGTGTTCACCCAAGGCGGTCTGACTGCACTGGCCCAGGTGCTGATGATCGATGTCATGCTGGCCGGCGACAATGCCGTCGTGATCGGCATGGCGGCGGCACGGGTACCGCCCGCGATCCGCGCCAAAGTGATTTTCGCGGGCTTGGCCGCGGCGGTATTGTTCCGGCTGGGCCTGGCTGTGATCGCCGTGCGATTGCTGGGGATCATCGGCTTGACCCTGGCCGGCGGCATCCTGCTGCTCTGGGTGGCGTGGCGGTTCTGGCGCGATCTCTCGCGGCATAAAACACACGCCGCCGAGATAGATGACAAAGGATCGCTGGGCCGCGCGATCTTTCAGATCGTGCTGGCCGATATCTCGATGTCTTTGGACAATGTGCTGGCGGTGGCGGGCGCCGCGCGCGAACATCTGGATGTTCTGGCGATCGGGCTGCTTTTGTCGGTCGCGCTGATGGGCGCGGCGGCGGGGCTGATCGCGCGGCTGCTCGATCGGTTCCGCTGGATCAGTTACCTGGGTCTCGCCGTCGTGATCTATGTGGCCCTGTCCATGATCTGGTCAGGAAGCCATGACGTGACCCAGGTACTGATTGGGCAAGGATGATGGTCGCGATTAACGCAACGAGGTCGCGACCGAGGTAAAGTCGGTGTTGAGGTTGCTGCCCACCGTGGTCAGCGCACCGATAATGACGACGGCGATCAAGGCGGCAATCAGGCCATA
The DNA here is from genome assembly GCA_036271455.1 of Rhizomicrobium sp. GTDB lineage: Bacteria > Pseudomonadota > Alphaproteobacteria > Micropepsales > Micropepsaceae > Rhizomicrobium. Next base: position 2,706 of record DATBAP010000044.1, read on the forward strand.
TTCAATGGCGGTGGCGCCGTCCTGGTTGGCAATAAACTTCTTAAACATGGCAATCATGGTTGGTCCCCAAGCTGAGAAACAATACGGGGACGCTACCAGCCAGCCTCTAACAAAAACCCCATTCAGCCTCGCGCTTTTTAAACAAAAGCCTCATGCGCAAGATCAAATCAGCTGCAACAACAAGGCGGTAGCATCGTCGCTGACCTTGAAGCGGAAAAACCTTGTTCCCGCGGCGTCGTTTTTTTCGATGGCGCGCAATTCCTCGCCCAAAGCGGCCAGGCCCTTGCCCGAAGCCGCCTGCATCAGGCCGGCGATATCATAGGCGTCATAGTCACTCACCAGCGCCAGGAAGCCGTCGCTGGCCAACAGCAGGCGCGCGCCTTCCCGCAAGGTGACAGTCCGGCGCGTGACATGCTTTGCGGCGCGCGCGTCCGGTGAAAACAGCCAATTGCCGCCGCTGTTGATGCGATTGCGGGCGGCGCGCAGCAGCGGCTCAATCTC
>DATBAP010000045.1:0-28551 GCA_036271455.1 Rhizomicrobium sp.
CTCCACCCATTCGATCAGCGGCTGGTCGGCAATCGGCGGGTTGGTACATAATCCTTATGTGCTGGACCGCAACACGTGCGGCTCGTCGGCCGGCAGCGGTGCGGCGGTGGCGGCCAGCCTCGCGGCCGCGGCGCTGGGCACCGAGACTAACGGTTCGCTGGTCTGTCCCGGCTCTTTCAACGGCATTGTCTCGCTCAAGCCCACGGTGGGCCTGGTGTCGCGCACCCATATCGTGCCGATCTCCCACACCCAGGATACGGCGGGGCCCATGGCCCGCAGTGTTGCCGATGCGGCGCTGCTCTTGTCGGCGATGGCGGGCAGTGATCCCGATGACGCCGCGACCGCCGATGCGGACACACATCGTGCCGATTATGCCGCTTCACTGAGAAGCGCGTCGCTCAAAGGCGTCCGGTTAGGCCTGATCCTGCCGCCGCCCGATCATTCGCCTTCCACGACCGATATCCTGCTGCAGCATGCGGTGGACCTGCTGCAAGCCCAAGGCGCCGTGATCGTGGAGATTCATGATTTCAAGCGGCCGGCCACTGCCTCCGACGAAGAGGATACGGTGCTGAAGTATGAACTGAAGAATGACATCGCCCAGTATCTGCAAAGCTTGCCGGGTGCAGGCCCCAAGACCTTGGCCGACCTGATCGCGTTCGATGCCGCAAGCCCACGCGAACTGGTGCTGTTCGACCAGGACTATTTCAACTTGGCGGAGGCCAAAGGCGATCTCAATGATCCCGCTTATGTACAGGCCCGCCAAGACCTGCGCGCCAGCACCCGCGCGTTGCTGGATGCGACTTTGGCGGCGAACCATCTCGACGCCCTGATCCGTGCCACCGACGATCCCGCTTTCCGCACCGATGTGGTCAAGGGCGACAGCGAGAGCGGCGGCGACTCCTTCCTGCCTGCCACCGCAGGCACTCCGCATCTCACCGTGCCGATGGGTATGGTGCAGGGCCTGCCGGTGGGGATTTCCTTCATGGGTACGGCATGGTCGGAAGCAAAGTTGCTGGCGATCGGCGCGGCATTCGAAAAGGCCGCCCAGGCGCGGAAGGCTCCGACTTTCCTGCCGTCACTGGAATCCGCGCCGGTGATCGCCGCCGCGCTGGCACCGTTACAACATTAGGAGTGTGCGGCGGGTACCGCTGCCGGTGTGGTGGGGCCGATATAGATTCGCCGTTTGCCGAAATCGATTGCCAGCGAGTTGGAGCGCAGCAACGCCGGGCCAACGATGGCGGCCGGCCGCTCGGCAAGGCCGAAATACTGGAACACTTTGGCGTTCGCCACGATCACATTCTGATCGGCAAAGGTGCGATCGCCCACCTGGATGGAGAGCCCTTTCACCAGCACCACCGGCTCCAGCGTTCCGAGCGCGTCGCGCAGATCCTGGGGAATCTTGCTCTTGGCGAAATCCACGCGGTGAAGCCCCAGCCGTTCGGCCGCTTCCCAGTTCAGCATGGTGATGCCCGAACCCATGTCGAGCAGCGCGGTGACATTCTCGCCCCCGAATTTGGCCTGCATCCACCAGAAGGTGATGTCCATGTCATGGGCCTGGTAGGGCGTGAGCCTTTCTGATGGCCATTCGCGATAGGCGGTGGCGCCGGGATCGCTGGGATCCATCAGCCTCACTTGCAGCGTGTCGTGATCCAGCACCATGAAATAGGAAGACAGCGCGTCCATGCCCAGGATGCCGTCCGCGCTTTGCTGGCCGTCGACGGGCGAGACATCATCCGGCAACACGCCCATGGTGAGCCCGTCGATGGTCTGGGTGTCCAGGCCCAGCGCCCCCGGCTTCACCGGCATCGCCGTGCCGATATTGTTCATGGCATAGACTTTGAGCATACCCGAATCCGCCGCCACCAGACCCAGCTGCCGGCGCAGATGCTCGAACAGCATGGTGCGGCTGGAAGCGGTATCGAGCACGAAATTGAACGGGCCTTGGCCGTTGAGGAAGACGTCGGTGGAGACACGCCCGTCGGCGCCGATGCGGTAAGGCAGCTTGGCAATATCAAGGGCCGAGGCGGCCGTCCCCCACAGCACAACAGAAAGCAATATCGTCTGGAAACGCAGTCCCATCGAATTGGCCTTTCGGGCGATAGTAGCCCCCTTGGCGTCCGATCCCCACAGTTAAAATCCGGCGAAGCCTGCTATAAGCCGCCCATGTCGGAGCGAAATACAATTGCACGCGAAGTGAGGGTCACTGGTACTGCGCTGCATGCCGGAACCGAAGTAACTATGATTCTCTCGCCCACCCCGGCCGGGCAGGGCGTGGTGTTCCGCCGTGACGGTGTGGAAATCCCCGCCCGCTACGATCTGGTGGGCGAAACCAGGCTGGGCACTGTGATCGAGAAAGACGGCGTCCGGGTGGGCGTGATCGAGCATTTGATGGCAGCCATCGCCGGCGCCGGGCTGGACGATGTAAATGTGAGCCTGGACGGGCCGGAGCCGCCCATCCTGGACGGCGACGCACTTTCCTATCTTGTTCTGATCGAACAGGCGGGCTTGCGCGGGCAGGGCGAAACGCGCCGCGCTATCGCTCTGTCGCGTCGGGTGGAAGTAACGGAAGGCGATGCGTCCGCCGCGCTCGAACCCGCCGATGAGACTTCGTACGATTTCATACTCGATTATCCCGGCTCGGTGATTGGGCGGCAGGATTTCCGCTTTGTCTTTTCGCCCGAAAGCTTTCGCGATGCCATCGCCCCCGCCCGCACCTTCGGCTTTGTGAAAGACCTGGAAGGGCTGCGCCGGATGAACCTGGCGCATGGCGCCTCGCTGGAGAACACATTGGCGCTGGATGGCACGGGCGTGGTCAACAAGGAGCGCCAGCGTTTCGCCGACGAATTCGTCCGCCACAAGATTCTGGACGCGATCGGCGATATGGCCTTGGCGGGCGCGCCGCTACTGGCCAGGTTCCAAGGGATAAAGTCCGGCCATGGCCTGAACAACAAGCTGCTGCGGGCACTGTTTTCCGACCCCGCCAATTACCAAATGGTCACGCTTCCCTGAGCGGGGGCCTCTTATGCTATAACGGCGGGCAGCGCCGCGCTTTACGGCATAAGCCATTGTACCGCCAAGGGAATTCACGAGGTTTTGTTCATGCCGAGTTCGGGTCTTTTTCCTTTCCGCTTCTTCCGCGCCGGTCTTCTGGTAATGGCGCTGGGGACCGCGGTGGCCGGCTGCAGCCTGCTGGGCCTGGACAAGGACGATGCCAGCAACGACCTCAACAAGGACGCCGCGCAATATAATGAGCGCCCGGTCGAGCAGATCTATGGCGACGCTTGGGCCCAGATCAACAAAAGCGAATGGGAAAACGCGGCCAAGCAATTCGACGAAGTGGACCGCCAGCATCCCTATTCGGTATGGGCGCGCCGGGCGATGCTGATGAGCGCTTTCTGCTCGTACCAGGCCAACAAATATTCCGATGCGGTCTCGACCGCCGATCAGTATATCTCGCTCCATCCCGGCAGCCATGAAGTGGCCTATGCCTTCTATCTGAAGGCGATCTCGCTCTATGAACAGATCGTCGATGTGAACCGCGATCAGGCGAATACGGCGGGCGCGCTGGTGGCGCTGCAGGACGTGGTGCAGCGCTTCCCCGACACCGAATATGCCCGCGACGCCACCCTGAAGATCGACCTCACCCAGGACCATCTGGCCGGCAAGGAGATGGCAGTGGGCCGCTATTATCTCACCCGCGGCGATTATATCGGCGCCATCAACCGCTTCCGGGTGGTGATTGAGCAATACCAGACCACGCCCCAGATCGCCGAATCGCTGGAGCGCCTCACCGAGGCTTATTATTCGCTGGGCCTGAACAGCGAGGCGCAGACCGCCGCCGCCGTCCTGGGCGCCAATTATCCCGGCAGCGAGTGGTACACGGACTCCTACAACCTGCTGAAGGGCCGAAATCTCAAGCCGATCGAGGACAAGGGTTCCTGGATCAGCCAGGCCTTCCACCGGGTTCTCTGAGAACAGGCTGTATTTCCGCCAGCCGCCGCCTAGCGGGAATTGGGCGGCTGCGCGTAGAGTTTTGCTCGGGATGTTCCGCCGAATCGAATTTTCCATGCCGCATAGTTTGAGGGTGACTTTTTCAGTGCCCTATCACTTCGCTATATGAGGGCGTGATGCTCGCCGCATTGACGGTTCGCGACATTGTGCTGATCGAGCAGGCCGCGCTGGAATTTGCCCCCGGCCTGAATGTGCTCACGGGCGAGACCGGGGCGGGCAAATCCATTCTGCTGGATTCCCTGGGCCTCACCATCGGCGCACGTGGCCGTGCCAATGTGCGGCCGGGGGCGGGGCAAGGCTCGGCCACCGCCATCTTCGATCCTCCCGCCGGTCATGCCGCCCGTGCCCTGCTCAGGGAACAGGCCATGCCGCACGAAGGCGAGATCGTGCTGCGCCGCAGCCTTGCCGCCGACGGCAAGTCCCGCGCCTTCATCAATGACGAAGCGGTGAGCGTGGGCCTGCTCAAGGATCTGGGGGGACTCCTGCTGGAAGTGCATGGCCAGTCGGATGATCGCGGCTTGTTCGATGTCGCGACCCATCGCGGCTTGCTGGATGCGTTTGGCGGGTTGGAGGACGCGGACGGCGAGGTCGCGGGGCGTTACCGCCGTTGGGATGAAGCGCGCCAGACCCTGGGCGGCCTGAAGGCGCGCGCCGCCGAAGCGGAAAAGAACGCCGATTTCGTGCGCGCCGCGGTGAAGGAATTGTCGTCTTTCGACCCCAAGCCGGGCGAGGAGGAAAGTCTTGCCGGCGAACGGGCCCTGATGATGAACGCCGCGCGCATTGCCGAAGAGCTGGATGCCGCGGTCGAGGCCCTGGGCGGCGAAGGCGCGGCGGAAGCATCCCTGGCGTTGGCGCTGAAGAAATTGTCGCGCCTACCTGACGAGGCGCGCAAGCGCGTCAACGCGGCTTTCGCCACTCTGGAACAGGCTTTCGCCCAGACCGAGGAAGCGCGCCGTGATCTGGAAGCGTTGCTCTCCAGCCTCGATACCGACAGCGCTGTGCTAGAACGAAAGGAAGAACGCCTGTTCGAATTGCGCGCGTTGGCCCGCAAATACGCCACCACGCCGGATCGCCTTTCCACCGTGCTGGCGGATTTCGAGGCGCAGCGGGAGACCTTGGACGGCACCGGCGCCTCGCTGAAGGAAGCCGACGTCGCGGTCGCCCGCGCCAAAGAGGCGTATCTGGCGGCGGCAAGAAAATTGTCAAAGGCGCGCGCGGCCACTGCGACGAAGCTGGAAGACGCCGTCGCGGCCGAGCTTCAGCCGCTCAAGCTGGGCCATGCCCGTTTCCGCGTGGCGTTGGAGACGTTGCCTGAAGACGCGGGCACGGCGCATGGGTTGGAAAAGATCGCCTTCGAAGTGGCGACGGTAGAAGGCGCGCCATTCGGTCCGCTCACCCGCATCGCTTCTGGCGGCGAATTGGCCCGCTTCTCGCTGGCTCTGAAAGTGGCGCTGGCCGAGAGGGCCCCGCCTTCCGCCATGGTGTTCGACGAAGTGGACCGCGGCGTGGGCGGGGCGGTGGCTGACGCGGTGGGTGAACGCCTGCAGCGCCTGGCCGAAACCACCCAGGTATTGCTGGTGACCCATTCGCCGCAGGTGGCGGCGCGTGCCGCCCGGCATTTTCGCATTTCGCGGGTGGGCGACAAGACCCGCATCGTGGCGCTGGAAGACGAAGCGCGGCTGGAAGAAATCGCCCGCATGCTGTCGGGCGCGCAAGTGACCGACGAGGCCCGGGCCGCCGCCAAGCGCCTGGTGGCCGAAGCCGTTCGCCCCAAAAAGACGCGCAAGCAGGCGCAAAGCGCGTGACCGCCAAGGCGATCGAAAAACTCTCGTCCGTGGAAGCGGAAAAGGAGCTGGACAGACTGGCGCGCGAAATCGCCGAGCACGATCGGCGTTATCATGGTGAAGACGCGCCCACCATTTCGGACGCAGAGTATGACGCGCTGCGCCGCCGCAACGCCGCGATCGAGGAACGTTTTCCGCTGCTGGTGCGGCCTGACAGCCCGTCCCATCGGATCGGCGCCACAGTGTCGGAGAAATTCGCCAAGGTGGTGCATCGCCGGCCCATGCTGTCGCTGGACAATGCCTTCAGCGACGAGGATGTGGCGGAGTTCCTTGGCCGGGTGCGCCGTTTCCTGGGGCTGAAGGAAGACGAGGCCATCATCGTCACCGCCGAACCCAAGATTGACGGGCTGTCGGCATCCTTGCGCTATGAGAAGGGCCTTCTGGTGCAAGGCGCCACTCGCGGCGACGGCCAGGAAGGCGAGGACATCACCGCCAATCTCAAGACCATTTCCGACATTCCGTTGCGCCTCAAGGGCAAGCCGCCTGCGGTTCTGGAAGTGCGCGGTGAAGTCTATATGACCCACAAGGCGTTCGACGCGCTCAACAAACACCAGGAAAAAGACGGCAAGCCGACCTACGCCAATCCCCGCAATTCGGCCGCCGGCTCGGTGCGCCAGCTCGATCCCGGCGTCACCGCCAGCCGCACTTTGAATTTCTTCGCCTACACCTGGGGCGAGATCAGCGAGCTACCCGCCAAGACCCAATGGGGCATGCTGGAGAAATTCCGCGACTATGGTTTTGCGGTCAATCCGCTGATCAAGCGGTGCGAGACGCTGGAACAGATTCTGGATTTCTACCGCGACATCGAAACCCGCCGCGCCCGGCTGGGCTATGACATTGACGGCGTGGTCTACAAAGTTGACCGGTTAGACCTGCAGGAGCGGCTGGGTTTTGTCTCGCGCAGTCCCCGCTGGGCCACCGCCCACAAATTCCCCGCCGAACAGGCCGAGACCGTGCTGGAGGACATCGAAATCCAGGTGGGCCGCACCGGCAAGCTGGCGCCGGTGGCACGGCTGAAACCGGTGACGGTGGGCGGTGTGGTGGTGAGGAACGCTACCCTGCACAATGAAGACGAGATCGAACGGCTGGATGCGCGCATCGGTGACACGGTGGTGATCCAGCGCGCCGGCGATGTGATCCCCCAGATCGTGCGCGTGATCCTGGAAAAGCGGCCCAGGAATGCAAAGTCCTACAAATTCCCCACCATCTGTCCCGTCTGCGGCAGCCATGCGGTGCGCGAAGTGGACGAAAAGACCGGCAAGGTGGATGTGGACCGGCGCTGTACCGGCGGCCTGATCTGCGACGCCCAGACGGTGGAGCGGCTGAAATATTTCGTGGCGCGCGACGGCTTCGATATCGAAGGTCTGGGCGGCACCATGATCGAGTTGTTTCACGACAGGGGCCTTCTGAAAGAGCCCGCCGATATCTTCGCCCTCACCGAAAAGCCGGGCAAGGTCAGCAAGGTGCTGGCGGAGCATCGCGCGCTGCTGTCGGAAGAGCGCCGCGCATCGGAGGGCAAGGACCCCGTCAAGACCAAGGCGAAGAAAGCCGAGCGGGAAGACAAGGTGGTGGAGAATCTGATGGCGGCGATCGAGCGCCGCCGCACGATTCCCCTGGATCGTCTGATCAATGCGCTGGGCATCCGCCATGTCGGCGAGACCACGGCGCGGCTGATCGCCCGGCATTATCGCACCATCGACGCCTTCCTGGACGGCATGAAAGCGCCCAATGCGCATGAGGAGCTGGAAAGCCTGGAAGGCATCGGCGGCGTGGTGGCGGAAGCGATCGGGGATTTTTTCGCCGAGAAGCACAATGTGAAGGCGCTGGATCGGCTGCTGCAATGGCTAGAGGTGACGCCGATGGCGGCGGCGGCGCGCACTTCGCCGGTCTCCGGCAAGACGGTGGTGTTCACCGGCACCTTGGAAAAAATGACCCGCCAGGAAGCCAAGGCGCGGGCGGAAAGCCTGGGCGCGAAAGTCTCGGGCTCGGTCTCGGCTAAGACCGACATCGTCGTGGCGGGTCCCGGCGCCGGCTCGAAGCTCAAGGACGCGCAGAAGCATGGCGTCGAGATTATGGACGAAGATTCCTGGTTGAAATTGATCAGGGCCTGACAAACCTTGATGTCATGGCCCGTGACTGCGGGCCATCCAGGTGATCCGAGCTTTAGCCTTCGCCATTTTCGCGAGCTTCAACTGGATGGCCCACACTCCGGTGGGCCATGACAAAGCGCTCTAAATCGCCCGCGTCGCCTGTTCCAGCCAGGCGCCGGTTTCTTCGTCCAGCAGGGGACGCAAGGTCTCGAACACCCGGGCGTGATAGGCGTTGAGCCAGAGCCGCTCGCCATCGGTGAGAAGCCCGGGCTCGACCAGATTGAGGTCGATGGGCGCCAAGGTGATGGTCTCAAAACTCATCATCGGCCGCTCGCCATCGGGCACGGGCTTGGGTTCGCTCACCACCACCAGATTCTCGATGCGGATGCCGTACTCGCCGGTCTTGTAATAACCGGGCTCGTTGGAGCAGATCATGCCCGGCAGCAAAGCCTGGCTCACCGGCCGTTTGGAGATGTTTTGCGGCCCTTCATGTACCGCCAGATATGAGCCCACGCCATGGCCGGTGCCGTGGTCGTAATCCAGGCCCGCCTCCCATAACGGGCGGCGCGCGAAACTGTCCAGCTGCATGCCGATCGTGCCTTCAGGAAAGCGCACCGTGGCCAGCGCGATATGGCCTTTGAGCACGCGGGTGAAGCGGTCCTTCATGTCGGCAGTGGGTTTGCCCACGATCACGGTGCGGGTGACGTCGGTGGTGCCGTCGGGATATTGCGCCCCGGAATCGATCAGGAACATCTCATTGTTGGCGATCATGCGATTGGTCGAGCGCGTCACCCGGTAATGCACGATGGCGCCATTCGCGCCCGCGCCGGAAATGGAATCGAAGGACAGGTCGGAGAGATAATTGGTGGCGCGGCGGAATCCTTCAAGCGCCTCGGCGGCGGCGATCTCGGTCAGCGCGCCATTGGGCGCCTCGCGCGCGAACCAGCAAAGAAAGCGCGACAGCGCCGCGCCGTCGCGAATATGGGCCTTGCGGGTGCCCTCGATCTCCAGCGGGTTCTTGCAGGCCTTGGGCAATTGGCAGGGATCGGCGGCGCGGATCAGCTTGGCGCCGGCGTGATCCAGGCGGTCGAAGATGGCCGATGCGGCGGTGGCGGGATCGACCAGCACATGCTTGCCCTTGAGGCCATCCAGCGCGGCGGCGAAGGCGCTGGCTGGCTTGAGATGCACGCCATCGCCCAGATGCGCCGCCAGTCCGGGACCGCGCTTTTCCTCGTCCAGGAACAATTCGGCGCTGCCGTCGGCATGAAGAATGGCGAAGGCCACTGCGAAAGGCGTGTGGGGGATGTCGCTGCCACGGATATTGAACAACCAGCAGACGGAATCGCACAAGGTGATCACCGCCGCGTCGGCCCTGGATTTCTTGAGGGTCTCGGCGACGCGCGCGCGTTTGGTTTTGCTGTCCTCGCCTGAGAGGTTGAAAGGATGCGGCACGGCTTCGCCTTTGGGTGCATCCGTCCGGTCGGTCCATACCGCGTCCAGCGGATTGGACGAGCAAGCGACAAGGCTGCCACCGGCTTTGTCCGCCGCATGGCGCAAGCTTGCCACGCCATTGGCGGTGGTGAGCCAGGGGTCATAGCCCAGCTTGGCGCCCGTCGGCAGATGGTCCGGCAGCCAGCCCTGCGGGCCTTCCGCCACCAGGTCGCGGGGCTCGAACAGAGACGTGTCAGTCTGCTTCCTCACCTGAAGCGTATAGCGGCCATCGACGAAGATCGCGGCCTTGTCCTTCAGCACAACTGCCGTGCCGGCCGAGCCGGTGAAAGATGTGAGCCAGGCCAGGCGCTCGGCATTGGCGGGCAGATATTCGTTCTGATGCTCGTCGGCATGGGGCACGACGAAACCGTCGATCCCGCGCTTGGCCAATTCGGCGCGCAGGGCCTTCAGGCGCGGCGCGCAGGTCGCGGCATCGGAGACATCGTCATAGGTCTGGAATTGGGTGGTTTTGTCCATTGCTGGAGATTAGCGAGTTGGCTTTTCCAGCACCAGCGCGCTCCAGGGGCCTTCGCGACGGCGGCCCAGGAACCGCAAGCGATGGTAGAAGGACAGCACAATCGCCTCCTGATTGTGCAGCAGGCCCGATAGGACCAGCATGCCGCCGGGCTTGAGCGCATGGACGATCTGTGGCGCCAGCCGGGTCAGCGGCCCGGCCAGGATATTGGCGATGACAAGATCGTAGGGGGCGCTTGCGGCCAGCACGGGGTGAACCAGCCCATCCGCCGTCACCGCCCTGACCAGCGGCCCCACGCCATTGGCGCGGGCGTTTTCCGCCATCACATCCACCGCCACCGGGTCGATGTCGGAGGCCAGCAGGGGCTTCTTCCATAGCTTGGCTGCGCCGATGGCAAGCAAACCCGTGCCCGAGCCCAAATCCAGCACATTCCTGAAGGAACGATGGGCCAACTCGCTGAGCACGGAAAGGCACAACGCAGTGGTCTCATGATGGCCGGTGCCGAAGGCCAGCCCGGCCTCGATGCGGATGGGGATCACGCCATCGGGCACCTTGCCCTGGTCATGCGCGCCATAGACGAAGAAGCGGCCCGCACGCACCGGCGGCAGGCCCAATTGCGAGAGACGGATCCAATCCTGGTCGGGCAGGGGCTCGATCGTAATGGCATGCCCGGCGATGCCGGACAGCAGCGCGGCGTCAGGTTCTTCCGTATACAGAGCTTCGACCGTGGCCGAAGGCCCGAACGGCTCCTCCGCGATCAAGACCGCCTGCGGCTCCGACGCCAGCTCCAACAGCGAGGCCAGGTCGGAGGCCTCGCTCTTGGCCAGCGTAACCCGGGCTTTCCACAAGGGTGGACTGCTCATGTCATTGTTCATGCGATTATTTATGCCGGGGCCACGAACTGGTCGATGACTTTTTTCTCGCCCGCCTTGTCGAATTCCACGGTGAGCTTGTTGCCTTCGACATAGCGCACCCGGCCATAGCCGAATTTCTGGTGGAAGACGCGGTCGCCGTGCGCATAATGCGAGGCAGAGGGATCGGAGGTCTGCGCCGAATAGGCTTGGGCCTCGATCAAAGGCGGACGGCTGCGCGTCTGGGCCTGGCCGCGATTGGCCTCCCTATATTGTTGGGCCCGTTTCCAGCCCGGGCTTTCATAGCCGGAGGAAAAAGCCGGCCCGCCCTGATTGTCGCGAAAGCCCATCGCCCCGCCATAAAAGCCTTCATCGACCACGGTATCGACATGGGCCTCGGGGATTTCGCTGAGGAAACGCGAGGGCAGCGCGCTCTGCCATGAGCCATGGACGCGGCGATTGGCGGCAAAGGAAATCCGCGCCCGCTTCTTGGCGCGGGTGAGGCCCACATAGGCCAGCCGGCGTTCTTCCTCCAGCCCCGCCAGACCATTCTCGTCCATGGTGCGCTGGCTGGGAAACAGGCCTTCCTCCCAGCCGGGCAGGAACACGGTATCGAACTCCAGCCCCTTGGCGGCGTGCAAGGTCATCAGATTGATGCGGTCGCCGGTTTCATCCTGGGCCAGCTCCATTACCAGCGAGACGTGCTCCAGGAAGGCAGCGAGAGATTCATACTGCTCCATCGAGCGCACGAATTCCTTGAGATTGTCCAGCCGTCCCGGCGCTTCCGCCGATTTGTCGGCCTTGAGCATGTCGGTATAGCCAGACTCGTCCAGCACCATCTCCGCCAATTCGGTGTGGGGCAGAACTTTGGCGGTCTCGCCCCAGCGGGCGAAATTGGCGGACAGCTCGGCCAGCGCCTTTTTCGCCTTGGGCGGCAATTCATCGGTGTCGGCCACCTCGCGCGATGCCGCCAGCAGCGGGATCTGGCGGGCGCGGGCGAACGCATGGAGCGTCGCCACGCTGGCGTCACCGATGCCGCGCTTGGGCTTGTTGACGATGCGCTCGAAGGCCAGATCGTCGTCGCCCTGGGCGATCAATCGTAGATACGCCATGGCATCGCGGATTTCGGCGCGCTCATAAAAGCGCGGGCCGCCGATCACCCGATAGGGCAGGCCCAAAGAGATAAAGCGGTCTTCGAATTCGCGCATCTGGAACGAGGCCCGCACCAGGATCGCCATGTCGCCAAAGCGCGCGCCCTGGCGATGCAGATCTTCGGCCTCGGCGGCGACATTGCGGGCTTCTTCCTCGGCGTCCCACACGCCTTGGACCTTGATCAACTCGCCCTGGTCGCCTTCGGTCCACAGCGTCTTGCCCAGCCGGCTTTTGTTGGCGGCGATCAAGCCCGAGGCCGCGCCTAGGATCACCGAGGTGGAGCGGTAATTGCGCTCCAGCCTGATTACCTTGGCGCCGGGAAAATCGCGCTCAAAGCGCAGGATGTTTTCCACCTCGGCGCCGCGCCAGCCATAAATGCTCTGGTCGTCGTCGCCCACCACGCAGACATTGCCATGGCTTGTGGCCAAGAGTTTGAGCCAGAGATACTGCACCACATTGGTGTCCTGGTATTCGTCCACCAGGATGTAACGGAAACGGTCGCGGTAATCGGCCAGAATGTCCGGATTGGTGCGCAGAATATTGAGCGTCTCAAGCAAAAGGTCGCCGAAATCCGCCGCGTTCAGCGCGCGCAGCCGTTCCTGATATTGACGATACAGCGATTTCCCCTTGCCGAAGGCGTAGGCCTGACCGTCGCTGCTGGAAAGATCGTCGGGCCTGAGGCCCCGGTTTTTCCAATCATCGATCATCGACGCCAAGGTCCGCGCCGGCCAGCGTTTCTCGTCGATGTTTTCGGCTTCGATCAATTGCTTCATCAGGCGCAGCTGATCGTCGGTGTCGAGAATAGTGAAATTGGATTTGAGGCCCGCCAGCTCGGCGTTCCGGCGCAGCATCTTGGCGCCGATGGAATGGAAGGTGCCCAGCCATTGCATCCCTTCGACCACCCCGCCGATCAGCGCGCCGATGCGATCTTTCATTTCGCGTGCCGCTTTGTTGGTGAAGGTGACGGACAGGATCTGCCCCGGCCAGGCGCGGCGCGTGGCCAGGATATGCGCCAGGCGGGTGGTGAGGACGCGGGTCTTGCCGGTGCCCGCCCCGGCCAGGACCAGCACCGGGCCATCCACGGCCTCGACCGCCTCTCGCTGTTCCTTGTTGAGGCCGGCGAGATAGGGCGGATCGCGGGGAACGGGGGCGGACGGCTCCGGATCGCCGAAGGCCGCATCCAGCGGGTCGGAATAGGGGGTGTGGCTCATGAGTCCGGTCATTCTAGCAGGGGCCGGGAGCGAATGTCCTGCTTTTGTTCTGTGAGCCGTGACCCCGGCTTTTCAGTCTTTCTTGTGCGCGTCCAGATCGCGTTGGGCCTTGTTCTTGCGCGCCTTGACAAGCTCTTTGAGATGCTTGGGCGTCCCGTGCTGCACGCGATTTTCTTCGGCCTTCTTGGCTTTCTCGTCCCGGGCTTTTGCCTTGCGGGCGCGGTTGAGATTGACGATCTCGGCCGCCATGGCGTCAGCCCTGCTCGCGCGTCTGCGCCCGCGCATAGGCCGGACGTTCCAGCACGCGCTTCACATAGGCGTCAATGCTGGCAAGTTTCGGCATCATCGGGTTCTGCGCAAACATGCCGAAGGTAGTGGCATAGAGGATGTCGGCGCCCGTGAATTTGTCACCCGCGATATAGGGATGCGCCGTGAGCGTCTTGTCGATGAAAGCCATGGCTTCGTCGACCTCGACCCAGCCGGCGGTGCCACGCGGCACGGTCACCTTCAAGAATTTGGAGACAAAAGCCGGTTCCAGCACGTCGCCGTAATAGGCAAGCATGGTGAGATACGCGCCGCGCCCGGCTTCGCCCGGCCGGGGCGCCAGGCCCGCATCCGGAAATGCGTCGGCGAGATAGGCGACGATGGCGGGAGACTCGAACACAGTCTCGCTCCCATGCCGAATAGCGGGCACCTTGCCGTGCGGATGTGGATTGGCTGTGTCAAGTGCGCCGCTGCCGTCGCCGCGGCGGATGGTGACGATCTTGATCTCATACGGTGCGCCCAATTCTTCCAGCAGGAAGATGAAACGGGACGAGCGGGATTTGGGTGCGTGGAATAGCGTGATCATGGGGCAAGGTTAGATATTGGTGCGCGCCACGGCAAGGGCGTGGATGCGCAGCGCGCTGGCCAAGGCACGGGCGCCGCGCGTTTCGTCGATGCTTTTGATCAGTCCGGCGATGCTGCGGCCGGTGTTTTTGGCTTCCGTCTCCAGTACGACCCAGAATTCTTCTTCCAGGGCCACCGACGTGCGGTGACCCGATAGCGAGAAGGAGCGTTTCTTGAGTCCCATTGCCACCTCGTGGGCGTGCGTGGGTTATTTAGGCGCGATCATATCCTCGGGCCGCACCAGCCTGTCGAATTCTTCCGCCGTCACATAGCCGCCTTTGACCGCTTCTTCCCGCAAATTGGTGCCGTTTTTGTGCGCGGATTTGGCGATCTTGGCGGCGTTGTCATAGCCGATCTTGGGCGCCAGCGCTGTCACCAGCATCAGCGAGCGGTCCAACGCCGCCTTGATATTGTCCAGCCGGGGCTCGATCCCCACCACCATATTGTCGGTGAACGAAACCGCGGCGTCGGCCATCAGCCGAACGCTTTGCAGGAAATTATAGGCCATCACGGGATTGTAGACGTTGAGTTCGAAATGGCCCTGGCTGTCGGCGAAGGTAATCGCTGCGTTGTTGCCGAAAATCTGCACACAAACCTGGGTCATCGCTTCGCTTTGGGTGGGATTGACTTTGCCCGGCATGATGGACGAGCCGGGCTCATTCTCGGGCAGCGCCAATTCGCCCAAGCCCGAACGCGGGCCCGAACCCAGCAGGCGGATGTCATTGGCGATCTTGAACAGGCTGGCGGCCACGGTGTTGATCGCGCCGTGGCTAAACACCATGGCGTCGTGGGCGGCCAGCGCCTCGAATTTGTTGGGCGCGGTGGTGAAGGGAAGGCCGGTGATGGCGGCGATGCGGTCGGCCACCATAACATCGAAGCCCACCGGCGCGTTCAGGCCGGTGCCTACCGCGGTCCCACCTTGCGCCAATTGCATTAGCTTGGGCATCGTCTGTTCGATACGCTCAATGCCGTTCTGGATCTGGGTGGTGTAGCCGGAAAATTCCTGGCCCAGGGTGATGGGCGTGGCGTCCTGGGTATGGGTGCGGCCGATCTTGATGATGCCTTTCCAGGCTTGCGACTTGTCGTTCAGCGCGTTGCGCAGCTTTTGCAGCGCCGGCAGCAGCCGGTGAACCATCTCTTCCGCGCAGGCAATGTGCATCGCCGTGGGGTAGGTGTCGTTCGACGACTGGCTCATATTGACGTGATCGTTGGGATGAACCGGCTTTTTCGAGCCCATCGTCCCGCCCAGCATCTCGATGGCGCGGTTCGAGATCACTTCATTGGCGTTCATGTTGGATTGGGTGCCCGAGCCGGTCTGCCACACCGCCAGGGGGAAATGATCGTTGAGTTTGCCTTCGATCACTTCTTGCGCGGCGGCAGAAATCGCCTCGCCCAATTTCTGGTCCAGATGGCCCAGCGCCATGTTGGTCTGGGCCGCGGCCAGTTTGACGATCCCCAGGGCGCGGACGATGGGCAGCGGCTGCTTCTCCCAGCCGATCTTGAAATTGCCCAGCGAGCGCTGCGCCTGCGCCCCCCAATAACGGTCGGCCTGCACTTCGATGGGACCGAAGCTGTCGGTCTCGGTCCTAGTGGGGGTTTTGTTGCTCATGGCGCCCTTCAATAACTCAAGATCAATAGCGGGCCCGTACTATTTCTTTCGGAAAGAATCCAGGCTGACCACTTCCCCGGGGGGTGCCTTGTCGGCGGGCAAAGCGGGCTCGGGGGGTGGTTCGGCCTCCGGCGGCGCCACTGGCACCATCATCGGGGCGGGCACGGCCTTGGCCTCGCTTTCGCTCCTGAATTGCAGGCCGAATTGCACGCCGGGGTCGAAAAAAGCGGTGAGCGCGGCGAAGGGAATATGCAACGGCGCGGGCAATTTCTTGAAGGTGAGCGTCACCTCGAAATAATCCTCCTTCACCTTCAGCGCCCAATATTGGTGCTGGATGATGATGGTCATTTCGTCGGGATATTGCTCCTTGAGGAAATCGGGAATCTCCACACCGTCAGCATGGGTCTTGAAGGTGAGATAGAAATGATGCGCCCCGATCAGGCCCGATTTTTCGATGCGCTTGAGCGCGTCGCGCACCACACCGCGCAACGCCTGGTCAGTCAGGGCCTGATAGCCGATAAAGTCCTTCGCCATGAGGGTTTCAGACTAAGCGCGGGAAAGAAGGAGTCAATCGCGGGAACCCTGCGTTTAAGTTGCGGGCGGTAAAATTGGCGCAGGTGCAGCAATCATGGAACCCAAAGGTTTATCAAGCCGTTGTGAGATAGGACGGTGACGAGGGTCAAGCTCCGTGAAAATCGCACAGATTGCGCCATTGGTGGAAAGTGTTCCGCCGCGCCTTTATGGCGGTACCGAACGCGTGGTATCGTGGTTGAGTGAGGAGTTGGTCGCCCAGGGCCATGATGTGACCCTGTTCGCCAGCGGCGATTCGCGCACCAAGGCGAAGCTCGCTCCGGTCGTGCCCCGCGCGCTCAGGCTCGACGGCATTCACAATTCCTTGCCTTACAATATCATCATGCTGGATCAGGTCGCCGAGCGGATGGCGGAATTCGACGTCCTGCATTTCCACATCGATTTTTTCCACTATCCCATTTTCCGCAACATGGCGCACCGGACGCTGACCACGCTCCATGGCCGCCAGGATCTGCCCGAGCTGCCCGACATCTACCGCGCCTTCCCCCATATGCCGCTGGTTTCGATTTCCCAGCATCAGAGAAAGCCGGTGCCGCCGGTCAATTGGATGGGCACGGTCTATCATGGGCTGCCGGAGAGGCAGTTTCACGAAGGCGGCGGCAAAGGGGGCTATCTGGCCTTTCTGGGCCGCATCTGTGCCGATAAGGGCCCCGTGGACGCCATCGCCATCGCCGCCAAGGCGGGCCTGCGGCTTAAAATGGCGGCCAAGATCGACCCTGTGGACCGCCCCTATTTCGAAGAGGTGATTCGCCCCCTCCTGGCCAAAAATCCCCATGTGGAATTCATTGGCGAGATCGATGACAGCCAGAAACAAGAGTTTCTGGGGAACGCCCGGGCGCTTCTGTTTCCCATTGCCTGGCCCGAGCCGTTCGGGCTGGTGATGATCGAGGCCATGGCCTGCGGCACCCCGGTGATCGCCTATCGCTGTGGCTCGGTGCCCGAGGTGCTGGAAAACGGCCTCACCGGTTTTGTGGTGGACAATGCGGCGCAAGCGGCGAACGCGGTCGGGCGCCTGGACGAGTTGTTCCGTCCCACCATCCGTTCGCGGTTCGAGGAGCGTTTCAGCGCCCGCGCCATGGCGAACGAATATTGCAGGATTTATCGCCGGCTGATCGGCCAGCAAGGCGCGGAAGACCCGGCGGTCGAAGCAGCCTGATAATTTGCCTGGCGATTTGCCCAGCAATTTGAACGAGACGATTTGCGAGAGAATTTGGAAGAGTGACCATGGAGGCCAAGCCCCTCCCGCCAGCGCCTGACGAGACATCCAGCTTCTATATCCAGGCGACTGAATCCATCCAGGAGCGCTGGCCGCGCATCCTCAAGAGCGGCGACACGTTCGGCCTGTTCGACGCTCTGGGCGATGTGATCGAGCCCCGCATCTCTCCCGGTGGTCTCTTCCATAACGATACGCGTCATCTCTCGGGGCTGGAATTCCTCATCAATGGACAGCGGCCGGTGCTTTTGTCCTCGGCGGTCGAGAACGACAATGTCGTGCTCACGGTCGATCTCTCCAACCCCGATATTTACGAGAATGGCAAGATCGTGCTGCCGCGCGAGACCTTGCATGTGCGCCGCTCCAAATTCCTCTGGCTGGACACGGCCTATGAACGCTTCGCCATCCATAATTTCGACACCCGCAGCCATCGCTGCATTTTCACGTTCAATCTCGCCGCCGATTTCCGCGACCTGTTCGAGATCAGAGGCATCAAGCGCGCCAAGCGCGGCGAGATCACCACCCAGCTCGAGGACCAAAGGCTGATCTTCCGGTATCAGGGCCTCGATGGGATCACGCGCATCACCGACATTCATCTTGATCCCAAGCCCGACCGCTTGAGCGAAAGCCACGCCGCCTTTGCGCTCGACCTGAAGGCGGGGGAGCAGTGCGCCATCGTGCTCACGGTGCGTTGCGGGACGACAGACCCGCGGACCATGAAATTCTCCGAGCCCTATCGCGCGGCCAGGCGCGCGGCGCAGAAGGCAGCCGAGCTGGGCGGCACGGTGACAAGCTCCAATGCGCTGGCCAACCGCATGATGCACCGGGCGGGCGCTGACCTGTCCATGCTGATCACCCAGACCGCCGAAGGCCCCTATCCCTATGCCGGCACGCCATGGTTCTCGACCCCGTTCGGGCGCGACGGGTTGATCACCGCTTTGCAGATGCTGTGGATCGATCCGTCCATCGCAAAGGGTGTGCTGCGCTATCTCGCCCGCACCCAGGCGACCAAGATCGACCCCAAAGCCGACGCCGAGCCCGGCAAGATCCTGCATGAGACAAGGGCGTGCGAAATGGCCAATCTGGGCGAGGTGCCATTCGGCCGCTATTACGGCAGCATTGATTCCACGCCTTTATTTGTGCTGCTGGCATCGCGTTATTTTATGCGCACCGGCGACCAGGTCACCATCCGCGCGCTCTGGCCTCATCTCACGGCGGCGCTGGAATGGATCGACCGTTATGGCGACCGCGACGGCGACGGCTTTGTCGAATATTACCGCGAGAGCGAGGACGGCCTGACCAATCAGGGCTGGAAGGACAGCTATGATTCCATCTTCCATGAAGACGGACAGTTGGCGACGGGATCGATCGCGCTGTGCGAGGTCCAGGCCTATGTCTATGCGGCCAAGAAAGGTGCCGCCATGATGGGGCGCATGCTGGGCGAGCATGCCCACGCCGACCAGTTGGACGACGCCGCGGAAAAACTGCGCGTGAAGTTCGAGGCGGCGTTCTGGTGCGAGGAGCTGGGCGTCTATGCCATCGCGCTGGACGGCGAGAAAAAGCCCTGCCGGGTGCGCACCTCCAATGCGGGGCAGGTGCTGGTTGGCGGCATCGCCTCACCTGAGCGTGCCGCGCGATTGGCCGAGACGCTGATGACGCCGGAAATGTTCTCGGGCTGGGGCGTGCGCACCGTGGCGTCGGACGCGCCCCGCTACAATCCCATGGCCTATCATGACGGCTCGGTCTGGCCGCATGACAATTCTCTGATCGCTCTGGGCCTGGGGCGCTACGGCTTCAAGCGCGCGGCCGCCGCCATTTTCGAAGGCATGTTCAATGCTTCCACGCACATGGAACTGATGCGCTTCCCCGAATTGTTCTGCGGCTTTTCTCGCCGCCGCGGCACCGCGCCCACGCTTTATCCCGTCGCCTGCCAGCCCCAGGCCTGGGCCAGCGCTGCGCCGTTTGCGCTGCTGGAAGCCTGTTTGGGTATCGTCTGCGACCACGCCAAGCGCGAAATCCGTTTCCATAATCCGCTGCTGCCCCAGTTCCTGGAGGAAATCCGCATCCACAATCTTATCCTGGATGGGGCGTCGGCGGATTTGTGCCTGCGGCGCCGTGGCGAAGGCACTGAAGTGGCAATCCTGGCCCAGCGCGGCGATGTTTCTATTAGGATTGCTCAATAGCTTGCGGCATTGGCCGCGCAGCGTGTAAGCCGTTCCCGAAATGACAGATCGACGCGATCGCCATCCGGAGCACCCGCCGGAACCCCAGCCCGTCGAGGTGCCGCAGCCGGAAGTCCGGGCCGCCGAAGCCGCCGAAGACCGCAGTGCGCTGGCGTTCCTCAAAGTCTTCCGCCATCGCAATTACCGCTTGTTCTTTTCCGGCCAGCTCGTCTCGCTGATGGGCACCTGGATCACCAACGTCACCCAGGGCTGGCTGGTCTACAGCCTGTCCCATTCACCGCTGCTGCTGGGCGTGACGTCCTTCGCCGGGTCGATTCCGGTATTCTTCTTTTCCGCTTTCGGCGGCGCGATTTCTGACCGGTTCGACCGCCGAAAGCTGCTGCTGCTCACCCAATCGTTGGCTTGCGTGGAATCGGCGGCGTTGGCGATCCTGACTTTGGGCCATTGGATCCGGGTGTGGGAGATCGTCTGCTTGGCGCTGTTTCAAGGCTTCGTCAACGCCTTTGATGTGCCCATCCGCCAGGCGATGACGGTCGAGATGGTGGGGAAGGAAGACCTTCGCCACGCCATTTCGCTCAATTCGATGATGTTCAATCTGGCGCGGGTGGTCGGGCCCAGCATCGCCGGCATCCTGATCGCGTTGGTGGGCGCGGGCATCTGTTTTTCGATCGACGCGGTGTCTTATGGCGCGGTGATCGTGAGCCTGGTGATGATGCACTTCGTGGCCAAGCCGCCCCGCAAGCACGCCGCGCCGTTCCGCGCCGTCAAGGATGGTGCCCTCTATATCTGGCATACACGCGAGCTGCGCGTCTCGCTGGTGCTGATCGCTTTCTGCTCGGCGTTCGGCGCGGCGTATTTGAGCCTTCTGCCTGCCTTCGCCCGCGACGTGCTGCATCAGGGCAGCGAAGGCTTGGGCTTTCTTTATACCGCGGTGGGAGCGGGAGCTTTCTCCGGCGCCTACGCGCTGGCCAGGGTGCCCGACCGGCATCTTTTCGCCACGCCGGTGGTGGCGGCGCTGTGCTTCGGGATTTCACTGATTCTCTTTTCCCAGTCGCACTGGTTCGGCCTGTCGCTGGCGCTATTGTTGCCCGCCTCGTTCAGCCTGATGCTGTTGGGCGGCTCGACCAATTCCATCATCCAGCTGCTCTCGCGCGACGATATGCGCGGGCGCGTGGTGGCGTTCTACGCCATGGGCTTTTTGGGGATGATGCCGTGGGGGGCGCTGATCCTGGGCTGGGTGGCGGAGCATTTCGGCACCGGCCGTGCGGTGGCGCTTGGTGGCACGATCTGCATTCTGGCGGCTTTGCTGGCCTGGTATGACCGGCGCGGCGAAGCGTGGAAATTAAAGGCGGCGGAGTAGGGAAGTGGGGAGCTTCTGTTGCCCGGTGCTCCCCGAACCGCGCTTACCTAATTAATTAGGCAGCGAGCACCATTTGATTGTCGTTGGCACTTGTACGATTAGCCCGATAACGGCGGAACCATACCGGGCGAAAGAACCGTCTTTACACGTCCGTCGATCCTGTTTCGCCCCCACAGAAACCCATCGCAATGGGTTTGTGGTGGAGGCGCCGGGTACCGCCCCCGGGTCCGGGCCGCTTATTACGAAGCCGTTTATCGCCGTAGCCGGTTGCCCGGCTTTTCTAATATAAGGTGTGATCGTTAAATTTTGAAGCCGCGTGATGCCGCGGGAACCTATTGATATGCGCCAATATCTTGATTTGATGGATAAAGCCCTTCGCCACGGTGTGGAAAAGCGCGACCGCACCGGCACCGGCACCCGCTCGATCTTCGGCCATCAGATGCGCTTCGATCTGGGCTTGGGTTTCCCTCTGGTCACCACCAAGAAGCTGCACCTCAAATCCATCATCTATGAGTTGCTCTGGTTCCTGCGCGGCGAGACCAATGTCCATTGGCTGCAAGAGCATGGCGTCACCATCTGGGACGAATGGGCCGATGCCAATGGCGAGCTGGGTCCGGTCTATGGCTATCAGTGGCGCAGTTGGCCCACGCAACGCGACGGTACCATCGACCAGATCGCCAATCTGATCCGCGATATCAAGGCCAATCCCGATTCCCGCCGGCTGATCGTCACCGCCTGGAATCCGGCCGACGTGCCCAAGATGGCGCTGCCGCCCTGTCACTGCCTGTTTCAGTTCTATGTGGCGGATGGGAAATTGTCCTGCCAGCTGTATCAGCGCTCGGCGGATATCTTCCTGGGCGTGCCGTTCAACATCGCCTCATACGCGCTGCTCACCCTGATGGTGGCGCAGGTAACCGGTCTCAAACCCGGCGAGTTCGTGCACAGTTTGGGCGACGCGCACCTTTATCTCAATCACATCGCCCAGGCGGAAGAGCAATTGTCGCGCAAGCCCTATCCGCTGCCGACGATGCGGCTGAATCCGGCGGTGAAGGACATCTTCGACTTCAAGTACGAGGATTTCACCCTGGAGAATTACCAGGCCCATCCCAGCATCAAGGCGGCGATCGCGGTCTAGCGTCTAATCCCACTCACCAGGCGGCGGCGATGCCGTCCTTGCGATGATCGGTGCCCGCGCGATAGGTGCCGTTGACGGGCTGTTGTGAATCCTTGCGGCCGTCCGGCACAGGCTCTTTGGGGTCTGGCGTGAACAGCAGGGCTTCATAGCCGCCCATGCCGCCGCCATTGACCGACGTAATCTTGTGTCCCATCGCTTGAAGCTGCGGGCCCACCAGTTTGAAGGCTTCGGATTCCAGCTGAACCGTGTCGCGCACCTGGTTGTGGTGGAAGCGCGCCATGTCGGTGGCGGCCTGCACATTGGCGCCCAAATCCACCATGTTCACCATGATCTGGGCATGGCCCTGGGACTGCATGTCTCCGCCCATCAGCTGCATCGCCATGATCTGGCCGCTGGTGGTGCCGCCCGCCAGCACAAAGCTGGCCGCCAAGGTGTTGTAGGGCCGTTTGTGCGGCGCGATCACGTTGGGGCTGTTGGGATCGAGCGTGAAAAGCCCGCCGCGATTGTGCAGAATGAAGCCATAGCCCGGCACGGTGATGCCGGAGCCGAAACCGGCATAGTTGGAATTCACCCACGACACCATGTTGCCCCAACGGTCGGCGGTGGACAGCACGATGGTGTCGCCGTCACCTGACGCCTTGCCCACTGCCACATCCATCGCCTTGGTGGGGCTGATCTTGCCGCACAGCTCATTGGCATGGGCCGTGCTGGTGAGCGTCTTCACCTGGGCCGCCATGTTGGGATTGAAATTGGGATCGCCATTATACCGATTGAGGTCGGCATAGGCCAAAGTCTTGGCCTCGATCAGCATATGCCAATAGCGCGCATCCTTGGGGCCCAGCGACGCCAAAGTCTGGCCGGGATAGACCTTGCCGGTGCAGCTGGCCAGGATGTTGAGCATCTCGTTGGCGGCAAAGCCTTGGGAGGGCGGCGGCAATTCCATCAACTGATAGCCGTGATAGTCGCTTGTCACCGGCTCAACCCATTCGCCTTTGTAATTGGCGAGGTCTTCCATGGTCATGGTTCCGCCCAGCGAGCGCACCTTGTCGACCAGGGCTTGTGCTACTGGGCCTTTGTAGAAACCATCACGGCCTTTCGCTTCCAGGATGCGGAAGGTCTTGGCCAAGTCGGGATTCTTGTAGATCTGTCCCGCCACGGGTTGCTTGCCGTCGATGTACCAGGTCTTGACGGAATCCGGATCGACCTCGCTGCAGCAATTCTCCAATTGGCTGCGATTGGCGTTCACCGCCTTGGGCAGGTGCCAGTCGAAAGCGATGCGCTCGGAGACAGGGAAGCCCTGTTCGGCATAGCGCGCGGCGGGCTCCAGCGTCTGCTTGAAAGTCATGGTGCCGTATTTGTCCAGCACCTCGCCCCAGCCCCAGGCTGCGCCCGGCACCGTCACCGACAAGACACCGCGCGCCATGCCCGAACCCGGACCATTATTGTTGGGGTCGTATCTGTAGCCATGGGCATTCATGAAGGCCAAAGTCTGGCCCGACGCCGCCATGCCGCTGGCATTCAGGACATGAAATTTGTGATCCTTGGCGGTGTAGATGATGGCGAACAGATCGCCCGCCAGTCCCACATTCATCGGCTCGACCAGATTGAGCACCGCGGCAGTGGCGACCGCGGCGTCGACCGCGTTGCCGCCCTGGCGCAGGATTTCCAAACCGGCTTCCGCCGCCAGCGGTTGGCTGGTGGTGACGATGCCGTTGCGCGCCATCACTTCCGCGCGGCCCTGCCCCAGCCAACCTTCGGCGCGGTCGCCGCGTGCGGCAGTGCAGAACGGTGGGGGATTGTCCTTGCTGTTGCAACTCAAGGAGGCGAGGGGCGCGGCAAAGCCGTCCGACGCCGCCAGGAAAGCAGCCGAGCCCAACGCCAGCACAACCAGCGCGCGCGAAACCATATTTTTCATGGATGTCTCCCCAGACCGCCTTATGATTATTCCGGATGCTAAGGGTCCGAAACGGCCGCGTCCAGACAGCGCCGGCATCGACAGGCGGGCACAGTTTGGTTAGTATCAAACTATGAAATACGGCCCGGACATCGCGATTGTCGCCCAACTTCTGGGCGATCCCGCCCGCGCCAACATGGTGATGGCGCTGATGTCGGGTCAGGCCCTGTCGGCGGCCGAGCTGGCGCATGAGGCGGGCGTGACGCCGCCCACCGCCACCGGACATCTGAGCAAGCTGGTCTCGCTGGGCCTGCTCAAGGGCGAAAAGCAGGGGCGGCATCGCTTTTTCCAGCTTTGCGATCCTGATGTGGGCGAGGCGGTGGAAGCCTTGATCGCGGTGGCGGCGCGCGCCGGCCATCTGCGCACCCGTCCGGGCCCCAAGGACGAAGCGATGCGCCATGCCCGCTCCTGCTACGATCATCTGGGCGGGCGCTTGGCGGTGGACCTCACGGGGCGCTGGCTGGCGGGGGGATTGCTCGCCTGGCGCGGCGGCGCGTTCCAGCTCACCCGCAAGGGCCACGACTTTCTTTCCGGCCGCGGCATCGAATTGAGCAGATTGGAGAGCTTGAAACGCCCCCTCTGCCGCAGCTGCATGGATTGGAGTGAGCGGCGTCCGCATCTGGGCGGATCGCTGGGTGCAGCCGTCCTGGCGCATGTGGTGACCGAAGGCTGGGCGGTGCGCGGGCAGGGCGTCCGCTCGGTATCCTTCAGCCGGCGCGGCGAAGAGAATTTCGTGCGCTGGTACACCCCGGCGGCGTGAGGCTCATCCTGTTCTGGCCCGGGCCAGCCGCGAGCCTGCCCGTCCCAGGATCAGCACGATGGTCACGGTGAGGATCGGACCGATCGCCAGCACCGCCATGCCCGCGGCAAAGCCGCCGGTCATCTCGCGCATCACGCCCAGCACGTTGGGGCCGACAAAGCCGCCGCCGCCCGTGCCGATGGAATTGATCAGGGCGATGCCGCTGGCCGCGGCCGCCCCGCCCAGGAAGGTCGAAGGCAGCACCCAGAACGGACCCTGCAGCGAGAGCGCCCCCACTTGCACCAGCGACAAGGCCAAAAAGATCACCAGATTGGCGTGGCTGATGCTGGCCACCAACAGGCTCGCCACCATCAGCATCCCCGGCCAGGCCACATGCCAGATGCGTTCGCCGGTGCGGTCGCTGTGCCGCGCCCACCAGATCATGGCGATCGCGCCCGCGATGTAGGGCAGCGCCACCACAAAGCCGTTGGCGAGGTTGGAGACGCCCATGCCCTTGACGATCTGCGGGAGCCATAGGGCCACGCCATAGAGTCCCACCGAATAGCCGAAATAGACCACCGCAAGACCCAACACTTTGATGTCCGTCAGCGCCGCCCAGAAGTCGCGATGTTGCGAAATATCCTCGGCGGAAAGTTCTCTGGCGATGAGGGCTTTCTCATCTTGATTCAGCCACGCCGCGTTGCCGGGACCGTCGGGCAGGAACATCAGCACCGCGAAGGCCAGAAGGATGGACGGCGCGCCTTCGATCAGGAACAGCCATTGCCAGCCCGCCAGTCCATGATAGCCGCTCATGCTCAGGATCACGCTGGAGAGCGGGCCGCCCACGATGTTGGCCGCCGGCAGCGCCGCCATGAAGATCGCCACCAGGCGCCCGCGATAAGGGCGGGGGAACCAATAGGTGAGGTAAAGGATCATGCCGGGATAGAAGCCGGCTTCGACCAGGCCCAGCAGGACGCGCACGGTGTAGAAACTATATGGGCCTTTCACAAACGCGTTCGAGGCGGAGAGTGCCCCCCACAAAAGCAGAATCAGGAAGATCCAACGCCGCGCGCCCACCCGCTCCAGGATCGCGTTGGAAGGAATCTGGAACAGGGCATAGCCCAGGAAGAAAATGCTGGAACCAAAGCCATAGACCGCAGGGCCGAAGCCCAGATCGTGATTCATGGTGAGCGCGGCAAAGCCCACATTCACCCGGTCCATGATGTTGACGAAGTAGAGCAGGGTGATCAGCGGCACCAGCCGCCACGCACATTTGGCGAAGACCTGCTCCGGTTGGTTCATGTTGTTTTGTCCCCAGCCGCGATCGCGGCGCACCCACCAGGAACATTAGACAAGAGTTCCCGCGAAGAATCAAAACGCTCGCGCTCGCAACTGCGAGAAGAAACGAAGTAGGATTTCCGCGCATTTTGCACGCGTCTGACCGTCTTATATCGCGCTGCGATTCACTGTTGCGAAATCATTGGAACATAGAATGTGACGCGAGAATGGATCTTCGATTTTGTTGATTTGTTTCGTTGCGTATTTTTTACCAAGCGAAGTTGAATTCTCTTGGTGCAAATCTGATCGAACTAAGGCAAGAAACTGTCAGCAAGAAGGTTGGATCATGGCTGAAGGCGCTGCCGTTGCTGTCGGATATCTTTTCAACGCTGTCACAAAAAGTTCCGGATTGTCACGCCGCCTTCGATCGCTCGCCAGCCGCTTCGGCAAAGTTCCATGTCGCTACGCATCCCTGCATGACAGGCTGAACATATTGAGCCGGCCTCATCTCTCGCGTCTGGTGGCAATGCGGCGCGACTTCCTGTTTCACGACGCGTTCGGCGAAGTGCAGCACGATGAATGGGCGCTGGAATTGGGGCGCTTCATCGACGAGACAGTGATGCCGTATCTGGGCCCGCACAAATCCTTTGCGCAGCGCCGCTTGCTCTATGTGGCGGGCTGCCTTGACGACATGGTCGCGGCGGCGGACTAGGGATCGGTTTTCGCGCTTTTCTTCGGTTCGCTGGACCACGACAAAATGTCGTGCGCGCCGTCATCCTCCAGCCCCCGCATCACGCCGCCATAATCGACCTGATCCTTGTTCTGGCTCAGTTTCCATTGGCCTTCGAGTGACGTGACGCGCAGCGAAAACCCGACGATCGCACGCATCTGCCTGGCGATATAATCCGCCGGCGCGTCCGTGATCTGCCAGGGCGCTTTCCTGCCGGACTCATGCTTGCCGGTGAGACGGGTTAAAAGATCGCGCAGCCGCGCTTCGTCATCAAAGAAGGTGATGTCCCCCTGCGCATGGACCGCGATGTAGTTCCATGTCGGAACCACCATCCCGGTTTCCACCTTGGAAGGATACCAGGACGGGCTGATATAATGATGAGGGCCCAGGAACACCGCCAGCGCGTGACCATCGCTGTTCTTCCACTGATCGTTGGCGCGCGCCAGATGTCCAATCAAGGTCAGCGGCTGGCCGGGTAAAGTGTCCAGCAGCATCGGGATATGGCTGGCCCGAATCCGGGCGTCGACCGTCACCAATGTCGCCAGATTGATGTGCTCGATCGCGGCGCGCAGAACCTCAGGCCGTTCTTCCTTGAAAGCTCTGGGTGTGTACATGGCGCTGCTCGTTGTTGAAGGAAGGGCGTCGGACCACGCCGCAAAATACCGGGGGTTCGGCGGGGAAGAAAGGACAGGCCAGACCTGCACAAAGCGTCGCACCGGCGCGTCCCGACTGACATTTTGAGACAGTTGCCCTGCTCATCGCTGTTGACCCGGATTGAATGTAACGTAATAGTTAGTACATTCGATCGGCCGCGCAGACGGCCTTGTTATCAGGGCGGATATCCGGTTCGATCCGGACAATCGGGAAGGGAAATCAGATGCGCAAATCAGCTCTTTGGGCCATGTCGCTCAGCGCGGCGGTCGCCGCCACGCCGCTTTTGGCGCAAGTCACCGAAACCCCCATCGCCCCAACCCAGACCCAGGGCGGTCTGGTAGCGGGCAAGGTGCTGGATTCCGGCGTCAGGGCCTGGTTCGGCGTGCCTTTCGCCAAACCGCCGATCAACAGCCTGCGCTGGCAGCCGCCGCAGCCGGCCTCGTGGAAGGGCGTGTGGACGGCGGACCGCAAGATGCCGGAATGCATGCAGGTGCTGCGTCCGCACAACATGAATCATTATTTCGGAGAAGAGGCGACTTCGGAAGATTGTCTCTATCTCAACATCTGGGCGCCGCCGGGTTCGAAGGCCAGCGACAAGCTGCCCGTGATCGTCTTCATCTATGGCGGCGGTGGCACCATCGGCTCGGCCGGCAGCCCGATGTATGACGGCGAGAACATGGCCAAAAAGGGCGTGGTGTTCATCACCATCGCCTATCGCGTCGGCATCCTGGGCTGGATGGCGCATCCCGAACTGACGAAGGAACAGGGCGGCCATTCGGGCAATTACGGCTATCTCGACCAGAATGTCGCGCTGAAATGGATTCACGCCAATATCGACCGGTTCGGCGGCGATGCCGCCCATGTGGTGATCACCGGCCAGTCAGCGGGCGCGGGCTCGGTTGCGGCGCAACTGCACAGCCCTCTCTCCAAGGGGCTTTTCTCCGCGGCGATGATGTCGTCAACCTGCAGCATCGGCACACAAGGCACCGGCACGTCGCTGCCGGAGGCCGAAAAGACCGGGCTGGAAATCCAGAAACGCCTGGGCGCCGCGAACTTGGAAGATCTGCGCTACGTCCCCGCCGACAAGATTAT
>DATBAP010000046.1:0-14975 GCA_036271455.1 Rhizomicrobium sp.
ACCAGGATGAGGGAAGCGCTCACGCCCGGGCTCATGCTCTTCCGGCGCACTCCAGCACGGCGGCGGCGACGGCGTCTTCGGCGCTCTTGCCGCCCCACAGCACGAACTGGAAGGCCGGGTAATAATGTTCGCAGGCTTCCAGCGCGAGATTGAGCAACGCCTCGCATTGCGAGGCACTGGCCTCGGCGCCGGGAAAGATCATGGCATGGCGGAAAACGATGGCCCCATCCTCATGCCAGAGATCGAAATGGCCGATCCACAGCCGGGCGTTCACATACATCAGCAGGTCGGCGACATTCTGGCGGCGCACATCGTCGCTCACCCGCATGTCGAAGGTGGAGGTGAGGTGCAGCGATTTGAGGTCGTCGCGCCAGGAAAAGCTGAAATGATGGTCGCTCCATTTGCCCGCCACGGACAGGTTCAATTCGTCCCGGCCGGCGCGCTCAAAGCTCCAGCCATTATTCTCCACCGTCCGCTCGAGCAGGTCGATCGGATGGGGGGTGAAGGCGAAATCGTCCTGATGAATCACCGTCATGTCGACTCCAGGCCACAAAACGAAGCAGTTGAGACCCAAACTGGCACAAGATTTTGCGGTGGCACAAGAGTCCCCGACTCCTCATCCCCGGCGCAGAAGAAGATTCCACAGCTTTGAGACGGCGGAGCGGTGCGCCCTAAGGCGCAACTCTGGACTCCAACGCGGCGATCCGGGCGGCCAGCGCTTCATTCTCGGCGCGCGCCTTGGCGGCCATCGCCTTGACCGCTTCGAACTCCTCACGCGGGACGAAGTCCATGTCGGCCACCAGCCGTTCCAGCCGTTGCTTCACGAAAGTGTCGATCTCCGCCCGCACGCCCTGGGCCATGCCGGCCGCATCGGTGAACATCTTGGCCATGCCGTCCAGGAACGGGTTGTCGGTCTGCGCCATCATGGTCTCCCTTTTCAGACGGTGTCTTGACACAATGGGCGAAGCAGCGCGAGTTGCGGTTCATGTTTCTGGCGACCCTCCCCTATCCCCATCTGGATCCGGTGTTGGTCCATCTGGGCCCCCTGTCCATCAAATGGTACGGCCTCGCCTATATCGCCGCCCTGCTGTTCGCCTGGTGGGGCGTCGCCCGCGCCGTCAAGACGCCTTCGCTGTGGACAAACCCGCCCTTCAACGGCCGCGCCCCCGCCACCGAGGATCAGATCGGCGATCTGGTGGTGTGGTGCGCCCTGGGCGTGATCCTGGGCGGCCGGTTTGGCTGGGATCTGATCTATGGCGTGGGTCTGTGCAGCGTTTCGCCCGATGCCGATTTCTGCCGCGGCCTGCCTTACGCTTTCGTCACCAATCCACTCAAGCTGATCGCGGCCTGGGAAGGCGGCATGTCCTTCCATGGCGGGCTGTTGGGCGTGGTGATCGCGGTCTGGCTGTTCTGCCGCAAACATAAACTCAAGATGATGCCCATCGCCGATCTGGCCTGCGCTTTCGCGCCGCTGGGCCTGTTCTTCGGCCGCATCGCCAATTTCGTGAATGACGAATTGTGGGGCCGCGTCACCGACGTGCCCTGGGCGATGGTATTCCCCCATGCCGGACCTTTGCCGCGCCATCCCAGCCAATTGTACGAAGCGGCGCTGGAAGGCATTCTTCTCTTCGTCATCGTGCAGGTGGCGTTTCGAATCTTCCGCGCCCAGGACCGGCCCGGCCTGATCTCGGCGATCTTCTTTTTGGGTTATGGCACCTTCCGCTTCATCAGCGAATTCTTCCGCGAGCCCGACGCGCCATTCCTGGGGCCCGTCAGCATGGGCATGGCGCTGTCGATTCCGGTCTGGCTGGCCGCCGGCGTCTTGTTCGCCATCGCCTTCAAGACCAGGAAATGACGCCGCTAGGCGAGCGCATTGCCGCCTTGATCGCGGCCCAGGGCCCGATCTCGGTGGCGCAATACATGACCATGGTCCTGCACGATCCCCAAGCGGGCTATTACGCTACCCATGATCCGTTCGGCGCCAAAGGCGATTTCATCACCGCGCCCGAGATCAGCCAGATGTTCGGCGAGATGCTGGGGGCGTGGTGCGCCCAGGTCTGGAGCGACCAGGGAAAGCCCAAGAACATGCACCTGGTCGAGCTGGGCCCCGGCCGCGGCACCTTGATGGCGGATGCGCTGCGCGCGCTGAAGCGCGTACCAGGATTTCTGGGCGGGGTTGAGCTGGTGCTGGTCGAAGCCAGCCCCGTGTTGCGCGAGATTCAGCGCGAAAAACTGAAAGATAGCGGCGCCCGGATTCGCTGGACCTCGCGTTTCGACGTGCGCGATGTGCCACTGCTGGTGATCGCCAATGAATTCTTCGACGCCCTGCCTGTCCGCCAATATGTGAAGACCGCGCGCGGCTGGTGCGAACGCATGGTGGTGGTGAAGGATGGAAAACTCGATCTCGCCTTGGCGCCGCTGCCCGCGCCCATGGCCTTCATTCCATCGTCGCGCGCCGGCGCACCCGAAGGCGGTTTCTACGAAGTTTCACCGGCCGGCACCGCGCTCTGCGAGGAAATCGCGCACGGGATCGCCGGCTGTGGCGGCGCGGCACTGATCCTGGATTATGGCTATGCCGGCATCGGCTTCGGCGAAACGCTGCAGGCGGTAGGCGCGCATCGTTTCGTGCGTCCACTGGATGAACCGGGACATTACGATCTCTCCGCGCATGTGGATTTCGCCGCGCTGGTGGACGCAGCACGACACGGCGGGGCGCAGATCGCCGGGCCTGTGCCGCAAGGCCGATTCTTGGAACAATTGGGGATCGGCGCCCGTGCCAAAACCCTCATCGCCGCCAATCCCGGCCAAGCGGATGAGGTGACATCGGCGCTTGAACGTTTGACCGCGCCAGAGCAAATGGGAAAATTGTTTCAGGCGATGGCGTTGTTGCCGTCCTCCGCGCCGCCGCCGCCAGGATTTTGATGGAACAGGAGTTGCGCATCCACCGCGCCGCCAATCTCGCCAAAGAGCCCGGGGTGGGCCACGGCTTCTTCACCCGCGAAGGCGGCGTCTCGACCGGAATCTATGCCAGCCTCAATTGCGGCCCAGGTTCGCGCGACGATGCCGCCGCGATTGCCCAGAACCGCGCCCGCGCCGTCGCCGCATTGGACCCCAAAGCGCGCCTGGTCACCTTGGCGCAAATCCACAGCGGCACCGTGCATGCGGTGGGTGCGGATTGGAACTTCAGCGCCCGCCTGGAAGGTGACGGCCTGGTCACCGCCCAGCCCGGCGTGGCGCTGGGCATTCTTACTGCCGATTGCACGCCGGTGCTGTTTGCCGATCCTCTGGCCCGCGTGATCGGCGCCGCCCATGCCGGCTGGAAAGGCGCGGCGGGAGGCGTGCTGGAAGCCACCATCGCCGCCATGGAAAAATTGGGCGCCAAACCGGCGCGACTTGTTGCCGCCATCGGGCCCACCATTTCCCAGGCCAATTACGAAGTGGGCCAGGATTTGCGCGACCGTTTCAGCGGGGACGATTCCCGCTTTTTCGCAGCGAGCGACCGGGCCGGCCATTACCGCTTCGACCTGCCCGGCTATGTCGCCCAAAGGCTCAAGGAAGCGGGCGTGGCGGCGGTGAACGATCTGGCGCTCTGCACCTATCCGCCGGAAAACGGGTTGTTCAGCTATCGCCGCACCACCCATCGTGGTGAGGCCGATTATGGCCGTGAATTGTCGGCTATTGTTTTGAAAAATTGACCCGTTGCGGGGCCCCGTCCGGCCCGCTACAAGCGCGTCATCAAAACTTCATGAGTTGGGGGTCAGCGCGATGACGGATCTGAATGGTTCGCGGGGCATGCGCCTGATCGCCGGCAATTCCAACCATATCCTGGCCAATGACATCGGCCGCTATCTGACCTTGGAGCCGGTCAAGGCCCAGGTCCGCCGCTTTGCCGACATGGAAGTGTTTGTCGAAGTTCAGGAGAATGTTCGCGGCGAGGACATGTTCGTGATTCAGTCCACCAGCTTTCCCGCCAACGACAATCTAATGGAATTGCTGATCATGATCGACGCGCTGCGCCGCGCCTCGGCCAGGCGCATCACCGCCGTGATCCCGTATTTCGGCTATGCCCGCCAGGACCGCAAAGTCGGACCGCGCACGCCGATTTCCGCCAAGCTGGTGGCCAATCTGATCACCGAAGCCGGCGCCAGCCGGGTGCTGACGGTGGACCTGCATGCCGGGCAGATTCAGGGCTTTTTCGACATCCCCACCGACAATCTTTTCGCCATGCCGGTGATGGTGAAGGACATCTTGGACCATCACGGCAAGAATCTGCCCATGGTGGTGTCGCCGGATGTGGGCGGCGTGGTGCGCGCCCGTGCCTTGGCGCGCCGGCTGGGCACAGAACTAGCCATCGTCGACAAAAGGCGCGAGCGGGCGGGCGAATCCGAAGTGATGAACATCATCGGCGATGTCGAAGGGCGCGCCTGCGTCCTGATCGACGATATCGTGGATTCCGGCGGCACCATCTGCAACGCCGCCGACGCGCTGCTCAAGAATGGCGCCACCGAAGTCTATGCCTATTGCACCCATGGCGTGCTGTCGGGCGGGGCGGTGCAGCGGATCAAGAATTCCCGGCTCAAATCCATGGTGGTGACGGATTCCATCGAAGCCACCGCAGAGCTGAAGAATTGCCCCAATATCCGCAGCATCACCATCGCCCCCCTGATCGGCGAAGCCATGCGGCGCATCAACAACGAAGCCAGTGTGTCGAGTCTGTTCGACTGATGCTGAAGCTGTTCTACGGACCCAACACCTGCGCCCTGGCGCCCCATATCGCGCTCAATGAAACGGGCGCGGAATTCGACTTGGTGAGAGTGGACACCCAGAAGGGCGAGCAGCGCGCGGCGGAATTTCTCGCCATCAATCCCAAATCGCGCGTGCCCGCGCTGGCCACCGATCGCGGCATCCTCACCGAAGTGCCGGTGCTGCTGGGCTATATCGCCCGCAACTTCCCCAAGGCGGAGCTCGCGCCCAGCGACGGCTTTGAGTTTTTCCAGATGCAGTCCTTCAACCTGTATCTCGCCTCCACCATCCACATCACTTTCGCCCATCTCTTCCGTCCCGAGCGCTATGCCGACAGCGACCAAGCCAAGGCCGACATGAAGGCCAAAGTGGTGGGGAATCTGGCGAACCAGTTGGGCCTGGTGGAAGAACAGCTTTCGGACGGCCGCGAGTGGGTGCATGGCGCGCGCTACACCACCTCAGACCCCTATCTCTATACCTTCGCCCGCTGGCTGGAGCGGGAGGGAGCAGGCGGCATCGCGCCCTTCCCCCGGCTGGCGGTTCACCGCGCCCGGATGCAGACCCGTCCCGCTGTGCTCAAGTCCCTGGACCAGCAAGGGATCAAGCCCTTCTAGACTGGCCCCAAACCGGGTTGTCTTTGCCGCCCTCATCCGCTAAAAGCCCGCCTTTCCGGGGCCCGTCCAGGCTCGCCGGTGTGAAGGATCAGGAAAATGGCGCAAGTTCAAGAACTTAAGGCGGAAGCGCGCGAGGGTCGCGGCAAGGGTCCGGCTTATCAGGCGCGCCTTAAGGGTCAGATTCCCGGCGTGATCTATGGCGGCGAAGCCCAGCCCGAGACCGTCAATGTCGATGGCCGCACTTTGGAGCGCCATATCGAGAAAGGCGCCTTTCTCACCACCCTTCTGATGCTGGACGTGAACGGCAAGAAGACCCGCGTTATTCCCCGCCAGCTTCAACTCGATCCGGTGAGCGACCGCCCCGTGCATGTCGATTTCATGCGCCTGGCCGAAGGCGCCACCGTACGCCTGGATATTCCCGTCCACTTCAAGGGCCAGGGCGAGTCGCCCGGCCTCAAGAAGGGCGGCGTGCTGAATGTGGTGCGCCACGAGATGGAACTGATCTTGTCCGCCGACAGGATTCCCAATGAGATCGTGGTGGATGTCTCCAAGCTGGACATCAATGAATCCATTCACATCTCGGCCCTGACCTTGCCCGAAGGCGCCAAGCACACCATCCGCGAACGCGACTTCACCATCTGCTCGATCGTGGCGCCCACCAGCGTCATCGAAGAGCAACGTGCCGCTGCCGCGGCTGCCGCGGCGCCTGCCGTGGAAGCGGTTCCGGCCGAAGGCGCGGCTCCTGCCGAAGGTGCGGCGCCTGGTGCGCCCGGTGCGGCACCTGCCGCTGGTGCGGCCGCTGGCGGCAAGGCGGCTCCTGCCGCCGCTCCGGCGAAGAAGTAAGACGAAACGGGCCACGCTGCCCGCGAGGAGCGCGTCATGTCTTCCGACACTGCGCTTCTTATCGCGGGGCTGGGGAATCCCGGCGATCGTTACGCGTGCAACCGCCACAATGCCGGCTTCATCATCGCCGATGAGATTCATGCCCATTACCGCTTCGGGCCGTGGAAGGCGAAGTTCGAGGCTTTTCTCTCCGAAGGCACACTGGCGGGACGCAAGGTCCATCTGCTGAAGCCCCAGACCTACATGAACAACAGCGGCGTGAGCGTGGGAGCGGCCCTGCGCTTCTTCAAGCTGCCGCTGACCGCCCTGGTGGTGATCCATGACGAGATCGATCTCGCCGCCGGCAAGATCAAAGCGAAGACGGGCGGCGGCGATGCGGGC
This sequence comes from Rhizomicrobium sp., assembly GCA_036271455.1. Classification (GTDB taxonomy): domain Bacteria; phylum Pseudomonadota; class Alphaproteobacteria; order Micropepsales; family Micropepsaceae; genus Rhizomicrobium. The sequence continues at coordinate 6,582 of DATBAP010000046.1, forward strand.
CAGAACGGCCTTCGCTCCATCACCGAGAATTTGGGGCCTGACTATCGCCGGGTGCGTGTTGGGGTGGGCCATCCCGGCGAGAAATCGCTGGTCACGGCCCATGTGCTGCAGAATTTCTCCAAGGAGGACATCACATGGCTGAGGCCGCTGGTGGGCGCGATGGTGGAAGCCGCGCCGCTGCTGGCCCAGGATGACGATGCCGGCTTCATGACCAAAGTGGCGCTTCTCACCAAGCCGCCGAAACCCGAAAACAAAAAGCCGGACGACAAAAAGTCGGACAAAAAGCCGGACAAAAAGAAAGTCGAAGAATAATGGGATTCAAATGCGGCATTGTCGGCCTTCCCAATGTGGGCAAGTCCACCCTGTTCAATGCCCTCACCCAGACGGCGGCGGCGCAGGCGGCCAATTATCCCTTCTGCACCATCGAGCCCAATGTCGGCGATGTCGCGGTGCCCGATCCGCGCCTGGATACGTTGGCCAAGATCGCCAGTTCGGTCGAGATCATTCCCACTCGCATCACCTTCGTCGATATCGCCGGGCTGGTGCGCGGGGCATCGAAGGGCGAAGGGCTGGGCAACCAGTTCCTCGCCACCATTCGCGAGGTCGATGCCGTCGCCCATGTGCTGCGCTGTTTCGAGGATGACGACATCACCCATGTCGAGGGCCGCATCGACCCGGTCGGCGATGCCGAAGTGGTGGAAACCGAATTGATGCTGGCGGATCTGGAAAGCCTGGAAAAGCGGATCAAGCCGCTGGAGAAGAAAGCCAATTCCGGGGAGAAGGAAGCCAAGGAACAGCTCGCTTTGATGATGAAGGCCGTCGTTCTGCTGCGCGAAGGAAAGCCCGCACGCATCGCGGAATTGTCGACGGAAGAACGTGGGCCCTACAGCCAGCTCGGCCTGATGACCGCCAAGCCGGTTCTGTATGTCTGCAACGTCGAGGAAGCTTCCGCCGCGACGGGCAACAAATATTCCAAGCTGATCGAAGACAGGGCCAAATCGGAGGGCGCCCGTGCGGTGGTGATCTCAGCCAGGGTGGAAGAAGAAATCGCGCAACTGCCCAATGACGAGCGCCAGGATTTCCTGGACTCGATCGGGCTGAAAGAGCCCGGACTCAATCGCATGATCCGGGTCGGTTATGAGTTGCTGGGGCTTCTCACTTTCTTCACCGCCGGGCCGAAGGAAACCCGCGCCTGGACCGTGACCAAGGGCTCACGCGCGCCACAGGCCGCGGGGGCGATTCACACGGATTTCGAACAGGGCTTCATCCGCGCCGAAACCATCGCCTATGCCGATTATGTGGCGGGCAAAGGCGAAGCGGGCGCGCGCGATGCCGGCAGATTCCGCCTGGAAGGCAAGGATTACGTCGTCGCCGACGGCGACGTGATGCATTTCCGGTTTAACAACTAACGAAGCGACGCCTCGATATTGCCGCCGTCCACGGTGACCACGGCGGCCGTGGTTTTGGTAGCGGTGGCGAGATAGACGAAGGCCTCGGCCACATCGTCGGCAGTGACTTCGCGCTTCAATAGATTGCCGGACATATAGTCGGACTCGCTCAGCCCACGCGCCTTGGAGCGGGCGGCCACCATGTCATCGGTCAAGAGCCCCGTGCGAATGCGGTCGGCATTCACCGCATTGCTGCGGATGCCGTCCTTGCCGTGATCCAACGCATATTGCTTGACCAGGAACAGGGTCGCCGCTTTTGGCAGGCCATAGGGCCCGAAATCCTTGCCCGGATTGACCGCCTGCTTGGAGGTATTGAACAGCAGGCAGCCATAGGTGCCTTGCGCCCGCATGATCTTCACCGCCTGCTGCGCCACGCTTTGATGGGCCCAGAAATTGAGCTCAAAGCTTTTGCGCAAGGTCGCGTCATCCACGGTGCCGATGGTGCCCTGCCAGGCCGCGCCCGCGTTCGACACTACGATATCCACGCCGCCGAAAGCCGCCGCCACCTGATCGAACGCCTGGGCGACGCTGGCATGATCGGTAACGTCGCAGGCCAAGGCCAGCGCCTTGCCGCCAATCTTTTTGGCCACCGCTTTCGCCGCCTCCAGATCGCGGTCCAGGATCGCCACTTCCGCGCCCTGCGCGGCAAACGCTCGCGCCGTCGCCGCGCCGATGCCCGAGCCACCGCCGGTAATCACCGCCACCTGCCGCGCCAGAACCTTTTCATTCGATTTGCCCAGCTTGGCCTGTTCCAGCGACCAATATTCGACTTCGAACATGTCGTACTCGCTGATGCAGCGATATTCGCCGATCGCCTCGGCGTCGCCGATCACGGCGATGGCGTTCTCGGCGATGTCGGCGGCGATGGCGGCGTCCTTGGCCGAGCCGCCCACTCCGAACATGCCCACGCCAGGGACCAGGATCACGCGCGGCAGCGGGTCCAGTTCCTTTTTCTTGACGGGGCTCTTCTCGTTGTTGCGCGCGAAATAATCGTGATAGCGCGCCACAAACGCATCCACCGCGGCGCGCACTTCGCCGGCCCATTCGCCCAATTTGCCCGCTTCTGGCGCGGGCACGATCACGGGCCAATTCTTGGTGCGGATGGTGTGATCGGGCGTCACCACGCCCTGCTGGCTGTAGCGCGACAGCGCCGCGCCGTTCACATAGTCCAGAATCTGCGGATTGGTGCGGAAGGCCAGGATCTGGCGCTTGGCGGTTCCGGCAAGCGCGCTCTTCTCGAGAGCGATGGCGCCGCGCAGGATGGGCGCGATTTCGGGCACTGAGGCAAGCTTTGACGGCACTGTGCCCTTGGCCAACGCCTTGCGCTGACGCCCCAGCCGCGCTTCCGCCATGCTGACAAATTCGATCATGCGGCCATAGGCCTGTTCCGCCGTCTCGCCCACGGTGAAGATGCCGTGCTGGAGCAGCACCAGCCCTTCAACTTTGGGATTCTTGTCGAAGACATCGGCCACCGACTTGGCCAGGGCAAAGCCGGGAATGGTGTAGGGCACATAGGCGAGGCGGTCGCCATAGACTTCGCGCACCATGGCTTCGCCATCAGGCTGATCGGTGAGCGCCAAGACTGCCGTCGAATGGGTGTGGTCGATGAATTTGTGGGGCAGGAAAGCATGCAGCAGCGTCTCGACCGACGGGTTAGGCGAAGTCGAATCGAGCAGATTGATGCGCTGGAAATTCACCATGTCCTCATCGGACAATTTGGCCAGCGCGCGCAGCCGGCGCAGCGGCGCCAGCCGCACTGCTGGCAAGCCCTGCGGCTCGATCGCGCCCATGTCCCAGCCCGAACCTTTGACGCAGAGCACTTCGACGTCGTCGCCCAGGGCGTCCTTCATCATCGTCTTGACGGATGTATTGCCGCCGCCATGCAGCACCAGCTTGGGATCGGAGCCCAGCAGCCGCGTGGTGTAAGTCCGCACTGCCAAGTCCGCATTCACGCCTTTGGGCGCATAGCGGGTAATGAATTCCTGGGCTTCGGCGTCATTCCAGCGCGATTGCATGATCCAACTTTCTCGGTCAGGCGGCCTTATAGGACCGGTCGAACATCTTTGCATCCAGTTTCGGATTGTAGGCCATACGGTCGACCACGATCACTTGATTGATCTTGCCACTGTCGAGGTCCACCTGATGTTGCAGGAAGGCGGACATCACGCCGCTCACGGGGCGGAAATCGGTGAATTGGGTTTCCAGATGCTGCTTGGCCGGATTCATGTCGGGATGATTGGCGCGGAAATCCCGGCGGCGCGCGATCATCCAGGTTTCGGGATCGAGATAGAGAAAAGTAGGATAGCTGCCCTTTAAATCCGCCCGCACCACATAATAATTGACGCCGCCCAGCGCCTCGCGGCCGTCGGATGAAAGCTTGTGGCCCAGGCCGGGGAAAGCGTGCAGTCCATAGAGATTGAATTGGATGCCGGTGAGGCCGGAGATTTTGCCTTCGGGCACACCCTGGCGCGCCGCGGGCTGATCGCCCGGCCAGATCCAGGGCCCCTTCGCGTCCAAGCCCTCGCAAAAGACATGCTTGCCGTGATCGAAAATATCGATGCGATAGGCGGGCGATTTGTTGCAGCGATAGTGCGCGTTGACCACCGCGCCCTTTTCCACAATTTCAAGGTCCACGGCCTGGGATTGCAGGGCATCCAGCGCCGCCGCACCACCCCGCGCCTTGGTGTGGCGGGCGATGATCTCGGCCAGGGGAAGATCGCTGTCCGCTGCCACGGCAAAAGACGGCATCGCGGCGCTTGCCGCCAGCCCTGAAAGAAATGTGCGGCGCTTGAGATGAATCATCGGTTGAACAGGGCGCGAAGCCCTTCCGTACTGGCGGCGCAGACGCCACGTTCCGTGATCAGGCCCGTCACCAGCCGCGCCGGCGTCACGTCGAAGCCGGGATTGGCGGCGGCGCTTCCGGGCGCGGCGATCGCCACGGTGGCGACTTTGCCGTCGGCCAGGCGGCCGGTCATTTTCAACACTTCGTCCTGCGAGCGTTCCTCGATGGGAATGTCGCGCCCGCTCTCAAGCGTCCAGTCGATGGTGGAACTGGGCAGCGCCACATAGAAAGGCACATTGTTGTCTTTCGCCGCCAGCGCCTTCAGATAAGTGCCGATCTTGTTGGCAACGTCGCCATTGGCGGTGACGCGGTCGGTGCCCACGATCACCAGATCCACCTGACCCGCCTGCATGTAATGACCGCCGGCATTGTCGGCCAGGATGGTGTGCTGGACGCCATGGCCGCCCAGCTCGAAGGCGGTGAGCGACGCGCCCTGTCCGCGCGGCCGTGTCTCGTCCACCCAGACGTGAAGCGGAATGCTCGCATCATGGGCCAGATAGATGGGCGCCAACGCGGTGCCGTAATCCACTGTGGCCAGCCACCCGGCGTTGCAGTGGGTAAGGATGTTGACGGTCTTTCCGGGCTTCTTGGCTGCGATCTGTTTGATCAAGGCGAGGCCATGTTCGCCGATGGCTTTCGACATGGCCACATCTTCATCGGCGATGGCGGCGGCTTCAGCCCAAGCCAGCCTGGCCCGTTCGGCACGGGGACGATTGAGCAGCGCATCGCGCATGCGGCCCAAGGCCCAGCGCAGATTGATAGCGGTGGGGCGGGTTTCGGCGAGCGCGTCGTGCACCTTGGCCAGATTCTCGTCGGACGCGTCTTCGCGCATCGCCAGTGCCAGGCCATAGGCGCCCACCGTGCCAATCAAAGGCGCGCCCCGCGTCTGCATGGAGGAGATCGCATGCGCCGCGTCCTGCCAGGATTTCAGCGTGAGGGTGACGAATTCATGCGGCAGCTTGGTCTGATCGATGATGCCGAAGGCATCCTCGCCAATGGGCCAGACCGAGCGGTAATGCGTGCCGTTGATCTTCATGGGACTTGGGTCAATGCCCCTCGAATGACACCAGCGTGTTCACCTTCTTGCCCAGAGCGCGCAGCTTGTCGGCGCCGCCCAACTCGGGCAGGTCGATCACAAAGGAGCAGCCGATCACCTGGGCGCCCGCGCGCTCCATCAAACGGATGCCGGCGCTGGCGGTGCCGCCAGTGGCGATCAAGTCGTCCACCAACAGGACTTGTTCGCCGGACTTGAGCGCATCGATGTGAATCTCCACCCGGTCCTGGCCATATTCGAGGTCATAGTTTTCACCGATCACGGCGTAGGGCAGCTTGCCTTTCTTGCGGATCGGCACGAAGCCGATCGAGAGCTGATGCGCCACCGCTCCTCCCAGGATGAACCCGCGCGCTTCCAGTCCCGCCACCTTGTCCACGCGCATGCCGGCGTAGGGCTGCACCATCTCGTCGATGGCCCGCCGAAAGGCCCGCGCATTGCCCAACAGCGTGGTGATGTCGCGGAACATGATGCCCGGCTTGGGATAGTCGGGAATGGTGCGGATCACATCCTTGAAATCCATGCGCCTAACCCTTCTTCAAGATGCGGCCCGCCACGGCATCGAGCTTGGCAACCAAATGCGGATCGCGTTTGTCCGGCGCGGTGACCACGGCCGAATCCAGCACCGTCTCCACACCCAGCGGACAGGGCTGGCGCTCTGGCCCCAGCTTGGGCGCCACCCGCATGATCAGGCGGCGCGCATTCTCAGCATTGCGATGCATAAGCTTGATCACCGCGTCCACCGTCACATGCTCATGGGTTTCGTGCCAGCAATCATAATCGGTCACCATCGCCACGATGGCGTAGGGCAGCTCGGCCTCACGCGCCAGCTTGGCTTCCGGCATCGCCGTCATGCCGATCACACTGCAATCCCAGGAGCGATAAAGGAAGCTCTCGGCGCGGGTGGAAAACTGCGGACCCTCGATACAGATATAGGTGCCGCCTTCGGAGTGATCGATCTTTTCTTCCCGCGCCGCCAAGGTCAGCGCGCCCGACAGGCGTGGGCAAACCGGATGCGCCATCGGCACATGGGCGACAAAGCCCGCGCCGAAAAAGCTTTTCTCCCGCGCGAAGGTGCGGTCGATGAATTGATCGGCCATCACAAAGGTGCCGGGCGGCAATTCCTCGCGCAGCGAACCGCAGGCCGAGACCGAGATCACATCGGTGACGCCGATCCGCTTCAAAGCGTCGATATTGGCGCGGTAGTTGATGCTGGTCGGGGTCTGGACATGGCCCCGTCCGTGGCGCGGCAGGAACACCATGTCCACGCCATGAAAGCGGCCGGTGAGAAGCTGGTCCGACGGCTCGCCCCAGGGACTTTTCACGCTTTGCCAGCGCGCATTCTCCAGCCCGGGAATCTCATAGACTCCCGATCCGCCGATCACTCCAAGCACAGTTTGGGGCATGAAAAAGGACGCTCTCTTTTACGGAAAGCGCCCTTTTAACACGCAGTCGTCAGGGGGCAAGAACGCCCGCTTACAACCATTATATGACACCCCTGAGCGTGAGGAATTTTGGTTCCTGGCCAGGAGCGAGGAGCGGCGTGGGCATAGAGGCCCATGAGCGACGAGCGACGCCGCCAGGGGCCAAAAGGACCACGCTCAGTGGAGGTCGGCCCAGACCTTGCGGTAACTGAAGAACAACAGCCCGGCCAGCACGATCAGGAACACTAACGCGCCGAAGCCGATCCGCTTGCGCTCTTCCATCTTGGGGTCCGAGGCCCAGGCCAGGAAGGTCGCCACGTCATGGGCTTCCTGCGCCACGGTCGCTTTGGTGCCGTCCGAATAGGTCACCAGATTGTCGGTGAGCGGCGGCGGCATGCCGATGTTCCAGCCCTCGAAATACGGATTGTAGTATTTGCCCGTCGTCACGGTGAAACCATTGGGCGGGGTCATGTGGAAACCGGTGACGATGGAATAGACATAATGGGCGCCGCCGTCGCGCGCCTTCACAATCATGGACAGATCGGGCGGCAAATTGCCGTCATTGTTGGCGCGGGCCGCTTCCTCATTGGCGAAGGGCGGCGGGAATTTATCGGCCAGCGTGCCCGCCCGGGTGAGGCGAACGCCCTTGTCGTCGAAAATCTCGCCCTTGTCGTCGGGATCGGCGGGGATCTTGTAGCCCGCCGCGATCGCCTTGGCCTGCGCCTCGGTGAAGCCCAGTCCGCCCGGTTCGTCCAGATTGTGGAACGCCACATGGTCGAGGTTGTGGCAGGCCGAGCAGACCTCCTTATAGACCTGGAAGCCGCGCTGCAGCGCCCCCTGGTCATAGGTGCCGAACGGCCCGTCGAAGGAGAATTGCACGTCCTTGACCGGCAGCTTCGTGGTGTCCAGCGCGACAGCGGGCACGGCAGCCAGAAGGCCCAAAGCCAGGCCGAGAGGTAAAGCGATGCGCATCATGGGTCTCACTCGGCAGGGGCCGCGGCGGTTTCGCCGAGCACGGATTGAGCAATCGAGGCGGGAAGCTTCTTGGGCGTTTCGATCAGGCCCACGATCGGCATGATCACCCAGAAATAACCGAAATAGTAGAGCGTGCCGAGGCGCGCCACCCACACCAGGGGGATACCAAAGGCCACCGCATCCACGCTCTGCGCGCCGCAATAGCCCAGGAGCACCGCATCCACGGCAAAGGCCCAGAAGAATTGCTTCATTAGAGGACGGAAGCGGCAGGACCGCACCCGCGAGGTGTCGAGCCAGGGAATGAACACCAGCGTGACCAGCGAACCCACCAGCACCAGCACGCCTATGAGCTTCTGCGGGATCGAACGCAGCATGGCGTAGAAGGGCAAGAGATACCATTCCGGCACGATGTCCGGCGGTGTCACCAGCGGGTTGGCCTGCTGGTAATTGTCCGGGTTGCCGAAGAAGTCCGGCGAGAAGAACACGAAGCCCAGATAGAGGATGACGAACAGGCACAGATAGAAGGCGTCCTTCACCGTGTAATAGGGGTGGAAGGGCACCGTGTCCTGCGGGCTTTTGACATCAATGCCCAGCGGGTTGTTGTTGCCCGGCACATGCAGCGCCCAGATGTGCAGTCCCACCACCGCGGCGATG
>DATBAP010000047.1:0-27217 GCA_036271455.1 Rhizomicrobium sp.
CACGACAATATCGTGGTCTATTGGCGCCCGGACAAAGAAGTCAAAAGCGGCGACACGCTGAGCTTCGACTATCGCCTTTACTGGCAGGATGCCGAGCCCAATTATCCCAAGTCTCTGGCCAAGGCGGTTGCTACCCGCATCGGCCGCGGCGGCATACCGGGCCAGCCGCCGCCGCCCAACAAGCGCAAATTCGTCATCGATTGGCAGGGTGGCCCGCTCGACCAGATGCAACAGCGTTATGACGTGACGCCGGTGATCAATGTCTCAAACGGCAAGGCTGACGGCGCCTATGTGATCAAGGTGGTGGGCACCAATCGCTGGCGTTCGCTGTTCGACATCACGCTGGATGGCAAGGCGCCGATCGATTTGCGCTGCTATCTCAAGCTGGGCGACAAGACGCTCACGGAGACGTGGATTTACCAGTATTTCCCTTGATCCCCAGCGCGGTGGGAATGCTCTCGGCGATGTTGGCGACCGAGAGCGAATTCTTGTCAACGCTGGCGGGTATCACATCGCCCGTCTGCCAGGAGAAGAACAGCAGGATGGTGTGATTGGTCTGGTGCGCGATGCCATATTGCGGATCGGAAGTGGCGATCAACTTGCCGGTTTTGGCGTCGTAACCGGTGGCGACGAATTTCGCCACGCCCTTGTCCTGTGCAGTCTTGAACAGAGCGATCTCCGGCACCGACACCGATGTGCCGATAGGAAAAAACGGCACCTGCAGCGCGGGAATGCCGATCAGAAGGGCTTTCTCGTCGGTCGATAGCGCGCCCGACGCCACGGTGACGACCGCCTCGGCATCCTTGCGGTCATCCACCACGGCCAGACCTTGGCGCAGGAATTGAGTGCGGATCGCGTTCAGTGCATAGCCATCGTCATAGCCCTGGAAATATTGGCGGTCGATGAAGACCTTGGTGTTTCTGGGGATCGCCAGGGAAAGTTCGGTGGCGGCGCGGTCGGCCGCGGTCGAGATCAGAAGCTGTTCGGTGGCGGTGCGGAGGGGAACACTGGCGCGCTCGGTGGTGCAGGCGCCGAGCCCCAGGCAAGCAGTCACGGCCAAAGCAAATCCAGCCTGCGGATACAGCGGCATCTTCGACAGCTCTTTCTCCCCTGCCCGGAGTCAAACTGGCACATCGAAGCTGGAACGTGAACAGAAAATCGCAGGTTAAAGTTTTTTTACAGGCACGAACTCTCACGCCCAGCCAGCAGGCGCGTCACGAAATTTTCGCGATTGAAAAATTTGGTATTCTTTCGCGTCAGTGATGCAGAGCCGCCCGCTGCTGGCGTGCCGCCGGATGGTGCACCACCATCGCCACCGGAATGGTGGCGACATAGATCAGAAGGCCACCGGTCAGCGTGGCCCACGGCCAGATGATCAGAAGCATCGCCAGGATGCCGCCGCAGACGCCCGCCAGGAAGCGATGTTCGCGTTGAAGGCGCATATATTTGATCGAGGGCGTGGGAAGCCGGCTCACCATCAAGGCCGAGGTGATCGCGATCATGGTTCCCACCACCCAAGGTTCGCGCACGATCTCGCCATTCCATTGAAAGCTGATCAGCATGGGCAGAAGCATCATGCAGGCGGCGGCGGGGGTGGGCAGGCCGGTAAAATAGGGGTTGGCCTTGGTGGCGCCTTCGTCGCGTACGCTCTGGACATTGAAGCGGGCCAGACGAATGGCGGCGCAGGCGCAGAAGATCAGCGCCGCGATCCAGCCGCCCGCGCCCATGCGCGACAGGCTCCAGACATACATGATCACGCCTGGCGCCACGCCAAAGCTCACCAGGTCGGCCAGCGAGTCGAGCTGGGCGCCGAAGCGCGTATCGGCGCCGAACATCCGCGCCGCGCGGCCATCCAGCATGTCGAAGATCATCGCCAGCACCACACAGGCCACAGCGGTGTGCCAATCGGCGTAAAACGCGAACCGGATGGCAGTGGCGCCGCTGCACAGGCCCAACAGAGTCAAGGTCGAAGGTACCAGCTTGCCGATGGAAAGATCTTCCAGCTTCTCGAGTCTGGCCGCCACGATCTGCCGCGCCCGCGCCCGGCGGGTGCCGCGCACGCGCTTCACTGGCGCTGGCTGTTGCTGTTCGTTCTCGCTCACGTGTCGAACCTCGCCAATATGGTTTCGCCCGCTCTCACGAACTGGCCTTCCTGGGCCAGGACTGTGGCAGCTGGCGGCAAATAAACATCCACCCGGCTACCGAAGCGTATAATGCCAAATCGCTGCCCCCGGCGCACCCCCTGGCCTTGGACCAGATCGCAGACAATGCGCCTAGCCACCAGGCCGGCGATCTGCACCACCGCCAGATCATGGGTTCCGTCATCGCCTTCCGGCCGCACCCTGAGTGACATGCGCTCATTGTGAACGCTAGCCTTGTCGAACGAGGCGTTAAAAAATTTGCCAGGGCGATAGGATTTGGCGATCACCATGCCCGATATGGGATTGCGGTTCACATGCACGTTGAAGACATTCATGAAGATGGAAAGGCGCGGGCGCGCGCGCTGTCCAAGCCCCAATTCCAGGGGCGGCACGGCGTCCACCAGGGGCAACATGCGCCCGTCGGCCGGACAGATGATCAGTCCGGGCTCATCGGGCGTGATGCGCTCGGGGTCGCGGAAGAACGCTACGCACCACAGCGTGACGGGCAACAGGATCACGCCCAGCCACACGGAAAACAGGAACGCCAGGAGATTGATCGCAGCGAACAGCGCGATGAACAGCCACCCTTCGCGATGGATGGGAAAATTCACGGCAGATCGTCCCTGCGGCCGTTCAACTGGTTCTCCTAAAGCAAAAGGGGCAGCGTCATGCCGCCCCTTTAAAAACGTCTTGCGGCGATTAAGCGGCGCGGCCGCCGCTGAAGGGGAACGAGCCGAACGCACCGGCTTTCACGCTGCCCGACAGCTTGTCGCCGTCCACGCTGCCTGTGAATTCCAGGGTCATCGGCATCGGCGAGGTGATCGCGGCCGACCAGCTGAGATTGTTGCCGTCAACCTTGCCATTGGTGAGCGGCTGGGTCCCTTGCATGGCGGTCTGCGTGCCGGTAAGGGTTGAGCCCTCGGCCTTGACGTCCAAAGTCGCTTTCTGCGCGCCCATCGGCGAATTGATCGTGATTTCCCATTTTCCGTCGATGGCCATGCCACTCTCCACTGGATGAGCCCGCATCTTTAAAGCCTCATCCGGCGCGCGCAAGCCCGCAAAAAACCCGGACCCATGCGCCCGCCCGGCCGCCATGAATTCAAAGACTTAGCGGGGATACAGGGTTCTTTTTGCCAGGATACGTGCTAACGCCTTCGCCCATGAGCAAACGCCCTGTCGTCATTTTGAAGCCCAAGGAAGGCCGCCGTGCCCGTGCCGGCGCGCCCTGGATTTTCTCCAACGAGGTCGCAGGGCTGCCCAAGGAGTTGCCGCCCGGCAGTGTGGTCGACGTTAAATTCGACGACGGCCAGCCACTGGGCAGCGGGTTCTTCAATCCCAAAAGCCTGATCACGGTTCGGCTGTTCGCGCGGACCTTGGACGCAAACCCCAACCGGAAATTCTTCGAGCGTCACCTTTCCCGCGCGCTGACGCTGAGAGAGCAATTCTACGCCCGTCCTTTTTATCGTCTGGTGCATGCCGAAGGCGATGGGTTGCCGGGGCTGGTGATCGACCGGTTCGACGATGTGCTGGTGGTGCAGGTCTCCACTGCCGGAATGGAACTGGTGCTGGCGCAATTGATTCAGGCGCTGAACGCGCTGCTCAAACCCACGACCATCATCCTGCGCAATGACACGCCGGCGCGGGCACTGGAAGGCTTGCCCGCTTATGTGCGTGCCGAGCTGGGCAATGCAGGCCGCATCGTGGTCGAAGAAAATGGTGCGCGCTATTTCGCCGATCTGGGCTCGGGCCAGAAGACCGGCTGGTATTACGACCAGCGCGACAACCGCGCTTTCATCGCGGGACTTGCGCGGGGGCGCTCGGTGCTCGACACCTACAGCTATACCGGCGGCTTCGGCATCCTGGCGGCGCAGGCCGGCGCAAAAGAAGTGATCTGTCTGGATTCATCGGAACAGGCGCTGGCGTTGGCCGAGGAAAGCGCTGCGGCCAACCGGCTGTCCGTCCGCGCTGTCAAGACGGATGTGTTCGAGGAATTGACCCGGCTGGCGGCCGAGAAAGAAAAATTCGACATTGTCGTCGCCGATCCGCCACCTTTCGTGAAATCCAAAAAGGATCTCGAGCCCGGCGCCAAGGCCTATCGCAAATTGGCGCGGCTGGCGGCCGAGGTGACGGCGCCAAACGGAATCGTTTTGCTCGCGTCCTGTTCACACAATATTCCATTGGAGCGGTTCGCCAGCGAATGCGCGGCGGGAATTTCGCGCGGCGGCCGCAATGCGTCCCTGATCCGCACGGCAGGCGCAGGGCCAGATCATCCGGTGCATCCCATGCTGCCGGAGAGCGCTTATTTAAAAGCGCTGGTCTACGCGCTGGATTAAGGTTTGATTCCCCCTCCGGGTCTCGACCAAGACGCTACCCGCGCGTTTAGATTGTAACTTGAGTGCCGAGTTCGACCACGCGCCCTGGCGGCAAGTGATAGAATCGTGCGGGTGCCTGCGCGTTCGACTGTAGCCACATGTAAAGCGCCACCCGCCAGCGGCTAAGGCTGGGATGTTCGCCAGGCACTAAAGTCTCGCGCCCCAGGAAGAACGTGGATTGATCCATTTCCAGCGCCAGGCCATGGGCGCGCGCCAGCGCCAAATCCTGGGGAATGTCGGGACTTTCGAAAAAGCCATAGACCAGGCGGGTGATGAAAAAGCCCTTGCCCAGTTTTTCCACGGCAATGCGGCGCGAGGCGGGGACGAACGGCGTGTCCGCCGCCGTCACCGTGGCCAGCACTACGCGCTCATGCATCACCTTGAAATGCTTGAGACTGTGCAGCAGCGCGCCTGGCACCATGTCGCTGCGCGAACTCATGAACACGGCGGTGCCGGCCACGCGCTGGGTCATTTTGTCGGCCCGCTCCAGGAACAGATCCAGCGACAGCGAACCTTCGCGCACTTTTTCTGCATACACACGCCGTCCGACGCGCCAGGTGTCCATCACCACGAACACTGCCGCTGCAACCGCCAAAGGCAGCCAGCCGCCTTGGACGATCTTCAGCGCATTGGAAGCCAGGAAAGCCAGATCGATAAAGCCCAGCACACCGAACACGCCGAACACCGCCCATTTCGACCAGCCCCAGCGATGATAGGCGACCACGCCCACCAGCACGGTCGAGATCACCATCACGCCCGTCACGGCAATGCCGTAAGCCGAAGCCAGCGCGTCGGACGATTTAAAGATCAGCACGATCAGGATCACGCCGATGCCTAAGAGCACATTGATGCGGGGCACATAAATTTGTCCGCGCTCGACCGCCGAGGTATGGCGAATTTCCATGCGCGGCAATTGTCCCAGCTGCACCGCCTGACGGGTGATGGAAAAGACGCCGGAGATCACTGCCTGCGAGGCGATGACGGTGGCGACGGCCGCCAGCGCCACCATGGGATAATGTGCCCAGGACGGGACCAGCGCGTAGAACAGGAAGGACGCATCGGCGGGCCGCGACAAAAGCAACGCGCCTTGGCCGAAATAATTCAGGACCAAGGCGGGGAAGGCGAAATAGAGCCAGGCCGAGCGGATGGCGCGCCGGCCGAAATGGCCCATATCGGCGTAAAGCGCTTCGCAGCCGGTGACCGCCAACACCACCAGACCCAAGGTGACGAATGCCGTCCAAGGTTCGCGTGCGAACAAGGCCAAGCCATACAGCGGATTGGCGGCTTTGAGAATCTGCGGTGATTTGAGGATGGCGACCACGCCCAAAACGGCGATGACGATGAACCATAGCACCATCACCGGCCCGAACAATTTGCCGATTTTTTCCGTGCCGCGCCGCTGCAGAAAGAACAGTCCGACCAGGATGGCCAGTGTGAGCGGGATCACCCAAGGCGTGAAATTGCTGCCATCGACGCTCAAGCCTTCCATCGCCGAAAGGACCGAGATCGCCGGCGTCAGCATCCCGTCGCCATAGAACAGCGCCAGTCCCAGCAACGCGGCGACACCAATGGCGGTCTTGACCCCTCGGCTCACCGGCGCGCGATGGGCAAGTGCCGCCAGCGCCAGCACGCCGCCTTCGCCATTGTTGTCGGCGCGCATGATGAAGACCACGTATTTGATGGTCACCACGATCACCAGCGCCCAGAAGATCAACGAGACCGAGCCATAGATCGCGGCCGGTCCAGGCAAATGGCCGCCCGCCGCCTGCGCAGTCTCGCGCATGGCATAAAGCGGCGAAGTGCCGATATCGCCGAACACCACACCCAGCGCACCTATGGTTAGGCCAAACTGGCGCTTGAATGATGGCGGTGATTCGGCCGCACTCGCGGGCGAATTGGCGGTTTGGACCGGGGACAGGTTCACGGGGCTGACGTTTCTTGGGGGCGGCTCATGGGCGAGGGGCGGCTTCTCAAGCGAGAATGTTTATGGGCCGGTTGCCCGCGGGCCGGGAAAATAGGCTTTTCGAGAGCTCGGTTCAAATCCCCGTAATGAAGCCCGAGCAGGCGGGCAAGCTATTGGAATTATTGGCCTTCGTCCAGGCCGGCGAAGGGGTCGGCGCTGGCGATACGATCATTGGCCGCGCCTTCGGCTGGGCCAATGAAGCCCTGCACAGGATAGATTTTTCCGCCCCAGGCGCCGGTCTTGATGTTCCAGACGCGCACTTCGCTCCAGTCATTGGCACCCGAGACGTCGGCGACCGGATCGTCGACATAGATCGCGCCATCGTCCAGCCAGTTGGCGTGATCGACGCGGATTTCGCGCGGCGCCGTAACCGAGCGGACCACCGCGACATGGCCGCTATGTGGCCCGGCATAACCGGCCAGCACCATCACCGAACCGATTTCGGGCGCGACCTCGCGAGGGAATTTTCCCGCCGCCTGATTCCACCAGGTCCAGGCATCGCCATAAATCTTCACGCCGGAATGTTCGCGCGCGTAAGGCACGCATTGGATGGGCGATGACGGCGTCGTGAGCATGGCGCTGGAAGCGGCTTCGGGCGGCGGCGATTCATAAACCGCGCGATCGCTGGCGCAGCCGGCCAGACCTGCCGCCGCAAACGCCAGCACAATGATCCGTCCCCGCATAAATCCCCTCTGCCTTCCAAGCGTGAAGAGCGCGCCAAGAAGTGTAAAGAGGCGATCAGATGGTTAATATTTTATTTACCCGGCGTTAATTCATTCGCCGGGCGTGATGCGGCTGCGCACGGGTTCTCCGGCGCCGGATGCGCCCATGGCGCCGATCGAAACCAATCCGGCCACGGCGAAAAAGAAAAACACCGCGCTCCAGTTGGATTCGGCGAAAGCAAAGATTGGCAGCAGCACGCCCGCCACAAGTTCCGGCAAGCCGCGCCAGCCGCCGGCATGCGTCTCGCCCACGCGGGTGGTGCGGTTGAAATCCATTCTGCTGCTGAAGAAGGCTTCGAATGTGGCCCGCGTGTTGGCCAGGATCAGGCCGGACGGAAACACGACAGCCAGCAGCAACGCGCGGTACAGCCGGGGTTCATGTTCCTGGCCCAGCATGCGCTGGCCCAAATAGAGATAGCCAATGGACGAGGCCAGCCCCAGGAAGGTGACGATCAGGCCGAGCAGCGCCACGGCGGAATAATAGACTACGCCCATATACATCAGAGTGAGCGAGATCGCGGCGCTGGCGAAGGCCAGCATGTAAAAAGCGAATTGGCACATCTGCAGGGTCATGGCCGCTTTTTTCCAGAGCGGCATGCGGCTGGCCCAGACTTGCGGCAGCAATTTGCGCGCGACCTGGGCATGGCCCTTGGTCCAGCGCGCCTGCTGCGCGCGCCAGGCGGCGGCGGTTTGCGGCAATTCTCCCGGCACCACCAGATCGGGCAGCATAGCCCCACGCCAATCGCGCATCATGCAGCGCATGGAAAGATCGAGATCTTCCGTCAACGTGTCGCCGGTCCAGCCACCGCCATCCTCGATCGCGGTGCGCGACCAGACGCCGGCGGTGCCGTTAAACGAGATGGGCAGCCCAGCGCGGAAGCGCGCTTCCTGCTCGACTGCGAAATGCGAATCCAGCAACAGCCCTTGCACCCGCGTCAGCCAATTGGCGTTGCGGTTGGCGTGGCCCCAGCGCGCCTGGACAAAGGCCAAACCGGAATCACCCAGCAGCACCGGCACGGTCTTCTTCAGGAAATCGGGCGGCGGCACGAAATCGGCATCGAAGATCGCCACATAAGGCGCATCGCAATGTTTAAGTCCGAAGGCGAGATTGCCGGCCTTGAAACCGGTGCGATTGCCGCGGTGCAGAATTTCCAGCTTCACGCCTTCCGGCGTCACGGCCATGGCATCGCGCGCCAGCGCGGCATGACCATCGCTGTCGCCGTCATCCAAAAGCTGGATGGTGAGGCGGTCCTTGGGCCAGTCCATGCGGGACGCGGCCTCGACCACCCGGACGGCCAACAGGCCTTCATTGCAGGCGGGAAGCTGGACCAGCACATGGGGCAATTCCCGGTCCGGCAGAGAAAGCGGGGTAAGAGAGGGGGATTTCCGGAAGACCCGCACCCAGGCCAGCACGGCCAGCTGCACCGACAGGGTGCAGACCGCCACAAGAATGCAGGTCAGCGCGAATTGCAGCGCCAGGGAGAGCGGGTCGCGACCTAGGAAAAGACCGTGCATGGCGAAAGTACAAATCCCCAAAGGCTTAAATCCCGCCGAAACGGGGGATTATCGCATTAACGAATATGCCGGGCGAAAAGGCGAAGCCGTCCCGGCTTGTATTGCGCCCGGCACGGACCGGACGCCCGAACTTCTTACGCCCGGCTGGCTTTATCAAGGGGGAACGGACCGTGAAAGCCCCGCCCCGGGCGGGGTCTAAGCCAAAGCTTCCCTTTAGCGAAGGTAATGTTACCGGCTCCCCATCTACTCCCGGCGGATCAGGAAGCGGTGGTGATCCCCGGCGTGCGCACTCTCGAGCAGCGCGTGGCCCTCCATGCTGCACATATGTGGAATGTCCACCACCGACAAAGGATCGCTCGCCAGCACCCAGATCGTCTCGCCCGGCGCGAGCGCCGCCAACTTCCTGCGCGCCATCAGCGCCGGCAGGGGGCATTTCAGGCCACGCAAGTCGAACTCTTCCATCTCACGCTCTGGCTCTCTTCCCCCGTGTCGCGCAGCGACTGGCGGGGGAAGATGTCTTCCGAGGATTTATCCCGAGGAAGACAGGTGGGGCATAATAAATGTCCCTATCTTGCGAATGCCTGCCGCCCGGCACAAGTTAGCGCAAGGGAGAGCGCATGAGTCTTGCCGCCGCGATCAGGCGCGAAGCCATCTATCTCAGTCATATCCTGCGCACCTTGGCGTTGCTAGCATCGGTCAAGCCCAATAGCACCCGCACCATCGTCGACATCGTCGAAAAGCAGGCCCGGGTCACCCCGAGTGCGCCCGCCATCTATTGTCTCGACGAAGTGATGAGCTACCAGGCGCTTGATGCCCGCGCCAATGTTTACGCCCATTGGGCGCTGGGCCAGGGATTGAAGCGCGGCGATTGCGTGGCGCTCCTGATGGAGAACCGGCCCGATTTTCTCTGCTGCTGGCTGGGATTGTTCAAGGCGGGGCTCTGCGTCGCCCTGATCAACACCAATCAGCGCGGCCAGGCGCTGGCCCATTCCGTCGAGATCGCCGGCGCCAAACATGTGATTGCGGGCATCGAATTGGCGGCCGCCTTGCGCGATGCCGAAAGTTCTTTCACCGCGCCGCTGTTCCGCTGGGTCCAAGGCGGGGTGTTCGACGGCATGGCCGATCTCGATCACGCCTTGACCATGCTGCCCGCCACTTCGGTGGGCAAGGAGCCGCGCAAGGATGTGCGGGCCAAGGATCGCGCCTTCTTTATCTACACTTCCGGCACCACCGGGCTGCCCAAGGCCGCCAATTTCAGCCATGTGCGCATGCTTTTCATGATGGCGGGCTTTGTCGGCGCGCTGAACCCCAAACCCAGCGACCGCATCTACAATCCCTTGCCGCTCTATCATGCTACCGGCGGCGTCTGCGCCGTAGGGCTGGCCTTTTTCAAGGGCGGTGCGGTGATCTTGAAGCGCAAATTCTCGGTCGGCGATTTCTGGCAGGACATCCACAAATATGACGCCACCATGTTCGCCTATATTGGCGAGCTATGCCGCTGGCTGCTGAATGCGCCGATCGCCCCGCATGAGCGCGACCATCACATTCGCGCCATCACCGGCAATGGGCTGCGGCCGGAAATCTGGACGCGCTTCCAGGAGCGTTTCGCCATTCCCCGCATCGTCGAATTCTATGGCGCCACGGAAGGCAATGTTTCGATGCTCAATTATGACGGCACGGTGGGTTCGGTGGGCCGGGTGCCGGACTATATCGAATGGCGGCTGCCGGCGCGCGTGGTACGCTTTGATGTGGAGCGCGAAATGCCGGTGCGCGGTTCTGACGGGCTTTGCATCGAGTGCGGTCCGGAAGAAGTGGGCGAAGCGCTGGGACGCATTTCCAAAGAAGCGGGCCGCGATTTCGAGGGCTATACCAAGGCGTCGGACACCGAGAAGAAAATCCTTCACGACGTCTTCAAGAAAGGCGATGCCTGGTTTCGCACCGGCGACCTGATGCGCCGCGACCAACATGGCTATTTCTTTTTCGTCGACCGCATCGGCGACACTTTCCGCTGGAAGGGCGAGAATGTCGCCACCAGCGAAGTCGCTGAAGCGCTCACCACCGTGCCGGGAATCCGCGAGGTCAATGTTTATGGCGTGTCCGTGCCGCACGCGGACGGGCGCGCCGGGATGGCGGCCCTGGTGGCGGACGCGACGTTCGATGTCACTGGGTTGGCCAAGCGGCTGGATGGCCATCTTTCGCCTTTCGCCCGGCCGTGTTTCCTGCGGCTGCAGCCCGAAATTGAAGTCACCGGCACCTTCAAGCAGCGCAAGGTCGAGCTGGTCGCCGAAGGTTTCGATCCCGCCAAGATCGCCGATCCGCTCTATTGGTACGATCCGGCGACGAAGAGTTACGAAAAACTCACCGCCGCGATCTACGACGATATCACCCACGACCGCATCAAACTCTAGGCAAAATCTTTTGCCAGCGCCGGGCGTGTTTCCTCGCTCAACACCGCCATATGGCCGTAATTGCGGTGGCCGATGCCGATCACCACGCGTTCATGTCCGAAGCGCGCGATCTGATTCTTGGTGAGCTTGAAACGCAGCCAATGCACCGATGAAGTCTTGCCGTCCGGCGTGGTGCGATCGTCATATTCGGTGGGCGTGGCGGCGATACGGTCGAGGCCGATTTCCATGAATATGGTCTCTTCGATTCCCCCCAACGCCAGCAGCATAGCGTTGCGGCGATTGGCGTCCTCGATCTCAAGCATCAGAGTGGCGATCAATTCATCGCCCTGGGGGATCAGCGGATTATAGACTTCGAGCTCACCCAGGGCTTGTTCGGCGCCGCCTTTCTCGATCCGCAGCATTTCCATCACCTGCAGCCACATGGTCTGGTAATTCTCGAAATAGAACGTGGCGAAGGGGCCCACTTCCACCCGGCGGTGCTTTTTCAGCGCAATCGCTTCGCCGCGCAACGAAGCGCGCTTCTGCGCATAATCCTGATCGGAAAGAATATCAGCTTGCGTGATCTTGCGGGCGGTTGCGGACATCTCAGATCTCCAGTCCATAGGCGCGGGCCATGATCTGGATGGGATGTTCTGGTTCGCGCACGCCGGTTTCGGTGTGGGCGACGATGTGCAGGGCGGCCAAGGGACAGTCCGAAACGATATGGCCGCGCTTTTGCGTATTGGCGGCGCGGAACACCGGGCGGCCCACTTTCACTGCCACGTCATGGGTGGGCTCGACCACGCCGAAGGTGCCGCCATGGCCGGAGCAGCGCTCGATCACATCGACCGGCGTGCCGGGAATGAGCTTCAGCATCTCCACCGCTTTGGGGCCCATATTCTGGGCGCGGGCATGACAGGCCAGATGCACCGTCACGCCTTCCGGCAAGGGCGAAAGTCCGCCTGGCAAGCCATCTTTCTTCGCCACATCCACCACATATTCGTCGATGTCGAAGACATGCTCGGCCACACGCTGCACATTCGGATTCTCCGGACAGATCAGCGCCCACTCGAATTTCAGCATCAGGCCGCATGAGGCGGTGAGCGCAACGATGTCGTAGCCCTGGTCGATCAGCTTGACCAATTCCTTGGAAACCTTGGCGGCGTTTTCCGCCACGCGCGCCAGATTGGCCTGCTCCAGGAACGGCATACCGCAGCAGCCGGGATAAGAGATGATGGTCTCAACCCCGATATGATTGAGCACGCTTCGCGCCGCCATGCCGGTGATGGGACGGTTGTAATTGACGAAGCAGGTGGCATAGAGCGCGGCCTTGCGCTTGCCGAAGGCGGGCGCGTGCGCGTTGGGCACGATGGGGTCGCCCCGGGCGGCTGAAACAAATGTGCCGCTGTGGAATTTTGGCAAGGTGGCCTTGGGATCGATATGCGCCACCTTTTCCATCACCGCGCGCATCGGCTTGTTGGAGGTGTCCGAGGCCCAATTGATCAAGGGCGAGGCAAAGCGGGCCAAGGTGCCGTTGCGGTCCATCTCCGCCAATTGGCTTTGCGTGAAATCCTTCTTGCCCGCTTTGGCTTCCGTGGCGCGCGCGCGCAGCAGCAGATGGGGAAAATCGACATTGAAGGGATGCGGCGGCACGTAAGGACATTTGGTCATGAAGCACATGTCGCAAAGCGTGCAGGCTTCGACCACCGCGGCGAAATCTTCCGACTTCACCCCTTCCACATCTTCGGTGGGATTGCTGTCGATCAGATCGAACAGGCGGGGAAAGGAATCGCAGAGATTGAAGCAGCGCCGGCAGCCATGGCAGATGTCGAAGACGCGGCGCATTTCCGCGTCCAGCTTCACGGGATCGGTGAAATCCGGATCCTGCCAGCGGATAATCTCGCGGGTGGGCGCGTCGAGACTGCCTTCGCCTGTCATGAAATTGATCCGTGAAAAACAAACAGCCGCGCGAAAAATAAACTCCGCGCGGCTGTAGCGGCGTGGGATTATTTGCCGAGCGTGTCGAGCGCCTTTTGGAAGCGGCCGGCATGGCTCTTCTCAGCCTTGGCCAAGGTCTCGAACCAGTCAGCGATTTCTTCGAAGCCTTCCTGGCGCGCAGTCCTGGCCATGCCCGGATACATGTCGGTGTATTCGTGGGTCTCGCCCGCGATCGAAGCCTTGAGATTGGCGTCGGTGGGACCGATCGGCTCGCCGGTGGCGGGATCGCCCACTTCCTCCAGATATTCCAGATGCCCATGGGCATGGCCGGTCTCACCCTCGGCGGTGGAACGAAACACGCTGGCGACGTCGTTGTGACCTTCGACATCGGCCTTCTGGGCGAAATAGAGGTAGCGGCGATTGGCCTGGCTTTCGCCGGCGAACGCTTCCTTCAGATTTTCCCAAGTCTTGGTGTTTTTCAGAGCGGGCATAGGGGCCTCCTTTTGTTTGGGGCGCAAGATTGGCGCTCGCAAAGGAGACCTGTCAATAGATTAGAATTATTCTAAGAAAGAATTTTTGGTGGCAGTCAGCCGCGTTTGACGCGGACGACAACATCCACCCGGTCCACCGCCATGCCAACGGGCGGTGTGGGAACGCCCGACACGGAAATCGCCTCGCCGGGGATATCGATCAGCCGGCCTTCCTCTTCCAGGAAGAAATGCTGGTGATCGCCCGTGTTGGTGTCGAAATAGCCGCGCGCGGCGTCCACGATCACCTGGCGCAGCAAGCCCGCATGGGTGAATTGGTGGAGGGTGTTGTAAATCGTGGCCAGCGAAATCTTCATGTCCTGGCTGGCGGCTTCGTCATGCAGGCTTTCGGCCGTCACATGCCGGTGCGGACCCTTGAACAGAAGGCCAGCCAGCTCCACCCGCTGGCGGGTGGGGCGCAGGCCTGCAATACGGAGGCGCTCCACTGCTTTGCTGGTCTCACGAATGGTTTTGACCATCGGGCCAAAATTCCTTCTGCGGACGGCCCTTCATGGGTTCGCCGATCCTTGCTAGAGTGACCTAAGTTACATGTTAGAATGCTTCTAAGCAAGCATGGGACAAAATCTGGGCATTTGGCCCAAGGCCTTGCTCATTTTGCCGCTGGAACGTTGAAATAGTGCGTCTTGAAGGAACAGGACATTGGATATGCCGGTAAAGAAGTCGAGTTTCGATCTGGCGGGCCTGCTCACTTGTGCCCGAGGTGAATTATTCGGTCCCGGCAATGCGCAATTGCCGCTGCCCCCCATGCTGATGTTCGACCGCATCACCTCGATCACCGAGGATGGCGGCGAGGATGGCAAGGGCGAAGTGATCGCCGAACTCGACGTCAACCCCAATCTCTGGTTCTTCAAATGCCATTTCCAGGGCGATCCGGTAATGCCGGGCTGCCTGGGGCTGGACGCGCTCTGGCAGATGGTGGGTTTCTTCCTGGGCTGGATGGGCGGCCTGGGCCGCGGCCGCGCACTGGGCGTGGACGAAGTGAAATTCTCCGGCATGGTGCTCCCAGACGCCAAAAAGATCACCTATATCGTCAAGCTCAAGCGCGTGATCATGCGCAAGCTGGTCTTGGGCATCGCCGATGGCATCATGAAGGTGGATGGGAAGATCATCTATGAAGCCAAGGGCCTCAGGGTGGGGCTGTTCACCGATGCCGCGGCGGCCCTGGCCAAGGCGGCGCAGCCGGCGTCGGTCTGAACCAGGCTTTCCGCCATCCTGAACAAGGGTTCAACGCTTTGCGCCACCTTGTGGCGTGAGGATGCAAAAGGGATTTCATGCGTCGCGTCGTCGTTACCGGTTTGGGCATCGTCTCTTCCATCGGCAACAATGCCGGGGACGTGACGGAGTCCCTGCGCCAGGCAAAATCGGGAATTGTCAGGGCGGATGATTATGTGCGGTTGGGCTTTCGCTCCCAGGTGCATGGCAGCCTGAAAATCGATCTCGACCAGATCGTCGACCGCCGCGCCCGCCGCTTTCAAGGTGACGGCGCGGGCTATTGCTGGGTGGCGATGACCCAGGCCATCGCCGATGCCGGTCTCACCGAAAAAGAAATTTCCAATCCGCGCACCGGACTGATCGTTGGCTCGGGCGGTCCCTCGACCAAGGCGATCGTGGCCGCCGCCGACATCGCGCGCGATCCCGCCAAGGGTCCCAAACGCATCGGACCCTTCGCGGTGCCCAAGGCGATGTCGTCTACCTGCAGCGCCAATCTTTCCACCTGGTTCAAGACCAAGGGCGTGAATTATTCCATCTCGTCGGCCTGCTCGACTTCGGCCAACTGCATCGGCAACGCGGCCGAGATGATCCAGTGGGGCAAGCAGGACATGATATTCGCCGGAGGCGGCGAGGAACTTGACTGGACGCTCAGCGAATTGTTCGATGCGATGGGCGCGATGTCGTCGAAATTCAACGCCACGCCCGAAAAGGCCAGCCGCGCCTATGACAAGAATCGCGACGGCTTCGTGATTTCCGGCGGCGGCGGAATCTTGATCCTGGAAGAGCTTGAGCACGCCAAGGCCCGGGGCGCGAAAATCTATGCCGAACTCACCGGCTATGGCGCGACCGCCGACGGCGAGGACATGGTGGCGCCGTCGGGCGAAGGCGCGGTGCGCTGCATGAAGATGGCGCTGCAGAATGTCAAAGCTCCGGTCGATTACATCAATCCGCACGCCACTTCGACCCAGGTGGGTGACATCCCCGAGATCAATGCGATCCGGGAAGTGTTCGGCGACAAGACGCCGCCGATCAGCGCCACCAAATCGCTCACCGGCCATAGCCAGGGCGCGGCCGGCGTGCACGAGGCGATCTACACGCTTTTGATGATGAAGCATGATTTCATCTGCGAGAGCGCCAATATCGAAGAACTCGATCCCGCGGTCGAAGGCGCCAACATCGTGCGCCGCCGCATCGACAATGTGAAAATCAATACCGCCCTGTCGAACTCCTTCGGCTTTGGCGGCACCAACGCGTCGCTGGTGTTTCAGCGGCTGGAAAAGTGATGCTCGACCATGGAACAGAAAACCCCGCGCGAGGCGCTCATGGCTGAGGCCAAGACCGGATTCATGGCAGGCAAGCGCGGCTTGATCATGGGCGTGGCCAATGATCATTCCATCGCCTGGGGCATCGCCCAGATGATGGCGTCGCAAGGCGCCGAGCTGGCCTTCACCTATCAGGGCGAAGCGCAATGCAAGCGGCTGAAACCGCTTGCCGCTTCGATCGGCAGCCAGATCATGCTGCCCGGCGATGTGGAGAAGGATGAGGAACTGGACGCGGTGTTCGCGCGGATCAAACAGGAATGGGGCACGCTCGATTTTTTGGTCCATGCCATCGCCTTCTCCGACGCCAAGGAATTGAAAGGGCGTTATGTCGATACCACCCGCGCCAATTTCCTCCGGAGTTTGGATATTTCTTGCTACTCCTTCACCGCGGTGGCGCGGCGGGCAGCGCAATTGATGACCAAAGGCGGCTCGATGGTGACACTCACCTATCTGGGCGCCCAGCGCGTGATGCCCAATTACAATGTAATGGGCGTGGCCAAGGCGGCGCTGGAAGCCTCGGTGCGCTATCTGGCCGCCGATCTGGGCCGCGACAATATCCGCGTCAATGCGATCTCGGCCGGTCCGATGCGCACCCTGGCGGGCAGCGCGGTGGGAGACGCCCGCATGGTGTTCAAATGGAACAAGGCCCATTCGCCCTTGAAGCGGTCGGTCGACCTCAATCATGTGGGCGGTGCGGCGCTTTATCTGCTCAGCGATCTCGCCGGCGGCGTCACCGGCGAAGTGCATTTCGTCGATGCCGGCTTCAGTGTGGTGGGCATGCCGCCGACGTCCGACCTCAAGGAATGGATAGCCGAGAATGGCCGCGACGAGAGTGGGGGCTGATCGTTCTTTGGCATGAAGCTCAACCAGGTCACGCTTCCGGCCAAGAATCTCGACGCGTCCATCACATTCTATAAGATTCTTGGTTTCCACCTGATCGTGAAGAACGGTCATTATGCGCGGCTGGAAAATCCTCACGACTATTCCACTTTGTCGCTGGAGTTGCGCGAAGATGGCGGCGACGGCGCCCATGTCTATTTTGAATGCGACGATCTGGATGCCAGGGTCGCGGCGCTGAAAGCCAAGGATGTCTCTTTCGACAGTGGCCCGGAAGACAAAAGCTGGCTCTGGCGCGAAGCCTGGTTTCGCGATCCCGCCGGCAACAGGCTTTGCCTTTATTTCGCGGGCGACAATCGCCGCTTCCCGCCCTGGCGTCTCGCGCATTAAAAAGGCGGAGCAGGTAATCCCTGCTCCGCCTTTTCCGCCGTGGGAGTGGGGGCTACTTCGCCACGACAGTAATGATGCCGACCATCTTGGGATGGATCGAGCAGATGTATTTGTAGGTGCCCGGCTGGTCGAAGCGGTGGGAAAATTTGTCCTTCTCATCCAGCGCCTGGGACCGGAAATCGCCCGTCAGGCTGACCACCGTATGCGGTTCGCCATCCTGATTTTCCCAGGTCACATCCGTGCCGGCCGCCACGGTCACGTCCGTGGGGTTGAACATGAATTTCTTGATGGTGATGACGCTGTCCTCCGCATGCGCCGGCGCGGAAGCGAGGAAAAGGAACGCGGCGAGCGGAAAAGAAGACAAAGACGCTAGAATGCGCATAACAAATCCTTTGTGATTTAGACGAGGGTGGTGTCGGTGAGAGCGAGTTGGTGATGCCGCTGCACGCGGATGCTGGTGATGCCCAGCATGTGCTGCAGCTGGCCTGCGGGCACCACCAGAGGGCCTGGTCCGTCACCCATACCGGCTTGCGGCTGCGGATAGGCGGTAGAGCGTGCGGTGTGGAAGGTGATGTTGCCTTCCACCTTTTGCACGATCTGGTGAATATGACCGTTGAGAATGGTCACCGAGCCGAAACGGCGCAGATAGGAGAGCGCTTCTTCCGAATCGCCAGTGCCCCAGCCCCAGGATTCCAGGATGGTCCACATCGGCATGTGGGCGAAGACCACGATGGGTGTGCTGCTGGTGCGCGCCGACAAATCATCCTTCAGCCACGCCAGTTGATCGGCGCCAAACACGCCGAGGCCGCCAGGCTTGAACTGCATGACATTGACCAGGCCGATGAAATGCACGCCCTGGTGATCGAAGCTGTAATAGCCGCGATTGTCAGAAGCTTTGCCGAAGCGGGCGAAATATTCCGTGCCCGTGCCGTCGGTGATGTCATGCTCGCCGGGCACGGTGTGAAGCTCGCCGGCCCTCAGGTCCGACATCAGTTGCGAGGCCAGGTCGAATTCCGCCGCGCGGGACAGATGGGTGACGTCGCCGGTATGGATGGTGAGCGCGGGGCGCGTCTTCATCGCATTCACCAGCGCGGTGGTTTCTTTCAGAGTGCCCGCGACATCCGGATTGGCTTCCTTGTTGAAGCCGATATGGGTGTCGCTGATCTGCAGGAACAGAGGCAGGCCAGCCGGCTTTTCCGTTGCCGCCTGTGCCAGCCCGATCGGCGTCAGGATGCCGCCGGATAATGTGAAAAGCGTGCCCGCGCCGCCAAAGGCAAGGCATTGCAAGGCGCCGCGGCGGGAGGGATTGAAATCGTCTGTCATTCAGACCTCGAAGCTGGTTTCGAGGCCTATACCAGCAGAGCGGATGGTTTATTCCCGGCTTTGACTCTTTTTCACCAGCGCGACGAATTGATTGAGCTCCGCCGGATCGACATCGGACACCGCAGCGAGATCGAGGTCATTCTGTTTCCAGAAGACCATGCGGTAGCCGTCGCGCAAGCGCGTACCGGGGAGGCTCGCGCCGCGGTCAGCCCAGGCGAACAGATTGATGATATGCGCGCCATGCCGATAGACCACCACGGCGGCACGCTCTCCGTGCACGTAATCGGCGCGGCCCCCGACCAGGATGAAACCTTCGGCCTTGAAGTCTTCCGCCGGCGGCGAGACGTCGGCATGCCCCGCGAACCACGGTTTGACGGTGTGATGATCGGACGAGGCCACATCGATCAGGTGACCGGCCATCAGAGAGCGCAGATGAGCTGAGGTGAGGTCGTTGATCAAAGGGTTGGCGGGAAGAAACAGCAGGAACGCCAGCGCCGCGGCGATCGCCATACCGCCCGCGCCGCTGCCCGCGCCCAGCCAGAAGCCCGGCTTGCGGCGGACCGGGCGAAATTCCGTGACGGCAGCACTCCTGGTTTCGGCGTCCAGCGCGGCGATGATCCTGGCGCGCAAAGCCGCGCCGGCGCGATGGTAAGTCGTGCCTGCCATCGCAGCCTTCATTTCGGCGTGATCCGCCGCCATGGCCTGGCATTCGGCGCAGCTTTCCAGATGCTGTTCGGCTTTCAACGCTTCCGCCGCATCCAGTTCGCCGTCCAGATAGGCTTGGATGAGAAGGCTGTGCTCGCAATTCATGCCGGCCTCCCGATCAATTTTTCCCGCAACAGGGCCCGTCCCCGCGCCAGCCGCGACATCACCGTGCCGATCGGCGCGCCCGTGGTGACCGCGATATCGCGATAGGACATTTCCTCCAACTCTCTCAGGATCACCACTTCGCGAAATTCATCCGGCAGGGCGGCGATGGCATTGTCCAGCTGCCGGCCATCGCCGGTCTGAATGGCGCTGGCCTCCGGCGTGGGGCCTTCGGCGGCGATCTCGGTATCATCAGTCTCGCCCAGTGGCGTGGCGGCATGGCGTTTTCTCTGTTCCAGCGCCGAGCGATGGCAGTTGCGCACGATCGTCAGCAGCCAGGGTCTCACCGCCTCGCCGCGAAATCCATCGAAACTGCGGAAGGCCCGCAGCATCGCGTCCTGCACGATATCGTCCGCCTCCGCGCCGCCGCGGGTCAGCCAGCGCGCAAGGTTATAGGCCGCGTCCAGGTGCGGCATCGCCAGCGCTTCGAAGCGGCGGCGCTTCTCATCCATGACCGGGGCCGATCGAGTTCCCCTGACGGGCTGTTACGGAATGCAATACCGGGGCGCGCTGCATTTTATTCCCGGCTCCGAGGATTATTTTCTGGCGGCGGCGCGGGCGAAGCGGTCGAACAGATAATGGCTGTCCATCGGCCCGGGCGAGGCTTCGGGGTGATATTGGACGCTGAAGACATTCTTGTCTTCGACCGCGATGCCGCAATTGGTGCCGTCGAACAGCGAGATATGGGTTTCCTTTACGCCTTTGGGCAGCGTGTCGCGGTCCACGGTGAAGCCATGATTCATCGACACGATCTCGACCTTGCCGGTTTCCAGATCCTTGACCGGATGATTGGCGCCGTGATGGCCCTGCGCCATTTTCTTGGTCTGGCCGCCCAAAGCCAGCCCCAGCATCTGATGACCCAGACAGATACCGAACAGGGGCACGCCGCGATCCACCACGCCCTTGATGGCGGGGATCGCGTATTTGCCGGTGGCGGCGGGATCGCCGGGCCCGTTGGATAACAGCACGCCGTCAGGATCGTGGCGCAGCACTTCATCCAGATCGGCATTGGCCGGCACCACGGTGATGTCGGCGCCGCGCCCGGCCAGCAGCCTGAGAATATTCCGCTTCACGCCATAATCGATCACGGTGGCGCGCCAGGTGGTTTCGGTTTCCGCGCCATAGCCTTCGTTCCAGGCCCACGGCATCTCGCGCCATTTATAGGTCTGGCGTGTGCTCACATCCTTGGCGAGATCAAGTCCTTCAAGGCCGGAAAAACTTTTCGCCTGTTTCAGCAGCGCGGCATGATCCAGCGCGCCCGCTCCGGCATTGGCGATCACGCCATGCGGCATGCCTTTCTCGCGGATCAGGCTGGTGAGCGCGCGGGTGTCGATGCCCGCCACCGCCGGGATGTTGTGCGCCTTCAGCCAGCGGTCCAGCCCCGCCAGGCTGCGGTAATTGGAGGGATGCTCGGCATCGGCGCGCACGATCAGGCCGCGCACCGCCGGGGTGAGGGTTTCGATGTCTTCGCTGTTGGTGCCGACGATCCCGATATGGGGAAAGGTGAAGGCGATGATCTGCCCGGCATAGGAGGGGTCGGAGATGATCTCCTGATAGCCGGTCATGGCGGTGTTGAAGCAGACCTCGCCGATCGCTGAGCCGGAGGCGCCAAAGCCGGTGCCTTCGAAGAAGGTACCGTCGGCCAACATCACGCCGCCGCGGGCGAGCGGAAGCGGGGCTTGGGCATCTTGCATGGGAGGCGTCCTTGGATTTGCGCGAAAATAGGGATCGCACCCCTGCGGGTCAACAGCGCGCAAACACATATTACGCCTGCATTTTCAATGCGTTGTACTTATCCCCCGATTCGCGTAGTTTCATTTTTTTCCCAGAAGGCCCCGAAAATGTCGCTCCGCCAGAAGCTCAATGACGCAATGAAAGAGGCGATGAAGGCCAAGGACGCCAAGCGCCTGGCCACGGTCCGCCTGGCGCTGGCGGCGCTCAAGGACCGCGACATTGCCGCGCGCACCGAAACCAGCCGCGATCTTCTGGGCGACGACGAAATCCTTTCGCTGATGGCCAAGATGATCAAGCAGCGCGAGGAATCCGCCATTGCCTTTGACGCCGGCAAGCGCCCGGAACTTGCGGCGGGCGAGCGCGAGGAAATCGCCATCATCCATTCCTTCATGCCCGCCCAGATGGACGAAGCAGGGGTAAAGGCTGCGGCGGATGCGGTGATCGCCGAACTGGGCGCATCCTCGATCAAGGACATGGGCAAGGTGATGGCGGCCATGAAGGAGCGTTATGCCGGCCAGATGGATTTTGGCCGTGCCTCTTCCCTGGTCAAAGACCGGCTGTCGGCGCCGAAATAATTGTGCACAGGCCCTCGGGTTGCACCCTATTTGACCTGACTTTCCCGTAAGCTCATCGCATGCGCTATGGCGACGGATTGTTGGAAGAAATCCGCCGGCGGACCGATTTGGTCCAGCTGGTGGGCCGCCGCGTCAAGTTGATGCGCAAGGGCAGGGTGATGTGGGGTTGTTGCCCCTTCCATGCCGAAAAATCAGCCAGCTTCAAAGTCGAGAATGAGCGTCACGCCTATAAATGCTTCGGCTGCGGGGCGGGCGGCGATGCTTTCAAATGGTTGATCGAGACCGAAGGCCTGACTTTCCCCGAAGCTGTGGAAAAACTTGCCGGCGAAGCGGGTGTCGAACTGCCCAAATGGTCGCCCGACGATGAGGCGCGCGAGCAGAAGCGCAAATCGCTTTACGAGATCGTGGAGCTGGCGGCGCAATTCTACGAAGCGCAACTGCGCGAGCCCCAGGGCCAGAAGGCGCGCGACTATCTGAAACGGCGCGGGCTGGATGGACAGGCGGCCAAGCAATTCCGCCTGGGCTTTGCGCCCAATTCCAGTCAGGCGCTGATCGAGTTTCTTAAAGGCAAGAACATCACCCAGGACGATATGCTGGCGGCAGGTTTGGCGCGCAGCAGCGACGGTCAGCCTTTGCGCGATTTCTTTTTTAACCGCGTGATGTTCGCCATCACCGACGGCAGAGGCCGCGTGATCGCTTTTGGCGGACGCGCCTTGGAAGACGACGCCAAGCCCAAATACATCAATAGCGGCGAGAATTCGCTCTTTTCCAAAGGCACGCAGCTTTACAATTTCGCCACCGCGCGCGCCGCTTCGATCAAGGCGGGCACTATCATCGTCGCCGAAGGCTATATGGATGTGATCGCGCTGGTGCGCGGCGGTTTCGCCCACGCGGTGGCGCCGCTGGGCACCGCGCTCACCGAAGACCAGCTGCATTTGCTTTGGCGCACCACGCCCGAACCGGTTCTGTCCTTTGACGGCGACGCCGCAGGGGCCAAGGCCGCCGAACGCGCCGCGCGGCTGGCCTTGCCGCATCTCAAGGCGGGTTACTCGCTGCGCTTTGCTTTTATGCCCACGGGCGAGGATCCGGATTCCCTGATCGGCAAAAGCGGCCCCCGCGCCATGACGGCGCTGCTGGACCAGGCGATGCCGTTGTCGGACATGCTGTGGCGGATCGAAACCGAGGGGAAGGATTTTGCCACCCCCGAACGCCGCGCCGGGCTGGAGCGAGTGCTGTCTGGCCTCATCGCCGAGATCGCCGACACAAAGGTGGCGGACTATTACCGGCGGGATTTCGAGCAGCGCATATTCGAGAAATTCAAGCGCCGTCCCCCATCACCGCGCCGTCCCGACCAGAACCGCCCGTTCCGGAACCCTGGGTTCCAGGGCTCATTCCGCCAAGGCCCACCCAGGCCCCAGCCGGGGACAGCGGAAGCGGTCTCGCCGGCGGTCAAGGCCAGCCTGCTGGCTCGTGCCGGTCAGGCTGGCAAGGCCCGCGACGCCGCCCTGACCCGCAAGGAGGCCGAACTGGCCCTGCTGCTTCTGGAGCAGCCGGGCCTGGCGCTGCGCCATGGGGAGCTGCTGGCGGAACTCGCTTTCCAGGACCGCTCGCTTGACAGGCTGCGGCACGAGCTTTTAAACCTCGCGGCCGCCGGCTCCAGCCTTGAAAAGACGCCGGTTTTGACCCATCTCGAGCGTCTGGGAATGGCCGATTTGCTGGCGCAGTTGGGCGTCAGATCCAATCCCCGACCCCCGGAATCCGTGCCGGAGGATGAAACTGAAGCCCGTTTCTTGCGCGCCGCAGCGGATTTTCGCGCCATGGCGGAGTGGGAGCCTGAGCGGGAACGCGCCCTTCGGCGGTTCGCGTCCGAGGGCAGCGAGGAATCCTGGCAGGAAGCCAGTCGGTTTCTTCGCTCTTCTCACGAATAGGGTGCCCTCAAGGTGCGAAGCGGTAGGACATTCGAATAACGTGTCCTCAAGGTGCGGAGCGGTAGGACATTCAGTAAGGGTGGCGGCGTTAGCAATTCTTGCCCCATTATCAGGGCATCTAAGGACCAACACGTGGCGAGCAAACCTGTCTTGACCAAAAAATCGGCCAAACCGGCCCACAAGCCGGCGAAAAAGCCCGCCGCCAAGCCCGCTGCCGCCAAGACCGCGGCGGTGAAGAAGTCGGCCAAGCCAAGCCATGAATCCAAAGGCAAACACCCCAAACCGGTCAAGCCCATCAAGCTCAAAGCGGCGCTTAAGGCCGCCAAGCCCGAGCCCAAGGGCCATGACGCCAAGGGCAAAGCAGCCAAGCCCGGCAAGCCCGAACCCGAGCTGAAGGGCAAGAAGGGCGCCAAGCTCGATCTCAAAGGCGCCAAACCCGCGCCCATACCCCACCCCATCAAGCCGCAAGCCAAGATAGCGCCCAAGAAGCCGGGCGAGAGCGAGACCCCCGGCGACGCCGATTCTCCGCTGCTGGATATGTCCGATGTGGGCGTGCGCAAAATGATCGCGCGCGCCAAACAGCGCGGCTATGTCACCTATGACGAACTGAACAAGGTGCTGCCGTCCGACAAGACCTCGTCGGAGCAGATCGAAGACACGATGGCGATGCTCAACGAGATGGGCATCAATGTCATCGAAAGCGAAGAGGCCGAAGAAACCGAAGCCGAGAATCTGCCCGCCACGGTGGAAGGCAGCAAAGCGCTCGCCACCACGGCGAAATCCGGCGAGCAATATGACCGCACCGACGATCCGGTGCGCATGTATCTGCGCGAAATGGGCTCGGTCGAGCTTCTGTCGCGTGAAGGCGAAATCGCCATCGCCAAGCGCATCGAGGCCGGCCGCGAATTGATGATCGGCGCGCTCTGCGAAAGCCCGCTCACCTTCGAAGCGCTGACCGTTTGGCGCGACGAATTGAACGAGGGCAAGGTTCTCTTACGCGATATCATCGATCTCGAGGCCATGTATGGCGCGGGGCCCGATGGCTCGCCCGCGCCGGTGCCCCCGCCGGTTGGTCCCGACGGCAAGCCGCTCAACGTGCCGGGGGTCGTTCCCCCCGCGCCGGAATTCAAGGCGCCGGAGTTCAAAGCGCCGGAGTTCAAGAAGCCCGAACCGCCCAAGCCCGAAGTCAAAGCGCCGGGCGAAGAGGGCGGCGAAGCTGCCGCTGCCACCGATAGTGCGGCCGATGGCGATGATTTCGACGACGAAGGCAATTTGCCTTTGTCGGCGATGGAAGCCGCTCTCAAGCCGCAGGTGCTGGAGTCACTGGACAATATCGCCGGCCTCTACAAGAAGCTGGGCAAGCTGCAGGACGCTTCGGTGGAAGCGGCCTTGGGCGCGGACGAACTGTCCACGGGCCAGGAACGCCGCTTCAAGAAGCTGCGCAGCGAGACCATGGATTTGGTCAAGTCGCTCAAGCTCAACAACAACCGCATCGAAGCTCTGGTCGACCAGATGTACGGCATCAACCGCCGTCTGGTGTCGCTGGAAGGCAAGCTGTTGCGCCTGGCCGAATCCCATGGCGTGGACCGCGTCGAATTCCTCAAGCAATATTTCGGCAACGAGCTCGATCCCAATTGGGCGCGCCGGGTGGGGCGGTTGTCCGGTATCGGCTGGCACGAGTTCGTCACCGAGGACCGCGACAAGGTCAAGGCGCTGCGCGAAGAGATTCAGGCGCTGGCGCAGGAAACCCGCCAGTCGGTCTCGGAATTCCGCCGCAACGTCCAGACCGTGCAGAAAGGCGAGCGCGAATCCGGTGTCGCCAAGAAGGAAATGATCGAAGCCAATCTGCGCCTCGTGATCTCCATCGCCAAGAAATACACCAATCGCGGCCTGCAATTCCTGGATCTGATTCAGGAAGGCAATATCGGCCTGATGAAGGCGGTCGATAAATTCGAGTATCGCCGCGGCTATAAATTCTCGACCTATGCCACCTGGTGGATCCGCCAGGCGATTACCCGCTCGATCGCCGACCAGGCCCGCACCATCCGCATCCCGGTGCATATGATCGAGACCATCAACAAGCTGGTGCGCACCAGCCGCCAGATGCTGCATGAAATCGGCCGCGAGCCGACGCCGGAAGAATTGGCCGAGCGTCTGGCGATGCCGCTGGAAAAAGTCCGCAAGGTCCTCAAGATCGCCAAGGAGCCGATCAGCCTTGAGACGCCCATCGGCGACGAGGAAGATTCCCATCTGGGCGATTTCATCCAGGATCCCAATGTGGTCCTGCCCATCGATGCCGCGATCCAAGCCAATCTGCGCGAGACCACCACCCGCGTGCTGGCGACGCTCACACCGCGCGAAGAACGCGTGCTGCGCATGCGCTTCGGCATCGGCATGAACACAGATCACACGCTGGAAGAAGTGGGACAGCAATTCAGCGTCACCCGCGAGCGTATCCGCCAGATCGAAGCCAAGGCGCTGCGCAAGCTCAAGCATCCGTCCCGCTCCAGAAAGCTCCGGAGCTTCCTCGACAACTAGCGCGGTACCCACGCGCCTTTCGCGAACAATAGAGACATGGCCATCCACAAAGACCAGAAATTCAGTGACCGTATGACCACGGCAGCCAAGGCGCGCGCCGAGATGCTGGCAAAAGCAAAAGCCCGCGCCGAAGCGGCCAAGGCGACAGCCGGTGACCGCGCCAAGGAACGCGGCGCCATCGCCGCCGCGCGGGACGAGCGCCTGGCCAAGCGGGCCGAGGAGAAAAAGCAGGCCGCCGCAGAAGCCGAGAAACGCCACGCGGCCGAGGAAGATGCGCGCCGCAAGGAACAAGAAGAGGCCAAGCACGCCGCCGAGCGCCAGAAGCGCGAAGAGCTGGACCGAATGGCCCAACTTCTCACCGAACAGAAAGCATCGCGCGACGCCCGTTACGCGGCCCGCAAGGATCGGCAGAAAAAAGGCCGGCGCTAGGATGATGGCGCGGGGTCTTTTGCCCGCTGGCGTTGTCGCGCGTACTCACGGGCCTCACGCCGTCCACACGCTGCCGCTATGGACCGTGCGTCGCTCCTAGCCATCGGCCAAAATCCCTACGCGCCGAAAATAGTCGTTTCCGTAAAGTTCCGCTTTCAAATTGGTGCGCGCCTGCTTTAGGATTCAGGCTGCAGGGTTGAGCGTGGCTCCCTTGCATGTTCGGACCGCGCGGGATTTCTCCGCCCCGCCCCGAATCGTTATTCACTCAAGGCCAAGAAGGAACGCGCATGCCGATCGGGGAACACAAGAATGTTTTCAAATATCCCGCCGAGGACGAATGCCTGATCCGGCGGTTGGGGTCGGCGGTGATCGCCTCGTGGGGCACCTTGCCGGAACCGGTGCGCGACAGGCTTATAGCTGAGGCGCGCGCTGCCTGGGACCGCGAATATCACGTCTCGCATCTCAACGATAAGTTG
>DATBAP010000048.1:0-8148 GCA_036271455.1 Rhizomicrobium sp.
TGCCGGCATTGTTGATGTGTATGAGTTGCGGCTGGCCGTTGCCCGCAACAAAAGCCGGGTTGGCAACCAGCGCCGAATTGTTGAACCATTTCAACTGACCCATATAGGTCGTGTTCGGAGAGTCGGCATAGGTTCCCGCCATTTCGATATGTCCGCGGTCGCCGTCAAAGTCGAAGCCGTTGGCGATCGAGAAGCCATATTGGCGCCGCGAGTCGTAGTTGTTGTCCATCAGATCAACCGAGCCCTTCAGGCCCGTGAAATTCTTGTTGATGATCAGATTGACGACGCCGGCGACCGCATCCGAACCCCAGGCCGCCGAAGCGCCGCCGGTCACCACGTCCACGCGTTGGATCATGATGCTGGGAATGGTGTTGAGATCCACGCCATATTGCACGCCGGCCCAGACTTCACGCTCGCCATCGACCAGCACCAAGGTGCGGGTGACGCCTAAGTTGCGCAGGTTGATGCTGCTGATGCCCACGGCGCCCGAGTTGCCGGCGTTGCCCTGAGTGGCAGCCACAGGGCTCTGTGAAGTGCCCATCATGGGCAGTTGGCGCAGCGTCTCGCCGATATCGTTATTCGCGGCTTGCTGAAGTTGCCCGGAATCGACCACGGAAACCGGCGTCGGCGCCGTGTAACCGGCGATGGAAATGCGCGAGGCGGAAACCACCACTGTCTCGGCGGCTTCGGCGGCTGTCTGTTGAGCCGGCGCATTTTGCGCCACGACTGTTTGCGGTGTGGTGGCTTGCTGAGCAAAGGCAGTGCTGTTGACCAGCGCGAGCGCGAGCGCAGACGAGCCAGTAAGTAATGCGAGCTTGTTCATAAGGTTGTCCCCGGTATGTTTCCCCTGAGGGAATGAAGACCAAATGGTATTACGAAGTCAATAAAGGGGAGCAAAATCATCGGCGTGCCGAAAATTTGTGCACGCGAGTGCACTGCAGCGTACGTGTGGTTGCACTGCAGCGAATAGGTGTGCCGCTGCCGCAATAAGGGCGTGACGACTGTTTACGCCGCTACATCCGATAAAACCTTGCCCGCCGTCACCGTTTCATCGCGGGTGCACCTGCAGACCGAAGCAATATCGCCCGCGTCTCGGCGTTAACTAGAGCAACTCGCGCGCGCAACAGCATGTCGTCCTTGAACTCATGATTCGCCGCCGCGCTCGCACGGTGTTCCGAGGCGGAGGTTCATTGGACCAAGGCCCAATAGAGTTCTCCCGGCTCCGAGGCAAAATATCGGAATGCAAACATATGCTCTTGCCCTGATAGTCGCGGCCTGTCTGACCTCCACCGCGATGGAGGCTCGGTCACAACCTCAACCATCGAACTCTGCCTCGAACCCTGGCGCGGCCGATCTTGTGCCTTTGCCCGGGGCCAAGGTGAAGTTCGCCAAGGTGCAGCCCGGCACCGATTGGGCCAAATATCACACCGTCGAGCTGGCCACTCTGCGTGTCCCCGCCGAAGTACGGGACGGTGCGCCCAAAGGGACCAGGCCGGGCTTCGGTGAAAGTTATGTCCTGCGCGATCAGGATGTCGCGGCGCTGCAGGACGCCTATGCCGGCGCTATGCGCGATGAACTGGGCAAAGCGGGTTTCACTTTCGTGACCACGCCCGGACCGGACACGCTGATCATCCTGGGGCAAATTTTAAACATCCAACTCACCGCGCCGATCGAGAGCACGCGGCAGACATACACCAGCCGCGGTGCAACCTTTTCCAGGGATGCCGGCAGCATGGCGATGGGCCTGGTGTTCGGCGACGGCGCCAGCGGCCAGGTGATCGCGGAAGCCGCGGACCAATCCGTGCGCGACAATGTGTGGGGCATGAACAACCGGACCACCAATCTGGCGGAAGCAAAATATGCCTTCCGCCGCTGGGCGGCGGCGATCCGTGAACGTCTTGTCAGCGCGCGCGGATCCTAAATGATGCGCGCCATGCTCTCGATGAAATCCCGCGTTTGATTGGCAGCGGCGATGCCGGGAGCGATCCGAAAAAGTGCGGAAAAGCAAGGACGGTGGAGCTTCAGTACACTGCTGAAGGCTTTTCTTAATCGTCCCTATCTGGTCACAGCCGGCCTGTTCGGCCTGGGCATCTATTTCGCCATGGGTCCCTGGGTCCCGCGCGGCATCACCCGTGTTCTGATCGGATGGGACTGCGGCGTGGTGATTTTCCTGGGCTTGATTTACTTGTTCCTTCGCCACGCGGATTCAGAAGAGATCAAGCGCCGCGCCGCCGAATATGACGAAGGCGGCCGCTTGGTTCTGGTCATCACGATCCTGGCCTCGATCGCCAGCGTCGGCGCGCTGGTGGCGGAGCTTTCCGGAGCAAAGGGACAAGTGGCCGGCGGAATACGCATCGCGCTTGCCGCATCCACGGTGATTTTGTCGTGGCTCCTGGTGCATGTCGCTTTTGCCTTGCGTTATGCCCACATCTATTACCTGGCCCAGAGAAGCGGCCGGTCCGGGGGTGGGTTGATGTTCGGTGACGAAGGCGAACCGGACTATTGGGATTTCGTCCATTTCTCGCTGGTGATCGGCGCGACCTCGCAGACCGCGGATGTCGCTTTCAGTTCCCGGGAAATGCGGCGGCTGGGCACGCTCCACACTTTGGTGGCGTTCGGCTTCAATACGGCGATCCTGGCCACCATGATCAATCTCGCGGCCAGCCTCTTTTGAGGAATTGGACGAAAGTCCAATTGAGGCTGACCGCACGGCCCGACAGGCTCTTCAGGTGATCAGGAGGGTTCGATGAAATCGGGTCTATTCTTTGCGCTTGCCGTCGCTTGTCTTCTTGCTTGCCTCGCTGCTGCCAGCGTCGCGACCGCGCAAACCAAAGCTGATAGCTGCGCCGCCTACGCCAACCAGGCGATGGCCAACACGCCGACATCCACGGGCGTGGCGCGCGGTGCGGCGCGCGGTGCGGTGGGGGGCGCGATATTCGGAAATGCCGGAGCAGGCGCGGCAGCTGGCGCCGTGGTTGGTACTGCACGGCGGCAGAACCAGAAGGCCCGCTCCTATCAATATTATTACGACAACTGCATGGCGCGCTGAGAAGAAGAAAGCCGATCCTTCGCTGCATACCCCGAGCCGCGAGTGGAGCGCCTTTAGCCCCGCCTTTTGGCGGGGCTTTTTTCTGGCGATTCAAACCGCGGCCGATTGGACTTAAGCCCAATCGAACCATGGGTGCGGCCCGTTTAGCCTCGCGGGCAGCGTTTCCATGAAAGGGCTCCGCCATGTCCGACAAGGCCGCGCGACAGGTTGCCATTCCGGCAGCGGAAACCCCTGATGTCCTGCCCCGGCCGGATTTCCATTTCACGGGCGAGATAGGCCGCACCTACAAGGATTCCGATCCCGCGCAATTTCCCCAACCGGTCGCGGCGCCCAAAACCGCGCCCAACATCGTTCTGCTGCTGATCGACGATTGCGGCTTTGGCCAGTACGGCACGTTCGGCGGCGGGATCCCGTCACCGACGATGGATAAGCTGGCGGCAGAAGGCCTGCGCTACAATCATTTCCACACCACCGCGCTCTGCAGCCCCACCCGCGCCGCCTTGATCACCGGACGCAATCACCATTCTGCTTCGTTTGCCGGCATCACCGAAGCGGCCACCGGCTATGACGGCTATTGCTGAGTGTTGCCCAGGAATTGCGGCACGGTAGGCGAGGTGCTGCGCCAGAACGGCTACATGACGGCCTGGATCGGCAAGAACCACAACACGCCTACCTAGGAAACAAGCGCGGCTGGACCGTTCGACCGTTGGGTCAATGGTTTGGGCTTCGATTATTTCTACGGCTTCAATGCCGGCGACATGAATCACTGGAATCCCATTCTGTTCGAGAACCGCAACCTGGTGCCCGCTTCCAGCGATCCCAGCTATCACCTCACTACCGACATCGCCGACAAGGCGATCGCCTGGGTGCGCCAGGCCAAGGCGATTTCGCCCGACCGGCCCTATTTCCTCTATGTGGCAACGGGTGCCACGCATGCGCCGCATCACACGCCCAAGGAATGGATCGAGAAATTCAAGGGCAAGTTCGATGGCGGCTGGGACGCCTATCGCGAACAGACACTGGAGCGGCAGAAGAAACTGGGCGTGGTGCCCAAGGACACCAAGCTCACGGTGCGCTCCAAGGGTCTGCCGGCCTGGGACTCATTGAACGCCGATCAGAAGCGGCTTTATGCGCGCATGATGGAAGTGTTCGCCGGCTATGCCGCCCATTGCGATCACGAACTGGGCCGGGTGGTGGAAGCGGTAAAGGCGCTTCCCGATGCCGACAACACCATGATCATCCATATCGCGGGCGACAATGGCGCCAGCGCGGAAGGCGGGCTGGAGGGCTCACTGTGCGAGAATATGTTCTTCAACGGCTTCCCGGAAAAATGGGAAGACAATATCAAGGCCATCGACGAGCTGGGTGGACCCAAGCACTTCAACCATTTC
Source organism: Rhizomicrobium sp. (assembly GCA_036271455.1). Taxonomy (GTDB): domain Bacteria; phylum Pseudomonadota; class Alphaproteobacteria; order Micropepsales; family Micropepsaceae; genus Rhizomicrobium. The sequence goes on from DATBAP010000048.1 coordinate 4,441, forward strand.
CCGTCCGCCTGGGCGCACGCCATGAACGCGCCGTTTCAATGGACCAAGCAGGTGGAAAGCCATTTCGGCGGCACGCGCAATCCCATGATCATTTCCTGGCCAGCCCGGATCAAGGACAAGGGCGGATTACGTGACCAGTTCCTGCACACCATCGACATCGTGCCCACAATCTATGAACTGTGCGGCATTCATGCGCCCAGCATGCTCAATGGCATCCAGCAAAAGTCCATCGAAGGCATAAGCTTCGCGTTCACGTTCGACGACGCCAAGGCGGAGAGCAAACGCAAGACCCAATATTTCGAACTGGGCTGCAATCGCGGGCTTTATCACGATGGCTGGATGGCGTCGTGCCCCTCCTTCGTGCCTTGGGAAGCCACGCGCGGTGAGTGGGACCCCGACAAAGCGCCATGGGAGCTTTACAAGCTCGACCAGGATTTCTCACAGGCCAACGATCTCGCCGCAAAATATCCCGAGAAGCTGCGTGAGCTGCAAGATCTCTGGTGGATCGAGGCGTCGCGGTACAATGTCCTTCCGCTCGACTGGCGCGGCACCATCCGGCTCAACGCCGAACTGATGGGACGGCCGAGTTTGATCGGTCATCGCACCAGCATGACCTATTATCCCGGCACCATCGGCCTGCCGGACGCGGCTTCGCCGCCGATGTGCAACCGCTCCTGGACCATCACCGCCGAGATCGAAGTTCCGGATGGAAAAGCCGAAGGCATGATCGTCACCCATGGCGGGCTGGAAGGCGGCTATGGCCTCTATCTGCGCGGAGGCAGGCCCGTCTTCGTTTATAATTTTCTCAGTGTGGAGCGCACGACACTTTCCGCCGAGGCCACGCTGCCCAAGGGCAAGGTGAGTTTGAAGGTGGAATTCAAATATGACGGCGGCGGCATGGGCAACGGCGGGCAGATCACCATGACCGCCAATGGCGCGAAGATTGCGGAAGCAAGGCTGGCGCGCAGCAGCCCGATTCAATTCTCATTGGGCGAGGGTCTGGACATCGGGATGGATGTGGGCTCGCCGATCGACTTCACCTACAAGCTGCCCTTCGCCTTCACCGGCAAGATCAACAGCGTCAAGATCGATCTGGGAGCATCGCAGGCCGCTCCGGAGCGGCAAGCGGCGGAATAGAAGCTGCCTTCACGGGCACTGATACATGATCTGGCCGTAGCTGTTGACGACCTGCATGCAGCCGGGCGCGGGTGCCGCGTAGACCGGCGTACTGGCGGCCACCGCCGCGGTGGTCGCTACTACCGCCGTGGTGGCGTACACCTCGCGCCTGGTGGTGCGCCGGGCCACGCCTGCATAGCTCATTGGCGTCAGCGGCCTTCCGATCACGGCCTGGGCACTGGACCAGGATGGCCATGAACGCATGTCGGTGCTCGCGGCGAGTGTTACTGCGGCGGCGATCGCGGCCAGAGGCCAGCGGAAAAGGGGAGCGATCATTTCTTTCCTCCTTGAGATGGCTGGCCGGGAGGTACTTCGTCGACTTGCTTCATCTGATCAGCACGGACTTTGGTCGCGCCTTTGGGAGGGGCGAAGACGAAGGCATTGGCGTCAACCGGCACATCGGTGCGCCAGTCATTGATCTGGATCGTATATTGCGGGGCCCCGGTCACGCCTTTGCTGGTGATCACATATTTGCGGGGGATGGGTGTGGATCCCACCTGCACCCAGATCTGCCAATCCACATCTGGGGTACGGAAGGCCAAATGATCGCATTCCACACCATTGATCACGCCGCGCCCGATATGCTTGGCATCGGTGAGATCTTCCGTCATCCCGGCATAGGCATTGGTGGAAAAAAGATCGGCGCCCGGGATCGCGGCGTCGGTGCGGGCGCGGATGCGATCCACCAGATTGTCCAGCGTGCCCGGCATCTCCGTCTCGGCATAGGCATTCAGATTCTTGCCCAGGATGGAAAGCGTCTTGCCGTTGAAATTCATTACCACATCGGCATAGCCACCGGTGCGGGTCATGCGAATTTTGTCGGGACGGGAGATCAGGAGCTTGCCCGAACTGGTAAAGGCGATTTTTTGCAACTCGGACGTCACCACTTCAATGCTGGAATCATAGCTGGCCGAGATGGTTTTTTGCGCGGCCACATAATCCGACATGGATTTGAGGATATGCAGCGCATCGTCCGCGTAAGCGGGAGGCGCGACCAGAAGTGCGATCGCGAAAATTGCCGTCTTGCCGGCATAGGTCATGATGAACTCCCTAGGGGGATGGGGGGCGCCCGCTGGCGCGAAGCCCCCCGACTGCAACCTCAGCCGCGCTGGCCGCGCCGCCGCGAAGATTTCAGAGTGTCCACATCCTGTGAGACGCCCTCTACCTTGGTGTTGAGATCGGTCACACCAGAATTGGCCCGGCTGGCGGATTGTTGCGCCGTCTGCGCCGCCGACATCGCGGATTGAGCCTGGGTTTGTGCGGCATTGGCGGTCTGCTGCGCCGCTTGTGCGGCACTCATTGCCTGATCGGCGGTGGACTGGGCTTTTTTGACGTCCTCGACGGTGGCGCAACCGGCCAGCAGAAGAGTCGTCCCCATCACCGCGGCAAGGGAAATATTGCGAATGAATGTGTGCATGGCGGAACTCCTTTATGGAATGTGCGAATTTTGCCTCTTGGCCTCCCGGCCTCAATTAGACCTAGGTCCAACTGCCGCCTCGCACGGCAGGGCCGCAAGATGCCCCGGTCATGACGGTGATGGGCGCCTTATCGAAAAAAGGACTGGGTCGCGTGAGCGGCTTGGTGTGTCTGTTGTTGATCGGTTCCGCGTGGCCTGTCATGGCCGCACAGAGCCAACCCGCCGATTCCGATCCGTCGCCACTGTCTGACGAGGAAACCGCGCAGCAAGCGCTTCAGGATCTGCTGTTGGCGCGTGCCGCTGCCACCGCGCAGTCGCCGCTGCAGATTCAGGTTCTTGCCTTTTACAGCGCGCGGGATTTCGAACCGGCCTGGAGCGGGAACGATGCCGCCCAGATCATGGCATCGTCCATCCTGGCGCAATTGCAGAATGCGTATGAGCAAGGTCTGAGCCCGAACGATTATGCATCCCAACTGGTTCTAGGGCCGGCGCCGGAAGGCGGACCTGATGCCGCCAAATATGATCTGGCTTTGACCGAGGCCTTGTTCCGTTATGCGTCCGATCTGGCCATGGGACGCGTCTGGCCCAGCGATGCCTATAAAGATGTCCGCCTGCCAAGCCGCGATTTCGAGTTTGCCGCGATGTTGATCAAGGCGTTGGCGCGGGCAGATCTCAATGCCTTCTTCGATCAACTGCCGCCATCGCAAGGAGAATATCACGCCTTGGTCGCGTCGCTGGCGCGCTATCGCGCCATCCTGGCCTTGGGCGGCTGGCCCAGCGTCCCCGCCAAGGGCGACAACAGCGGATTGTTGCTGCGGCGTCTGGCCTTCGAAGATCAGACGCTGGCCTCCAATCCCGATCCTTCGCCCACCGATCTGGAAATGGCGCTGGTGCGCTATCAAATCCGCAATGGGCTGAAGGCGGACGGCAAAGCCAATGCTGAAACCCTGCAAGCCCTGAATGTCGCGGCTTCGGTGCGGATGCGCGAAATCATCGCCAATATGGAACGCTGGCGCTGGCTGCCGCGCCACTTCGAGAAACGCTATGTGCGCATCAATGTGCCGGATCAGAGTCTGGATCTGATAGAAGATGGCGAAGTGACGCTGCATTCGCAG
>DATBAP010000049.1:0-8150 GCA_036271455.1 Rhizomicrobium sp.
CAGCAGCGATTGCCTGATTTATTTCGGCGACCTGGGAAAAATCGTGGCATCAGCAGCGCGGCGGCTTAAGCCGGGCGGGTTGTTCGCTTTTTCGATGGAGCGGGGCAATCGTTTCCCCTTCCATCTCACCGATACCGGCCGCTACACTCATCATCCCGATCATGTCCGCGAGGTTGCGGCTCAAGCGGGATTTGAACTCGCTCAGCTCAACGAAGCCTTCCTGCGCTATGAGTATGGCGAAGACGTGATGGGTCTCTACGCGGTCTTGCGCAAACCCGATTAACCTTTCTCACGCCAGGCGTGTGCGTGAGCCCGTTTCTTGCTTCGGCATTGCCTGCGTCATGGGAACACTCGGTCGTGGCAGGCGCATTGCGCGTCCTTCCGCTGTCAGCATGGCTTGCGCGGTCTGGGGCAGGTGCGGAACATCCAGCCGCGGCGCATGAAAGGCAAACGCCGTCGTCATGTCGCCGCAGGTGTCACGCCGCCATTTGCTGAGATTGGGCACTTCCACACCAAAGCGCGTCTCAAGCAGACGCAAGGTCGAGGTGTGATCGAATGTGGCGCCGCAGACATAGCCGCCCCGGCTGAAGGGCGAGACCACCAGGCATGGCACGCGATAGCCCAATCCAATCGGCAGATCGCCGACATATTCGTCCGCCGTGCCCTTCGGCGCCGTGGGCGGTCTGACATGATCGAACAGACCGTCATTCTCGTCGTAATTGATGATGAACGCGGTCTTGGCCCAAAGCTTGGGATTGGACCAAAGCGCCTGGAGCAATTGATTGGTGTGGTCCTCGCCCGCCGCGGGAAGATAATCGGGATGCTCCGACAAATGCGACGGCGGCACGATCCAGCTCACTTGCGGAAGATTGCCGGTCCTGATGTCCCACAACAATTCATAGAAGGTCCGGTCGACCATCGCGTTCTGAAACAGCGGTGACGTCCCGGGCGCCTGCTGATACTGGGCGAAGTATTTCAAGACATTGCAGCCGTAATCGTCCCAATCATGATAGACGCGCCAGGAAACCCCCGCCCGCTCCAGCCGCTCCGGATAAGTCTCCCATGAACGGATTTTGCGTTCGTCATTGTCGGTCGCGGGGCCGCCGTGGCGCTCCTCGGGATCGATCGTTCCCGTCATCAGGTAATAGCGGTTGGGATAGGTGGGCCCGAACACCGAGCAATGATAGCCGTCGCAGATCGTGAAGGCGTCGGCCAGCGCATAATAATAAGGAAGATCCGCACGGGTGTGATAGCCCATGGTGAGCGGACCGGCCTCGCCATCGGCTTGGCGGTGCGCGGGAATCCAATTGTCCATCGCCCCGCCGTTCCAGGCGGCATGCTGCGGGCCCCAGCCATGATCGAGATCATGCAGCCGCTGGGCATTGGTCTTCAGCGTGTCGAGATGGAAGGGAAAAATATGGCCGCCGGGCGTCAAAGCATCCGCCTGACGGAAGATCGAGCTACCTGCGGGATCGTCAAAGCCGCGCACACCCGAGAGCGAGCCAAAATAATGATCGAAGGAGCGGTTCTCCTTCATCATGATGATGAAGTGATCGATGTCGCCGAGCTTGCCTGGCGCCAGTGTCGCGGCGTCCACACCGGGCGCGATCGCCGTGATGGCGGACGCGGCCGCCCCTGCCTGAAGAAAACGACGCCGGCCGATATCGATCATGGCTACCCCCGAACCCGAGCGGACGATATGGCCAAGTATAATGACAGTTTGACGTCTGCGAAGAGCGAAACCGAACTGTCATCAAGCCTGAGTATAGCCGTTCAAGGCTCCGGGCCGCGTTTCCCGGGCCGCCGGGAAATATGAGTCCTGGCTGGGGCCGCTGAAGACCACCCTGGGCGACGCGCTCGCGCGCTACCGCGAATAAAAAAGGCCCGGATCGAAGATCCGAGCCCTGTTCTCACACCGAGCGGGTGTCAGACAGACAAAGATGCCATGTCGATGACGAAGCGGTAGCGCACATCGGCTTTTTCCATCCGCTCGAAGGCATGGTTTACCTCCTCCATGCGGATGGTCTCGGTGTCCGGAAGGATGTTCTTCTCGGCGCAGAAATCGAGCATCTCCTGCGTTTCCTTGATGCCGCCAATGGGCGACCCCGAGACGCGGCGCCGCGCCAGCAAGAGCGGTATGGTTTCCATCGCTTCCATCATGCCGACATGGCCCACGATTACCAAGGTCGCGTCGATATCAAGGAGCGGCAGATACGGTGCCAGATCGTGCTTGACCGGGATCGTATCAATGATCAGATCGAAGCTGGATGCAGCCTTTTTCATCGCAGCCTGGTCGGTGGAAAGCAGAAGCCTGTCCGCACCCAGATCTTTCGCATCCTTCTCCTTGTCCGGCGTCCGGCTGATCACGGTGACGTGGGCGCCCAGTCCATGGGCCAGCTTCACCGCCATATGGCCAAGGCCGCCAAGCCCAATCACACCCACGCGCGAGCCCGCCTTTACGCCCCAGGTCTTGAGGGGCGACCAGGTGGTAATACCCGCACAGAGAAGCGGCGCCGCGCGCGACAGATCCAGCCCATCCGGCACCCGCAGCACGAATTCCTGCCGGGTGATCAGATGTTTCGAATAGCCGCCATAGGTGGTCGAGCCGTCGATGCGGTCCTTGCCGCCATAGGTCTGGGTCATGCCGTTGCGGCAGAGTTGCTCTTCACCCTTTTTGCACTGGTCGCAATGCTGGCAGCTATCGACCATGCAGCCGACGGCAACATTATCGCCAACCTTGAATTTGGTCACGCCTTTGCCGACCGCGGTCACGCGACCGACGATCTCATGCCCGGGCACCAATGGATAAGACGACCAGCCCCAATCGTTGCGCGCCATGTGAAGATCGCTGTGACAGATGCCGCAATAAAGCACCTCCATAGCCACATCGTCCGCACGGAGCTCACGGCGATCAAAGTGAAATGATTTCAGCGCCGCACCCTTTGTTTGGGCAGCATAGCCAATGGTTTTCATGACAAGTTCCTTGCTGACATTGTGGAAACTGAACCCCGCCTCAGGCTGGATGCAGCTATCGGGAATACAGCACCAGAAATAAGCGGGCCCCGGACCGATTTCCAGTCCGAGGCCCATATTAACATCGTTGTCTTGCAGGCTTAAGCCAGGCCCTTCATCGCGTTTGCCATGCTGTCCAGCGCGGCGGTGAGGGTCTTGCGCGAAGTGGCGATATTCATGCGCATATGGTTGAGGCCGCCCGTGCCATAGCTGTAGCCCGGGTTGAGCTGCACATAGGCATTCTTGGCCAACCAATGGCCCACCATATCGTCGGGCAGGACCTGGCCCGGCTTGCCGGTGAGGAAATTGATCGGCTGCGGCTTCTTGTTTTCCGCATCCGCCAGTTTCTGGGCGCCGATCTTTTCGGCCAAACCCGAGACATCGACCCAGGCGAGATAGGTGCCTTCCGGCTTGTTGCCCACTTTGAGCAGGGGCAGCTTCGCCTTGATGTAGTCGTTGGCGTGCTTTTGGTTGCCGTCGATGTAATCGACGCACTGGTTGAGCCAGTCTTCACCGCCGGCATAGGCCGCCTGGGACGACGCGATGCCCAAGGTCGAAACTTCCGAGCGATTCCAGAATTGCACCTGCTTGAACACTTCCGGATCGGTGGCGAAATACCAGGCACATTTCAGGCCGGCCAGCGAGAAGGATTTGCTGGCCGCCTTGAAGGTGATGCTGTTGTCCACGATCTTCTTGTCGTCCAGCGTCGAGAAGGGCGTGTATTTCACGCCGTGGCCCACGAAGTCGCAATGAATCTCGTCCGACAGCACCTTCACGTTGTGCTTGAGGCAGATCTCGCCATAACGGGTGAGCTCCGCCTTGCTCCAGGTCCGGCCCACCGGATTGTGCGGATTGCACAGGATGGTGGTCTTGGTGGCGGGATCGGATGCGCGGCGCTCCAGATCGTCCCAGTCGATCTCATAGCGCCCATTCACTTGTTTCATCACGCTTTCATTGGCGATCAGCTTCGAGCCGTAAATGTCGAAATAAAAGGCGTTATAGATCGGCGTCGCCATCAAGACCTTCGAGCCGGGCGGCGCAAAAGCGCGCAAGGTCGGCATGATGCCGGAATGAACACCGGTGCTAACGCCCAGATTCTTGGGCGTGATCACATTGATGCCATAGCGCTTATGATTCCAGTCGATGATGCCCTTCACAAAGGGATGATTGCCGGCATTGCCCAGGAGCAGGTCGATATCCAGCAGTTCGTATCCCCAATTATGATTGTTGATGCGTTTCTGCAGCGCTGCCGTGACCATCGGCGCGCATTCGAAATCCATGTCGGCGATGCCCATGCCGGCGACGATCTTGGGCATATGCTCGTCGCGGATCGCCCCGTCCCATTTCACGCAGTCGGTGCCGATGCGGTTATAGGGCGTGTCGAAATCGTATTTTCCGTTTGCCGGCGCGGCCGATGCACCACCGCTTGCCGCCAGCGATGCCGCCAAGGGGCCCAGTGCCAGCACGCCGCCACCAAGGCCGGCATTCCTCAGGAATGCCCTGCGATCACTTCCCATTCTCTGTTCCAAAATCAGTCCCTTCCCCATTTGCGAGGCAACGCAGCCTCTGCTCATTGACCGGACGCGAACCCGGCAGGAGCCAAAGATAACAGACAAACCGTCATGAAAACAATTTGTTGAATTGTCCGGCGGCACACCGTCAACATGTTCCCGCGACGGGGATGAACCCCGCTTTTCTGGGGCACAGATGCTTCTTCTGGCAGGCCTTTTCATCATTTCCTTGTGGGCGGGGATGCAGAACGCGTTCGCCGGTGGTGGAACCTTCATCACTTTGCCCGCCTTGATGCTCACCGGCATGGATGCGCGGGCGGCGAACATCACCTCCACCATCGCGCTTTTTCCGGCGCAGGCCGCGACCGGACTGACCGGACGCAAGAATGTTTCCGGCGCGGCGGGTCTTTCCTTCACGCATCTGATGGCGATCAGCCTGGTGGGCGGCGTGGCCGGCGCGGTGTTGCTGCTGGTGACTCCGTCGGATTTCTTTGCCCGCCTGGTGCCCTGGCTGGTCTTGTTCGCCACTATGGTCTTTGCGTGGGGCAGTTTCTTCCGCAAACCGCAGGCCGATCCACATTTGGGCACGATGGGTGCGGGCATCACGCAATTCCTGATTTCGGTCTATGGCGGCTATTTCGGCGGCGGCATCGGATTTCTGATGTTGGCGGCACTCAGCGCCGCAGGCCTGGCGGTCCGGCCCGCCGCCGCGACCAAGAATGTGCTGGCGGCGGTGATGAATGCCTCCGCGGTGGCGATCTTTGTCTTTTCGCCTTCGGTGCATTGGCTGCAGGCCGCCATCTCATGTGCCGGTGCGGTGATCGGCGGAATCATCGGCGGGTTTTTGCTCACCCGCATCAACGAGAAAGCATTGCGGATCGTCGTGGTGGTGATCGGCGCGGTGCTGACGGTCGGCCTGTTCCTACGCGCGGCTTAATTCCTGCTCAAACGTCGAATTCCACGCCCTGGGCCAGCGGCAGATCGCGGCCGTAATTGATGCTCTGGGTCTGCCGCCGCATATAGGCCTTCCAGGAATCTGAGCCGCTCTCGCGGCCGCCGCCGGTTTCCTTCTCGCCGCCGAAGGCGCCGCCGATCTCTGCACCGGACGGGCCCATATTCACATTGGCGATGCCGCAATCCGATCCCGCCGCCGACAGGAACATCTCGGCTTCCTGCAGATTCATAGTGAGGATGGACGAGGAAAGTCCCTGCGGAACGTCGCACAACAATGTGATCGCCTGAGCGAAATCTGAATAGCGCAAGACATAAAGGATGGGCGCGAAGGTCTCATGCCGGACAATGTCAGTCTGGCTGGGCATCTCGGCGATCGCGGGACGTACATAAAGTCGGTCCAGTCTCTCGCCACCAAAGATCATGCCGCCCGCCGCCCGCGCCGTGGCTATCGCCTGCTCCATGCAGTCCAGCGCGGCCTGATCGATCAAGGGACCGATCAAGGTCTTGGCATCGCGCGGGTCACCCACTTTGAGGCTGGCATAGGCGCGTTTGAGCCGCGGCAAGAGCTGGTCATAGATATCATTGTGGACGATCAGCCGCCGCAAGCTGGTGCAACGCTGTCCGCTGGTGCCTGCGGCGCCGAAGGAGATCGCGCGCACCGCCAGATCGAGATTGGCCGATGGCGTAACGATGGTGGCGGCGTTGCCGCCCAGCTCCAGCAGCGACCGGCCGAAACGCGCCGCGACGGCCGTGCCGACGGCGCGGCCCATCCGCGTGCTGCCGGTGGCCGAGATCAGGGCCACGCGCGCATCCTTGGTGAGCGTCTCGCCCAACGCGGCACCGCCGGTGAGAAGCGCCGAAAGCCCCTTGGGCGCGTGCTCAAAGCCCGCGATAGTCTTCCGCAACAGCGCCTCCGCGGCGAACGCGGTGAGCGGCGTCTTTTCGGACGGCTTCCAGAGAATGGGATTGCCGCAGACCAGCGCCAGTGCTGCGTTCCACGCCCACACCGCCACCGGAAAATTGAAGGCAGAGATGATCCCGACGGGACCCAGGGGATGCCACATCTCGCGCATGTGATGGCTGGGACGCTCTGAGGCGATGGTGAGGCCATAAAGCTGGCGCGACAGACCGACCGCGAAATCGCAGATGTCGATCATCTCCTGGACTTCGCCCAGCCCTTCCGAGAGCGGCTTGCCCGCCTCCAAGGTCACCAGCCGGCCAAGCGTATCTTTGTTGGCGCGCAAGGTTTCGCCGAACCGGCGCACCAGCTCGCCCCGGACCGGCGCGGGCGTGTCCCGCCAAGCTGGGAACGCGCGAACGGAAGCGGCGATCGCTGTTTCCAGCGCCGCGCCATCGATTTCCGTGACGGCGGGCATGGCCGAACCGTCGATGGGAGAAGCACGGCCCTGACCTTTGCCTTGTGACAGGCCCAGGCTTGCCAGAATTTCGCGCGCGTCTTGACCCGCTTGCATCATGCCGCCGTCATTTTGAAAGACCGCGTTCAGGCCGCCCGGCTGGCCGGCGCGGGGCCCCGGTCACCATAGGCACTGCCGAAGTGGTTGGAAAGAAAGGTGGCAAGGCTCACTTCTTCCTGACGCACAAAACCTCTTTGCGGCAGGACACCCGCCGCCAGCAAATCCAGCATGGTGCAGATTCCGGCCGCCGTGGTGATCTGGATGGCGCTGCGCGCAACGCCGTTCACTTCGGTGCCATAGATCTTGTTGGCATAGCTTTCTTGCAAGAACTGGCCGCCCCGATAACCGGCCACGGTCACGAACACCAGCACCACATCCTGCTGCGTCGCCGGCAGGGCGTGTTCCAGGACATCCTTCAGAAGCTCGCGGCGTTCGCCCAGACGCAGATCCTGGATCAAGGTCTTCATGATGTCGCGATGGCCTGGATAGCGCACGGTCTTGTAGTTGAGCTGGCGTACTTTGCCTTTGAGCGTCTCGCACAACGTGCCCAGTCCGCCCGAAGTGTTGAACGCCTCGTAACGGATGCCGTCGAGGGAGAATTCCTCCAGCTCTTCCAGCGGCGCCGCTTCACGCAACTCGCCATCGACGATGGCCTCGCAAGGCTCGTCATATTCGTTGATCACCCCGTCGGTGGACCAGGTGAGATTGTAATTCAGCGCATTGGACGGATAGAGCGGCAGCGCCCCTACTCGCAGCCGCACACTGTCGAGACGGTCGAAATGCCGGGCCAGATCCTGCGCCACGATGGAGATGAAGCCGGGGGCTAGGCCACATTGGGGAATAAGCGCACTGCCCGCGCCCAACGCTAACGTCTTGACCAGGCGCGTGTTCGCCACATCCTCGGTGAGGTCCAGATAATGGACCCCCGCGCGCCGCGACGCCGACGCGATCGCGCCGGTGACGGTATAAGGTGCCGCGCTCAAAACCGCGTAGCGGCCTTTGAGCGATGCCGCCAGCGCATCGACATCGCCGACATCCAGCGCCAGCGTCTTCAGATTCGCCCGCCGCGGCAGCTTTTGCAGCTGCAGGTCCGACCGATCGGCCACCGTCACCCGGTAATCGCCGGAGGCGCACAGCATGTCGGCAATGGTTTCGCCGATCTTGCCGGCTCCAATCAGAAGAATGTCACGCATGGCGGCCTCGGAATTTGCACAGAACCCAGTTTGACCAGGGACTTATCCAATTTGAAGTTGAAATC
>DATBAP010000050.1:0-22497 GCA_036271455.1 Rhizomicrobium sp.
CACATATTATATTACCGCCATAGGAGGAGTGCTTATGAAAAAGCTCGCTCTCTTATTGTTGGCTCTGCCTCTCGTGGCTTGCGCCGCATCGGAGGGCATCACTCCGGAAAAGTCGCCCCAACTTGCTCGGGTTGCGCCATCCCCAGAATCCAGGATGGCGTTGTTGTGCGTGATTGGCTCGGGACCGTCGGATGCCACATGTCTGACTCTCTTCGCGGCCGCAGCAGCCGATATTTTCAATCGCGGGACGATATACCAGGGCTATATCGAAACCATCGAGTTTACTGGTATCGATGGGTCAGGGGATGATGTCTGGGATGTAAAATCTAGAGGGGACGAGTTGACCTATGTCATCGCGCAGCCCGACCGAGACGGAAAGATACGCCGCTTTGCGATCCTGCAAGGCCCACCTCACAACCTGTGCGATGAAACCGTCATGATCCCATTCAACCTGGGTCACGGGTACGAATCTTGTCGCGTGATTACAAGGGCTCGGTAAATTAGGGTCGCTTAACGGACTTCGCCTTGGCGATAGTTTATCTCCAGCGCGGTTTTCGCGCGATCCGCCGGCTATTGGCTCTTGTGCAGCGTTCCGTCGGCGATGGGGCGGAATTTGGTCTGCCCCGGCGGCACCATGGCGAAGCTTACTGCCAAGGTGCCGGGCGCTTGCAACTCATAGCGCAAACGGAAAACCGGAAATTCCTTGGGCGAGCTTGAGAAGGTCACCGACTTTCCCGCTGTGATCTCGCTGACCACGTAGTGGATGGCGTGACCTTCGCCGTCCACATAGTCGGCGCGGATCGCGCCATTGTCCGGATAGATCAACATGGTCTGGTGAAAGCCCCCGGCGGGTTTGCCGTCCTTGTCGAACAACTCGGTATGGTCCACCCGCAGCAATGCATTGCCGTCGGATTGCGCGCTCATGATCGAGCCACCCTTGGAGGTGCCCCCGGTCTCGGCCACCTTGCCGTCATCGCCTTTCCAATTGCCGGCCAGAAAACTCAGCGGCGCCAGTGGCGGCTTCAGTATGGCCTGCGCCCAGGAAGGCGATACCAGGACGAGCGACGCCAATGCCAGAGACAACGCGACAGTGACCCGCTTCATGATGCCCCCATATTTGGAATGCGTTCTACGCGAAAGCGTACCCAGCGCCACTCCGCGCGGCCCGCTCGTCGTCAGGTTGCTTTGAGCCGTCAGTGCCACTCTTTCGCCGCATGGCATTGGCGTTGCGGCGCCGCCGGGCTCCAAAACGCAGCAGCATTTTTGAACAATCTTGCAAGGATTGCCGGATTTTTTGCGTTGCCGCCTGCGCCATCTGCGGCATTTGTCCGCGCGCGACAAGAAAGAAAATCGCGACGAAAATGTCCAAGTAAATATTGGCATCTATATAAAATAGAAATGTCAGATCGAGCGAGGCGATCTGCTCGAAGTAAATCAGGAGTGCAATAAAAACAACTATTTGCAGGATAATCCGCGCCCCGCGGCGAACGGTCAGCCAATCGAGGAACGTCGCGGGAGCCACGACCAAATTCGCCCAAAGCCAGTCGCCCAGCGCGCAGGGCCAATCAATCGTCAGTTTTTGCCACAAGTTCATTTTGCCCTCGCCTCGGCCACTATAGCTGCCCTGACGGCAGGCGACCAATGAGGGGCGCGCCGCGCGCGCCCGGTTGATTTGTCAAATTTTTATCCCCGCCCACGGAACCGGACGCCGTTCCCGTGCTTATATCCGCCTGACACAACCTGGGGGCGAGTCGCGTGCCGCCGCTGACGTCCGATCTGCCCCTGCCCGAACGCACCGCGCATTACCGCGCCAAGGCGCAAGAGGCGCTGTATCGGGCGAATGCCACAAAAGATCCAGCTCTCCGCGATGGGCTTTTGCACCTGGCCGCCGGCTGGCATGGACTGGCCCGCGAGTTGGAGACGAACCGCACCGGCTTTACCGCCGCCGAGGCCGAAACGGCGTCCCGCACGCAGGAAAGCACGGGGCCCTGACCGGGGTTACTCATACCTCAGGGCATGGATGGGATTGGCGCGCGCCACATGTGCGGCATGCACGATCACCGTGGCCCAGGCGATCACCAGCGCCGCCGCCCCCGCCACCACGAAATAAAGCGGATTGAGGCTGATGCGATAGGCAAAGCCTTGCAGCCAATCGCGCAGGTAGAAATAGGCTACCGGCCAGGCGATCAAGTTGGCGATCAGCACGGGAATCGAGAATTGCCATAACAGCAGCCGCACGATGTCGCGGGTACGCGCGCCATGGACCTTGCGGATGCCGATCTCCTTGGTGCGCCGCTCGGCGGTGAAGCTGGCCAGCCCGAACAGGCCCAGCGCGGCAATGAAGATTGCGATGCCGACGAAAATGCCGAAGATTCTGCCTTGCCGCTCATCGTCGACGAAGAAGTGGTCGAAGCTGGCGTCCTCGAAACTGCGCTGGATCGCCACCGTGGGCACGAAGCGATGCCAGATCCGGTCGACAGCGGACAGCGCCGCCTGGGTCTGGCCAGGCCTGATCCGCACCGAGACGGGACCCATGTTGCTTGGCCCATAGAAGAAATTGAAGGGCTGCATGGCGCTCTGCAAACCGTCGAAATTCGCGTCGCTCACCACGCCGACGATGGTAAGGCGGGCTTTGAGGGTGGCGAAATTCACGGTGGCGGCGTGCCCCACCGCGTCGGCCGGGGTATAGCCGAATTGACGCGCGGCGGCTTCATTGATCAGGATATTGAAACTGGGATTGGGCCTATTGAGGTCCGGGTTGACGGCGTTATCGGTGCCCCGGTCGCGCGAAAGGCGGCGCCCCGCGAGCAGCTTCATGCCGTAAACATCCAGGAAATTCGGGTCGATATTCAGGTTGCGAACCGTGTAGCTTTGCGCGCTTCCCGCCGGGGTGATGGCCCACACATTGATGTTGCCGTCGAATGGCACCATGTTCGACTGGGCCACGCCCGCGATCGAAGGTTCGGCGGCCAGTGCCTGGGCAAGGCTGTCGCGCGCGCTGGGCATGAGCGTTCCCGAACCCTTGATCACCAGCAAATTGTGACGATCGAAGCCCAAATCCATTTGCCGTGAATAATTGATCTGGGCAAAGATCACGATCGCGGCAATCCCCAGCCCGATCGAGATCGCGAATTGCAGCACCACCAGGCCCGTGCGCAAAAGTCCCGAGCCGCCGGCCCTGGACGCATTGGCGCCCAGATTCGCCGCCGGCCGGAAACTTGACAGCACGAAAGCCGGATAGACGCCGCCCAACAGCCCGACCAGCAGGGCGATGGCCATGATCGCCAGGGTCAGCGGCCAATCCCCCAGCAGGTGAAAGGCGACCGGCCGGCCCAGCAAATGGTCGAATTGCGGCAACAGGACTTCGACGGCGGCAAAGGCCAACGCCAGCGCGATCAGCGCCATGATCACGGATTCCCCCATGAACTGGGCGATCAGCTGGGAGCGCCTCGCGCCCAGCACCTTGCGCAGCGAGACTTCGCGCGCCCGGGTCAGCGCCCGCGCCGTGGCCAGATTCATGTAATTGATCGAGGCGATCAGGATGATCAGGGCGGCGATGGCGGCAAAGCCGTAGACAGTTTCCCACCGGCCCTTCTCGGTATCGCCGAATGGTGCCAGATGGACAGTGCGGAATGGCGTCAAATGCGGGTGCAATACGTCGCGCCCGGAGATGTTCAGATTCATCTGCTTCTTGGCGTCGACATGCCTGTCCAGCATCGGCTTCAGCTTCTCGGCGATCCGGGCAAGATCGGCGTGCGGCGCAAGCTTGACGTATCCCCAGCCCTGGATGTTCAGCCACGCTGTCCTTCCGGGGCCACCCAGCGGGTAGGCGATTTCGGCTTTGGACGTATTGGGCATGACCAGATCGATGGACAAATGGGTGTTGTGAGGAAGATCGCGCATGATCCCCGTCACCACCAGGCTGTGCGATCCGCCCAACAGCACGGTCTTGCCGATAGGATTCGCGGTACCGAAGAATTTCTTTGCCGTCGCCTCGGTCAAGACCAGGGATTCGGGCTGCTTGAGCACGGTGGTGGGGTCGCCTTGCACCAGCGGCAGCTTGATCACTTGAAAGAAGTTTGGATCGACCCCGTTGACCGTGACGGGAAACTGACGGTCGCCGACTTGGGCCGTCATCTGCTCGGGAGTGAGATGGGTGTGCGCCACCACTTCGGGAATCTCCGCCTGCATGGTGGGTGTGACGGGAAATGGCGTGAAGGGAAAGAAGTCGGGATCGCGGCCGGGCAGGTAGAAGGTGGATTCGACGCGATAGAGATTTTCGCTGTCCGGAACCCATGTGTCATAGGAAAGCTCGTCGCGCAGGAACAGGATGATGAAAATCGCGCAGGCCAGTCCCACCGTCAGCCCGGCGATGTTGATGACGCTGTAGAGCTTGTGGCGGGCGAAGCTGCGCAGCGCCGTGATCAGAGTGTTGCGGAACAAGACGGCCCTCGGACAGCGACTTTTCCGAGCCTAACTCACCAAAATACCTGGGGCCCCACAAGCCGCGGCCCTGTAATGCTGCATTGCGGGATGGCACGGCGGGGATTTCGCGCGCCCGGGACTCCGGCTATTCTCGACGGACCAACCCGCATATGGGGGCATGAGCATGTTGGCGAGCAGAATTTCACGGCTAGCGCATTACGCAATCCTGCCGGTCTTTATGATCGCGCTGATCGGGCTGACCTTCGCGCTTCGCGGCACCGCCTTCCAGCACAGCTTCCCCTATTATCACACCGCTGTTCTCTACATCGCCCTGATCGTGCTGGAGCGCGCGTTTGTCTGGCGCAACGCCGTGCCCCAGCGGCACATGATCTGGCGCGACTTGATCTCGACCGCGGTCGAGACCTTTATCGCCGGCGCCATCATGGGCGCGATCGTCCTGCCGGTGCTGCATTATTTCCCCAACGCTTTCCTCGGCCGTCGCCTCCTGTTCGGTTTGTCCGATCAGTTGGGCCCGTTATGGGCGCAGGTGCTGATCGTGCTGCTGCTGATCAGCTTTTTCTCCTATTGGGTGCATCGGTGGGAGCACACATCGAGCTTCATGTGGAAGCTGCACGGCTATCACCATGGCGTCACCAATTTGCAGATTTCGAATGTCCTGGTCTCCAACCCGTTCGAATGGGCGATCCGCAATGTGATGGGCGGGCTGATCCTGTCCATCGTCGGCTTCAATCCGATTGCGATCGTGATCGCGGGCGGGCTCAACATTTATGGCGATTTCTCTCATTGCGGCGGCGATCTGAAGGGCGGCTGGCTGAATTATATCTTCAACACGCCCGAGGTGCATCGCTGGCATCACTCGACCGAATTCCCCGACGATCCGAAATTCCGCTATGGCTGCAATTACGGCGTGGGCGTGAGCTTCTGGGATCAATTGTTCGGGACGTTTTATTTGCCCAAGGATGCGCAGGGCGCGGTGATCGCGCCCAAGCGCCTGGGCCATCCCGAGGGCTATGCCGACGAGCCCAATTACATAAAGATGCTGCTGGGGGTGCGGGCCTTCCCCGCGCTGGAGCGGTTGTTCGACCGCCTGGATGAGAGAAAGAAAGACGGCATGTCGTCCGTGCCCGCCGAATGAGCAACGTGGTCTCATTCGTCCGCGACAAGTACGCCTATATTCTGGGCTTCGCCGTGATCGAGGCCGGGATCTATTACTTCAACGGACCCACCGGCAATTTCACCACCGGCTTTCTGGGCCTGTTCGCGATCTGGATTTTCTACGCCTGGATGAGCCGGTAACCGCGATTTCATGACCGCGAAATTTATTGCCGCGCTGCCGCCGCTGCGCTAAGGCACACGCATGCCCGCGCGATTTACCTGGTTCCGTCATCACCGGCTCACCCTGTTGTCGGGACAGCGCTGGCGCATGCGTCTGGTGTTGTGGGGCGGCGCCATCGCGGTGGGCGTGATCGGCGTCGCCTTCGCCTGGGCCGCCAATCGGGCGACCGAGCTGTTTCAAGCGATGCTGATCTCGCCCTGGCTGGCGCTGGTCATCACGCCCTTGGGTTTCGTGCTTTGCGCGTGGCTCACCCGCAGCGTCTTTCCAGGCGCCGAAGGCAGCGGCATTCCCCAGGCCATCGCCGCGCGCAAACTCAAGGACGATGGCCTGCGCGGCAGTCTTCTCTCGCTCAGGCTGACGGCGGGAAAAATCCTTCTCACCCTGATCGGGCTTATGACCGGCGCGTCGATCGGGCGCGAAGGACCGACCGTGCAGGTGGGCGCCTCGATCATGCTGGTGGCGGCCAAATGGGGCGGCATGGGGCGCGAAAAGGGCTTGATCCTGGCGGGTGCTGCGGCCGGCGTGGCGGCTGCCTTCAACACGCCGCTGGCCGGCATCGTCTTCGCCATCGAAGAGATGAGCCGCGCCTTCGAAAGCCGCACCAGCGGTCTGGTGCTGATGGCGGTGATCCTGGCCGGCCTCGCCTCGCTGGCGATGGTGGGCGACTACAGCTATTTCGGCCATTCCACCTCGACGCTGTCCGGCGCGCTGGACTGGCTGGCCGTTCCGCTCTGCGGCGTGGCGGGCGGCGTGTTGGGCGCGGCGTTTTCGGCGCTGGTGGTGAATGTCTCGCGCTGGCTGAAAGTCTTTGTCGCGCATCAGCCGATGCGCCGTTCATTGGCCTGGGCGTTCGCCTGCGGCATGGTGGTGGCGCTGTGCGGCCTTCTCAGCCACGGCATGACCTATGGCACCGGCTATGACGCGGCGAAAAGCGCCATCGAAGGCCACACCATGGCCGCGAGTTTCACGCCGCTCAAATTCATCGCCAACACCGCCTCGACATTGTCGGGCATTCCCGGCGGCTTGTTCTCGCCCTCGCTCTCGGTGGGCGCGGGCCTGGGCAGCCTGATCGCCGCCTTGCTGGGCGCGCATGCTACGGGCGCTATCGTGCTTCTGGGCATGAGCGCCTATTTCGCGGGCGTGGTGCAGGCGCCCATCACCGCCTTCGTGATCATCGAGGAAATGTCGGACGCCAGCGCCATGGTGATCCCGCTGATGATCGCGGCGGTCATCGGCTATGGCGTCAGCCGCCTGTTCCAGCGCGAATCCATCTATCACGCGCTGGCGCGAGACTTCCTGGCGACCTTGCCGGATGCGAGCGGGCGCTAGGCCCGCGCCAGCGCCGCGCGCTGCTCTTCGTTTCGCTGCATGCTTTCCTGGATCGCCGCCGACAGCGCGTTGACCTCAAACGGCTTCTGCAGCACCACGCCTTCGCCCCATTCCGCGCCCAGCCGGCCATAGCCAGTGGAAAGGATGAAGGGGATGCCGCGGGCGTTGAAATCCGCGACCAGCGGATAAGAGCTCTCGCGCCCCAGATTCACATCCAGGATCGCCAGATCGAATTCGTGCTTGGCCGCTTCGCGCGCATCGTCGATGTTTCCCGCCGAGGCGACCATGTCGTGGCCCAACTCCATCAGCATGTCTTCCAGCAACATGGCGATGATGCCCTCATCCTCCACCACCAGGACTTTCAAACCCATCCCATCCCTCATTTGTTATGGCACTCCCCAGATCGCCAACGCCGCAACCGGCGGTACGTTCCGGTCCCCAATATGGGAAGAAGCGAAGAACCGGACGCACCTCAATGATGACGGTGGACACGGCCTGGTTGGTGCCGTGACAAAAAGGCCCGGGGCGCGGCGTTTTCTCGCAAATGCTGGTGCGAACTGTAACGAAGTTTGTCTGCGCGTTTTGCCGCTAATGTTTAAGCAATTCAATAACTTCCGAGTGCGTAATGTTCAGGCAATCGTGCTGGAAAAATAGGCGCAGCTATGGTCTTTGCAGGTTCCATGTCGCGCTCACCGGAGACATCCATCGTGCCGGAATCCCCCATTCGCCGTGTCGCCGTCCTGATGCACGAAGCCTATGGCTCGCGCGCCACCGACGAGGCCCTGTCCCGCGCCATCGAGCACCGCTCCGAAGGCGACGAGATCGGCTTCGATGTCTGGAGTTCGGTCGCGGTTGCCATTGGGCGAGACGCGTCCGTCGCGTAGGGACGGCGAAATGGTCCAGTGGGCGAAGAACGGTTCGCCGAAGGCGAACGAATTGGTCCTGCGGACCAATTCGAGTGATGAGCGCCACGAGCCTGAGCGAGTGGCGGGGTCCATTTCGAGCGGCGAGCGCCGCGAGCTTGGGCGAGCGGCCGGAACACGAGACGATCGTCCCGTAGCCAAGGCGACCAATTCAACCGTTTCTGAATGCACCGCCGCCCAAGCTTCGCGGGCGTGGTTAGGCTATTGTCCGGATCGAACAAGAAAGAACCCCTCCTCATGAAATGCCCCAATTGCGACGGCGAACTGGCCCCGGCCAAACGCAGCGGCGTGGCGATGGAGATGTGCCCCGCCTGCAAAGGCATGTGGCTCACCCGCCAGGAATTGACCACGCTTGAGGACGAAGTCTTCGATTTCGGCGACAACGAAAAAGGCTCGCTGGTGTTCGAGCCCACCCAGGACAGCCGCAAATGCCCCGAATGCGGCGAGCCGATGAAACGCTTTCAATACCGGCTCTATGATCTGGACATGGATTTCTGCGACAGCGGCCATGGCTATTGGCTGGAAACCGACGAAGACAAGCGCGTGCTGGAATTGATGAAGATCGAAGAACACGATCTGGGCCGCAAAGTCCTGGCCGAAGATCGCTGGGGCGCGCATCTGCGCTATCTGCAATCCGGCTCGTTCATGGACAGACTGCGCGATTGGGCTGCCGTGGCAATCGATCCGAAGACCAAGCCGCGCTGATCCCGAGCTTACTTCGTCGGCGCTTGGGGATGCGCCGCGTGCGCGCGCGATCTCCGAAGCAGGGATTGATAACGCCTCGCATTTAACACACCGGCATCGCATTTGCCCGCTTCTGGTCATCCGGCACATCGGATAGGATCGCAGCCAGGGATGGGCGATGCAGGAGTTTTCACTCTATAATCTGCGTCCGAGCATCACGCAGATAAGGATGACGTCCTGGCCGGCGGCGTTTCTCTTCGCCGCCTTTCTGGCCACGATCCCTTTTCGGCACATTCAATTCCCGATCCTCAGTCCCTTCATACCCATGCTCGACACGCTTCTGGTGGTGGGCGATTGGCTCACCGCCGTATTGATCTTCTCGCAAGCCCTGATCCTGCGTTCCAAGGCGCTGATGGCGCTGGGCACCGGCTATTTCTTCACCGGGCTTCTTATCATTCCCCATGCGCTCACTTTTCCCGACACCTTCAGCCATAGCGGGCTTCTGGGCGCGGGTCCCAACACCGCAGGCCAGCTTTATCTTTTCTGGCACGCGGGATTGCCGATTGGCACGATCGCCTATGCGCTGCTGCGCAAATCGCCCGACTGGCCCTACACGGCCAGGATCACGCCGCACCGGATGCTTTTTCTCTGCCTGGGTTTCGCGACCCTTCTGGCGGGCGCGATTCTTTCTGTCACCATCTGGGGTCAGAAGCTGCTTCCACCCACGATGGTGAATGAAGTGGACTGGAATCCCATCTTGTTGATGTATACGGCGCTCCCCATCTTCATCCTGGTGCTGGCGGCGATGGCGCTGATCTGGTTCGGGCGCCGCTCGATCCTGGACTATTGGCTGATGCTGGTGCTGTGGGCCTGGCTGCTTGAGATTTTTACCCTCGTCATGACCGGTTCGCGCTACAGCCTGGGCTGGTATTCCGGGCGCTCGGCGGCGGTGCTGTCGGGCCTGTTTGTGCTGGTGATGCTGATTGCCGAAACCAACCGGCTTTATGCGAGAAGTTTTCTCTTCATCGCCGCGCAAAGCCGGGAAAAGGAAAACCGGCTGATGATCCGCGACGCCATCGCTGCATCGGTGGCCCATGAACTGCGCCAGCCTTTGGCCGCGATCATGCTCAACGCCCAGACCGGCCGGCGCATCAGCGAGGGAGCCGGCGAAGTCTCGACCATCCTGGGCGAGATTGTGAGCGACTGCCAGCGCGCCAACGACATCATCGACACCACCCGCGCCATTTTCGGGCGCGCCGCGCCGCGAAAGGCGCCCTCCGACATCAATTTCCTGTTGCGCGACACTCTCGCGCTCGCCTATCGCGACATGCGCAATCAGGGCGTGACGGCCGAGCTCAAGCTGGACGAGACCCTGCCCCATCTCGTCGTCAACCGGCTGCAGCTCCAACAGGTGTTCCTCAATCTTTTCACCAATGCGGTGGAAGCGATGGCCCTGGTCACCGACCGTCCCCGCATCCTCACCATCAGCACCGCGCCCAGCGGCCAGGGCTTGCTGATCAGGATCGAGGATACCGGCCCGGGTTTTGCCTCGGGCCAGCAGGACAAGGTTTTCGACCCCTTCTTCACCACCAAGGAGCACGGCACCGGCATGGGGCTGGCCATCTGCCTTTCGGTGATCAACGCCCATGGCGGCCATCTCCGTGCCAGGCCGGGGGCGTCAAAAGGGGCGGTGTTCGAGATCTATCTGCCCTATGACGGCGGCGAAAACGCCCCGCGTTAAGGCTTTCCTTTCATCAAACATAAAGAAATCCCGGCCTAGGGTCGCCCTGTTTGGGTTTGGAAGATGAAGGGACACATAGATGTCTGCTCGCATCCTGGTGATCGATGACAATGCCGGCATCGTCGAGATCATTCGGCGCGCGCTGGAAATGCAGGGTCACACCGTCAAGACCAGCACCCATGGCCGCGACACGCTGGAGCTGTTCGACAGCTTCGATCCCGCGCTTCTGATCACCGACATCATCCTCCCCGACGTGGATTCCATCGACACGATCACGGAATGCCGCCGCCTTAGGCCGCAGATGAAGATCATCGCCATTTCCGGCAACGGCCATCTGCTCAGCGTGGCGGAAAAGCATGGCGTGGACGAAATCCTGCCCAAGCCGTTCGGCCCCGCCCAGATCAACGCCCTGGTCCGCGCGGTTCTGAACTGATTTTTTAATCCCTCCATGCAAAGATGCCATCACGCTCCGGCGAAGTCCGGAGCTGGTGTTGGCGTGCTAGGCTCGAGACGTGGATCCCCTCTCCGTCCCGGGCCTTTTTTTTGGCCCTTTCACACTTCGGGGGCCAGGGGTAAATTGTAGCCGGACCCATTTGGGAGGCTGCAATGCGGTCGCTGCTTCTTCCCCCTATGATTCTGATAGTCCTGTGTACGGGATGTACTTTAGTGGCTATGGCATCCGGGTTCACGAACACTTCAGCGCGATGACGACCCGATGCACCTATTTCGACGGAATAGGAACAAAGTTCTCATATCAAATCATTCCGACTCATTGTGCGCTGCTAGGTAAGCCACAATTCCGTGAGTGACATTCAAATTGTCTCCGCGTTCAAAGAGAAGCGCGTGGCGCCCGGCCGCTCGCTTGTGCTCGGAGCGCTGCCTGACGGCCCTTCGCCCAAGCTCAGGGCATTCGGCACTCAAAATGGTTCACTGAACCATTTTGCCCGCCTTCGGCGGTCGTGCCTCATCTATAAAACTCGCCAATGTTCTTGAAAATCACTCTGAACTGACTCCCGCCGCGCCCGAAGCTTGCCTTATGTTCCCAATGTTCGGGGTGGAGCGCCGGACGTGCCCAGCGTCTATGATTTCGTACCGGAGAGAGCATGACCAGCCCGAGCTATAGCGGCCGCAGCCTGACGCGCGAGGTGATGAGCAAAGTCCCCGCCGTCACCCTCACCTTCTGGATCATCAAGATCGCCGCCACCACATTGGGCGAAACCGGCGGCGATAGCGTCACCATGTCCTGGCTGGGCGAGACCACCGACCACGCCGTTCCGAACGGCTATCTGATCGGCACCGGCATCTTCCTGGCCGCCCTGGTGGTGATGGTGATCTGGCAGACCATGGCCAAGAAATTCCATCCTTTCCTGTATTGGGCGACCATCGTCGCTTCGACCACCGCCGGCACCACCATGGCGGATTTCTTCGACCGCTCGCTGGGCATCGGCTATACCGGCGGCTCGCTGACCTTGTTCGCCCTGGTGATGGCGTCGCTGGCGGCTTGGTACTGGTCGGAAGGCACGGTCTCGGTCAACACCGTGAACACGCCACGGGTCGAGGCGTTCTACTGGATCACCATCACTTTCTCGCAGACCTTGGGCACCGCCTTGGGCGACTGGGCGGCGGATTCCGGCCTGGGTTATGGCGGCGGCGTGTTCGTCTTCGCCGCGGCGCTGGCGCTGATCGCGGCGGCCTATTACTTCACCAAGCTCAACCATGTGTTGCTGTTCTGGGCGGCCTTTATCCTCACCCGGCCCTTGGGCGCAACGGCGGGCGATTTCCTGGACAAGCCGGTCGCGGATGGCGGCATGAACATCAGCCGGCCCATGGCGTCTCTGATCATCGCCGTCTTCATCATCATCTGCATCCTTGTCTTTCCCCAGCGGGCGGGCTCACATTCCGCGGCAGCCGAAGCCTAGGATCGCGATATCATTCATGCGGTGCACTCGGATTTTATCGGCGAGTTTGCTGGCGCTTGCCGCGTCTCCGGCATGGGCCGGTCCGCCCTACATCACCGACGATCCCGAGCCCACCGAGACCGGGCATTGGGAGAATTACCTCTACACCGAAAGCGCCCATGTCGCGGGCGGAATCAACACGCCCGCCGCCGGCATCGAGATCAATTACGGCGCCTTCGAGGACACCCAGCTCACCATGTCGGTTCCGCTCACCCCCAATCCGGGGCCGCTGGGCATGGGCGTGGTGTGGGCGCCGCTGGGCGGCGGCATCAAGTACCGCTTCATCGAGGAAGATGACGATGGCTGGCGGCCGCAGGTGGCGTTCTTCCCGTCGGTCGCCATTCCGATAGGTCCCGCCAATCGCGGCGCGCCGGTCACCGAGCTTTTTCCGATCTGGGCGCAGAAATCATTCGGCCCCTGGCAGATATTCGGCGGCGGCGGCTACACCAACAATCCCGGGCCGGACAATCGCGGATTCCTCAATTGGGGCATCGCACTGCAGCGCCAGGTGACCGACGAGCTGGCGCTGGGCATCGAGACATTCGGCCAGGAAAAGGATTCCATCGACGGCCATGCCAGCGCCGCCGTTGGCGCTGCCGTGCAATACGACTTCACCAAAATCTGGCACGTGATCGGCTCGGTCAACCGGGGCATCGAGAACACCCACGACGCCGATCAATTCTCGTTCAACCTAGCTCTCAAATGGACGCCGTAGTTCTTTGACCCCTCCGGTCTACGCTGGCCCGAGGGCCAGCTACGACCACCTCCCCTATCAGCGCGCTGCGCGCGCATAGGGGAGGAAGGGCACGACCAAGACGCTCTGCCCCGGAGTTTCGTTCTTCGCAATCACGCTACGCGGGAAGATATCTTCTCTATCGCCGCGCGGAGTTCTTCCTGGGTGAACGGCTTTTTCAGCCGCACGATCGCCGGATCTAAATTGGCGGGCGTCTCGGCATAGCCGGTCGCCAGGATCGCGGGCAGCCCGGGGCTGGTCTTGCGAATCTTGTCGATCAGTTGCGTGCCGGTCATGCGCGGCATCACCTGGTCGGTGATCACCAGCTCGGCTGGGCGTGCCGCCAGCACATCCAGCGCCGCCTCGCCCGAGCCCGCTTCCCACACCGTATGTCCCAGATCGCGCAGCATCTCGGCGGTGTTGAACAGCACCAGATGATCGTCATCCACCGCCAGAATTGTGAGCTTGCGGCCGGGCTCGGTGGCGGGGGAAGGCTTGCGTGCCGCGGCCACGGTCATGTCCTCGCCCGCTGCCCGCAACCACATCTCGGCCCTGGTGCCTTGGCCTTTTTTGCTGGTGAGGACGAACTTGCCGCCCAGCTGTTCCGTCATGCCCTGGACCATGGAAAGGCCAAGCCCCGTGCCTTTGCCCACGCCCTTGGTGGTGAAGAAAGGCTCGGTCGCCCGCGCCAAGGTGTCGGCGTCCATGCCCTGGCCGGTATCGCTCACCGAAAGCCGCACATAGCGGCCCACGGCTAGGCCCAACTCGTTGCCGGCGGCAAGGGCGATTTCTTCCGCCGAGATCGCCACCGTGCCGCCATCCGGCATGGCGTCGCGCGCGTTCACCGACAGATTCAATATCGCCAGCGACAATTGGTTCTCGTCGGCGATCACGGGGGAAATGTCGGGGGCAAAGCGCAATTCCACCGCCGCGTGCGCGCCCAAGGTCGCGCCCAGCAACTCCTTCATCCCGTTCAGCAGCTCGGCCAGCGGCACCGGCCCGGTGGCGATGTCCTGGCGCCGCGCGAAGGCCAGCATTCTTTGGGTGAGCGAAGCGCCGCGCTGCGCGCCCAGGATGGCGTTGTCGATCAGCCGCTTCATCCCCGGATCGTCGGGCAGGCGTTTGCGCAGAAGTTCCAAACTTCCCAGAACCGCCATCAACAGATTGTTGAAATCATGAGCGACGCCGCCGGTGAGCTGGCCGATCGCTTCCATCTTCTGGGTCTGCACCAGCGCCTGGTGGGTGCGTTCCAGCGCCTCATGCGCCTGTTTGCGTTCGGTGATGTCGCGGGTGATCTTGGCAAAGCCGGCCAGCTCGCCATCGGGCGTCCAGATCGGATCGATGATCACATGGGCCCAGAAGCGGCTGCCGTTCTTGCGCACCCGCCAGCCTTCGCGCTCATGGCGGCCTTCCTTCAGCGCGATTTCCAGCGCGTGCTGGGGCATGCCGGCGTCGCGCTCTTCCTCGGTATAGAAGCGCGAGAAATGCTGGCCGACGATCTCGGCCGCCTTGTAGCCCTTGATGCGTTCCGCGCCCAGATTCCAATTGGTGACGATGCCGCCGGGATCGAGCATGTAGATCGCATAGTCGGTGACGCCCTGCACCAGAATGCGGAATTGTTCTTCGCTGCGGCGGAGCTTATCGGCGGCGGCGTTGCGCTGGGTGAGGTCGCGGGTGATCTTGGCGAAGCCGGTCACGGCCCCGGTGTCAGGATCATGGATGGGATCGATGATCACATGGGCCCAGAAGCGGGTGCCGTCTTTGCGCACCCGCCAGCCTTCGCTTTCGAATTTGCCTTCCCTGGCCGCGGTTTCCAGCGCGCGGCGCGGCAACTCGGTCGCCTTGTCCTCCGGGGTGTAGAAGCGGGAGAAATGCTGGCCGATGATTTCCTGGGCGTTATAGCCCTTGAAGCGTTCCGCCCCCGGATTCCAGCTCACAACCCTGCCGCTGGGGTCCAGCATATAGATGGCGTAATCGGTGATCGCCTCGACCAGTTGCTGATAGCGCGCAAGGTCGTCCCGCGCGGCAGCCACTGGGAATGGGACTGTGCTCATGCCTGGTCTTCGCCTGCCCCCGACTCAACAAATACAAGGCGAATCAACCGGATGGCTCTGGATCGCGCCCCCGCCGGGATTGCCACTTTAGCCAGAACGCGGATGATGAATGGTACGTTCCCGAAGCTGTTGCAAAACCTACTTCAAGACCAGCGCGGTGGGATGGCTGGGCTGATAAAGGCCGACCTGGCCGCCCCCCGGTAGCGCGATCTTGGTGACCGAACCCCAGCGGGGATTCTGCACTTCGGCACAGGCAACGCCTTTGGCTTTCAGCGCGGCGATCTCGGCTTCAAGGTCATCGCACATCAGGTAAAGCTCGTGGCTCGTGCCATCCTCGGCGGGATGCATCGCGGCTTCCGCCGGCGGCAGCGCGAAGATCAGCCAGCCATTCCCCGCATCGACCGATTTGAATTTGAGAACATCGCGGAAGAATGCGCGGTCCGCTTCCGCATCCTTGCTGTGGAGAATAACATGCGCTCCGAAAATCATCCCTGCCCCCTGTGATGCGTTTGCTCGACACATTCCTCAAAACGTCTCACGCTATCAGAACAAGCGCGGCATGGGCGAGCGACGCCATTCCACACCACATGCGTACCCCGGCTGATTTGTGACACTCGTGCGACTACCATTTACAGCTATAACAGGCCGCAGAATTCCCGGCAAAGTTGTACGTCGGCGCGGGCGCAAGCATTAACCTTCGCGCCGTCAGGTCATTTGTTATGCAAGACGCGCATGCAGACGCATGCATGCCAAAGTTCCCTTTCCATTAAAATCCATTCTTGTGCGTTACCCTGTGTGTGCAGATCGTCCGGAGACGGATATTCTGTCCGCGGATGGGAGGGCCTTTGTGGCGCAAGCGCTAGATCCCTCTAGTTGCGTCGCCCAGCCGGAGATTTGCGGCACCGCGTTGCCCGCAATGCTCCGTCCCATCCTCCTGCCCTGTACGAATCGAGCGGTAAGACCTCCCCCGTCATTGCGTCCGCTCGCCTTGTTTTCACGCCGCCATATTGAAAAGAGCAATCATGAACAGCGATCCGATTGTCGTGGTCATAGACGATCATGAAGCCGTGCGTCATTCATTGCGCGTATTGCTGGAATCCGGTGGATTCCATGTCGCCGACTATCCCTCCGCCATAAGTTATTTGGAAAGCGGAATGGACGGCGATTGCATCATCGCCGACATGCGCATGCCGTACATGAGCGGGCTGGAGCTTCAGCGCGAGTTGGCGCGGCGCAAGACCCACGCGCCCCTGATCCTGATCACCGGCCATGCCGATGTCGCGCTGGCGGTCAGCGCGATGCGCGCGGGCGCCTTCGATTTCCTGGAAAAGCCGGTGGACGACGAACGCCTGTTGGCAAGCCTGGGCAATGCACTCAAGGAAAGCGGCAAGACCCGCCAGACCGTGCGCGAAAGCAAACTCGCTACCGAACTTCTCTCCGCGCTGACGGCGCGCGAGCGTGAAGTGCTGGACCGGCTGGTGCTGGGCATGTCCAACAAGCTGGTGGCGCATGAATTGGGCATCTCGCCCCGCACGGTGGAGACCCATCGGGCGCGACTGCAGACCAAGCTCAAGGCGCGCGACCTCTCGAACCTGGTCAGGCTTTCCATCGCCGCCAACCAGATGCATTGAACCCGGACCAAGCGCGCCCCAGCGTTCAAATAATAGTTGACTAGGAAATTATATTCTACTAATTTCCTAGTCAACCAAGGACCGCGCCATGACAGCCGCCATTCCCCCCTCGGAACTGACCGACCATGTCGGCTATTGGCTGCGGCAGGTCTCTAACCATGTGTCCCAGGCCTTCGCCCGGAAGGTCGAAGCGCATGGCGTGACCGTGGCGGAATGGGTCCTGATGCGGCAATTGCTGGGGGAGGATCGCCTCCCTCCCAGCCAGATCGCCGAACGCATGGGGATGACCCGCGGCGCCGTCACCAAATTGGCCGACCGCCTGATCACAAAATCTCTGTTGGTGCGCGAGGCCGATCCGGAAGATGGCCGCGCTCAGACCCTGGCTCTCACGCCCAAAGGCCGCAAGCTCGTGCCGAAGCTCGCGGCATTGGCCGATGCCAACGATGCGGAATTCTTCGACCTCCATCTGACGAAAAGCGACCGCGCGGCGCTGTTGCGCATTCTGCGGCGGATCGCGGAGACGCGCGCTTTAAAGTCACCACCCATCGATTGAGTGCTGGAAAGGCCGTAGAGATGAACATGCCCATCAGTTGGAAAGAGATGGCCCGCGCGACGCTGGATGGCGCGGAGTCGGACAACATGACATTCCCTGAGAGCGTCAAGCTGTTGATGGAAGCAGGTTTCGATGGTTATGCCGTCGATTACCGCCGTTCCATCCGCACCTATTACATGCCGGATGGCCGGGCATTGGAGCTGGAAATGCCACCGACCAAAGCTCCCGTCGCCGAACGCTTTGACGGAGACATGGTGCGGGCTGCCATCTGGGAAGCCCAGCAATCGGTCCCCGGCTATACCTATCGAGGCTTCTGCGAAAAAATCGTCGGCGCGGGTTGCGCGGGCTATATGGTCTCGTTGCTCGGCAAGCGGGTGCTTTATTTCGGCCGCACCGGCGAAACCCATACCGAATATTTCCCTGGGACGCGGCCGGCGGACGCGCAATAGCTCACTGCGACGCGGCGACCAGCATCGGCTGTGACGCGGCCGGCGACAACGACACCCACGCCCAGACATTGCCGGGATCCTGGCGCGCGATCCATTGATAGCCGGTATTGTCCCAGCTCCAGACATTCTGAACCAGATTGTCCAGGACATAGTCGCCATGGTCGGTCGCCACGGTGAGAACGGCATGGCCCTCGCCCCGCCAGGTCTTGACCACCGCCATGCGCAGCGCCCGTGGCGAGACGCCGGCGGCAATCAGCCCGGCGCGCTTGGTCAGGGCATAATCCTCGCAATCGCCGCGGCCATCAGTGGGGATGGTCCAATATTCGGCCCGGCCATAATGCAGCAGATCGTCTTCAGGCGTGATGGCATGATTGATCTCGTCATTGACTTGCTGGAGTTCGTCCCACACGGCTTGTGTGAGCGCCACGGTGGCGGCCTAGTCCTTGTCGGTGATGCATTGATCGGCGAACCGCATGCAGAAACTGACAAAGCCAGGCGGCGCGGCCGCCGCGACCTGGCTGGCAGGCATGGGATTTCCCAGCGGCACCAAATTATCCGCCGCTTGGGCCGCAAGAGGCAGCAACACCCCCAGGATGCCGCCGCCAAGCCGATCGCCAACTTCCGCATATCGCATTCCCGCGTTCGATTTGCGGGCGGCGATATGGAACGGAATTTCCGCGCGGCGAATGCGCAGCGTGCGCGTAAGCCCTTCTACCGAGAGGCACTTGAATCCACGCCGAAACACGGAGTCTTACGTCCGTGAATCTGCGCAGATGCCTCTGTCGCGAGGCGATACATTCCGTAGTTGTGCGGAGGAAAAGCCGAAGTTCCTGCTTTCGCGGGCGCATTTTCGATGCGCAAAGAGATCGGCGCGCGGCGTATGGCAGCGTCGCATCCTTGGTTCTTGGCGTTGGTCCGTATTTTCACGTGCGATTGACGGGCCTCGCCGCCGCGCCTAAGTTCCGCCCCGATAGTTCCCGAAAGGGATTAATAGGGAAGCCGGTGCAATACCGGCGCTGCCCCCGCAACTGTCAGCGGCTAGCCACGGGCCGATACACCGTCACTGAACCGTCTTTGGTTCGGGAAGACAGCCCAAGGCGACGATCCGCGAGCCAGGAGACCTGCTATCGGGTGTCACGCTAGGCCGAGGGAACGGTGGGTTCCTGAAGGGCAATGACTGCAATCGCTTCGTCAATGCGGTGACACGCGCTGGGCCGGTCCTTGGGAAGGGCGGCTCCGCGCCTTGCCAACCCATGCCCGGAGTGTGTCCAGATGAAAATTCTTGCCGCCAATCTTGGCTTCCCCCGCATCGGAAGCCATCGTGAACTGAAGACCGCGCTGGAAAGCACCTGGTCCGGCGCTGCCGATGCCTCAACACTGTTGAGGACCGCCGCGTCCTTGCGCGCCCGCCATTGGGTTTTGCAGCAAAAGGCCGGGATCGATCACATCCCCTCCAATGATTTCTCGCTGTACGACCATATGCTGGACACCATCGCCATGGTGGGCGCAGTGCCCGAGCGCTTCGCCCACCAGGGCGGCGCGGTGCCGCTGGCGCTTTATTTCGCGATGGCGCGCGGGCGGCAGGACGCCCACGCCATGGAGATGACCAAATGGTTCGACACCAATTATCACTACATCGTGCCGGAGCTTTCGGCCGAAAGCCGTTTCACGCTCGCCAGCCACAAGGCGCTGGATGAATATCGCGAGGCGAAGTTTTTGGGCATCCAGACCCGTCCGGTGCTGATCGGCCCGGTGACGTTCCTGAAGCTGGCCAAGATGCGCGACGGATCGAATGCATTGGCGCTGCTGCCGCTGTTGCTGCCGGTCTATATGGAAATGATCGCCGCGCTGGCGGACGCAGGCGCCGAATGGGTGCAGATTGACGAACCGTGCCTTGTGATGGATCTGGACAAGCCGGCCCAGACGGCGCTGCGCTCGGCCTATCATGCGCTCAAAGACCTGCCCGTGAAGATCATGCTGGCGACCTATTTCGGCGCGGTGGGCGACAATCTTGAAACTCTCGCGGCCCTGCCGGTGGCCGGCGTGCATATCGATCTGGTGCGCGCGCCGGAGCA
This sequence comes from Rhizomicrobium sp., assembly GCA_036271455.1. Taxonomy (GTDB): domain Bacteria; phylum Pseudomonadota; class Alphaproteobacteria; order Micropepsales; family Micropepsaceae; genus Rhizomicrobium. Next base: position 19,913 of record DATBAP010000050.1, read on the forward strand.
ATTGGAAGTGGTCGCCGTCGCGCTGCCCAAAAGCCGGGTGCTGTCGATGGGCCTGGTGAATGGCCGCAATATCTGGAAGTCGGCGCTGACGGAAGCCGAACGGCTGGTGATGCGGGCGCAAGCCTTGCGCGACGGCGGCTTGATGATCGCGCCAAGCTGTTTGCTGCTGCATGTGCCGGTCGATCTGGACACCGAAGCCAAGATGGACGGCGAGCTGAAAGGCTGGCTGGCCTTCGCCACCCAGAAGCTGGGCGAAATCCGAACGCTGGCCGACGCCGCCAACGGCAAGCGCGATGCCGCCGCTTTCCTGGAAAACGCCAAAGCCGTGGGCTCGCGCGTCACATCGCGCCGCATCCATGATCCGGCGGTCAAGGCGCGCCTGGCCGCCGTCACGGCGGAAATGGCCAAACGCACGCCCGGCTTCAAAGAACGCATTTCGCTGCAACAATCGATCCTGCGGCTTCCGCTGCTGCCCACCACCAGCATCGGCTCGCTGCCCCAGACCAAGGAATTGCGCGAGGTCCGCGCCCGCTTCAAGAAAGGCGAGCTCGACGGCGCGGCCTATGAACGCATCATCGAAGAGAAAACCGCCGACGCCATGCGCTGGCAAGACGAAATCGGCATCGACGTCCCCGTCCATGGCGAGTTCGAGCGCAACGACATGGTGGAATATTTCGGCGAGCAGCTGTCCGGTTTCGCCTTCACCGAACGCGCCTGGGTGCAAAGCTATGGCTCGCGCTGCGTCAAGCCGCCGATCATCTATGGCGATTTGAGCCGGCCAAAGCCGATGACGGTGCGCTGGACGGAAATGGCCCAACGTTACACGGACAAGCCCGTCAAGGGCATGCTCACCGGGCCGGTCACCATCCTGCAATGGAGTTTCGTGCGCGACGACCAGCCGCGCAACGATACCTGCCGCCAGATCGCGCTGGCGATCCGCGACGAAGTGATGGATCTGGAGCACGCCGGGGTGAAGATCATCCAGATCGACGAAGCCGCGCTGCGCGAAGGCCTGCCCATCCGCCGGTCGGAGTGGCAAGCCTATCTGGATTGGGCGGTGGAAGCGTTCCGGCTCACGGCGGGCGGCGTCGGCGCCACGACCCAGATCCACACCCATATGTGCTATTCGGAGTTCAACGACATCATTGCCGCCGTGGCGGCGATGGATGCCGATGTGATCTCGATCGAAACCTCCCGCTCGGCGATGGAGCTGCTCGATGCCTTCGCAAATTTTTCCTATCCCAACGACATTGGCCCCGGGGTCTATGACATCCACAGCCCCCGCATACCCAGTCAGCAGGAGATGGAAGAGCTGCTGGAAAAAGCCTTGAAGGTGCTGACGCCGGAGCAGCTTTGGGTCAATCCGGATTGCGGGCTGAAGACACGCGGCTGGACCGAAACCAGGCCCGCGCTGATCGCCATGGTCGCGGCGGCAAAAGCGGTACGCAGCCGCTTGGCTTCGCACCGGCGGCCCACATAGGCCTGAACGCCGCTCCGCATCCGATGTGGAGCGGCGTGTCGGCCCTTATCGCCTCCGACGGCTTGGTTTAAGATCACCGCGAATAACGGGGAGATGGGGCATGACACTCACCAGACGCGGCTTTGTCGGAAGCGCGGCGATGGCGCCGTTGCTGATGGGCATGGCCACACAAGCGGTCGCGCAGACGGCAGGCGCGATCAATCCTGATCCCTATTCCACTGTCGATCCCGAGCTGGCGATCCCCTTACGCAAATTCCCCGCCGGCCCCGGGATCAGCGCGCAAACCCTGGCGGCGACGCGCGCAGGCGACAAGAATTATTCCATGTCCAACGCGCCGGAGCTTCAGCCGCGCAAAGCCACCGTGCCCGGCCCCGGCGGCGACGTGCCGGTGCTGATCATCGATCCCAGGCCCGGGTCGCAGAACCGCCCCGCCACCGTCTATATTCATGGCGGCGGCTATGTGGCGGGACGCGCGGACACCAACATCCAATTGGCGCAGGACATCGCCCAGGGCACGAACAGCATGGTGGTGTCGGTGGATTACACCCTGGCCCCCGAAGCGCATTTCCCCAAATCGCTGGAACAGAATTACGCCGCGCTGGCGTGGCTGCATAAAACCGCGGGCCAGTTCGGCGTCGATCCGGCGCGGCTCGCGGTGATGGGCGACAGCGCCGGCGGCGGCCATGCCGCCATGCTGGCGATTGCCGCGCGCGACCGGCGCGAAATTCCCGTCGCCTTCCAATGCCTGATCTATCCCATGCTGGACGACCGCACCGGCTCGACCCATCCCGTGCCGCCCACTATGGGCCATTTCATCTGGACCGCGCCGGAGAACCGCTTCGGCTGGACATCGTTGCTGGGGCAGCCAGCCGGATCGCCGTCGGTACCGCCCGGCTCGGTTCCGGCCCGCCTGGCTGATGTGAGCGGACTTGCGCCCGCCTTTATCGGCGTGGGTTCGATCGATCTCTTCTGCGAGGAAGACATCGAATATGCGCGGCGGCTGATCGATGCGGGCGTGAGCACCGAACTGATGGTGGTGCCCGGCGCCTATCACGGCTTCGATGTGGTGGCGCGCGACGCCAAACTCTCGGTCGAATTCCGCAAC
>DATBAP010000051.1:0-8137 GCA_036271455.1 Rhizomicrobium sp.
CACGTCCATCGCCGCGCCGTCGATGTTGCGGTCCAGGTCGAACTGGATGATGACGGAGGTTCTGCCCAGCGAACTTTGCGAGGTCATCGAGGTGACGCCGGGGATGGTCGAGAACTGGCTTTCCAGCGGCGTCGCCACCGAGGACGCCATAGTGGACGGGTCCGCGCCCGGCAGGCTGGCGGAGACGAAGATGGTGGGGAAATCCACCGGCGGCAATTCGCTGACCGGCAAGGTGGAATAACCGAACAAGCCAAAGATCACCAACGCCGCCATCAGCAGCGTGGTGAAGACCGGACGTTCAATGAAGACTTTTGAGATGTTCATGACGGCATGTCGGAAGAAGAACCGTCGGCATCGCTCGCCGGTCCCCGGTTGCGGATCTGCACCTTGCTCCCCGGAACGATGCGCAATTGCCCCTCTACCACCACGCGGTCACCCGGCTTGACGCCGCCTTCGACGGCGTCGCGAACGCCGTCATCATTCAGAATCTTGACGGTTTTGGACGACACGATCTTGTCCTGGTCCACGACATAGACATAGGCGGTGTCAGGTCCCAAATTCACGGCGTCGCGCGGCACCACGGTGGCGCCGGGAAGATCTTTCATGGTGATGCCGACATCCACATTCTGGCCCGGGACCAGCCGCTGATCCGCATTGAGGAAGGTGGCACGCAATTCGATGGTGCCGGTATTGGCGCCCACCGCGTTGGAGATGAAATCGACCTTGGCCTTTTCCTGGCCGCCTTGCGCGCCCGGCATGGAGACGATGGCCCAGAGCTTGCCTGCCGCCATCTGATTTTGGATCTGGGTGAGCTGGCTCTGCGGCAGGAAAAAGGAGAGCTTGATTGGCTGCACCTGGGTGATGGTGACCAAAGGCGTGGAACTGGCGGCAGTGATCACATTGCCGGGCTGGATCATCAGCGGGCCGGTCTTGCCGTCGATCGGCGAGATGATGCGGGTATAGCCCACGTTGATTTTTGCGGTGTTGACCAACGCTTCGTCGGCCTGCACCACGCCCTCATTCTGGGCGACGGTGGCGGACTGATCGTCCACGGTCTGTTTGGAAATGGCATTGGCGCCCAGCAAGGTCTGATAGCGTTTGAGATCCACGCGCGCACCGGCCAGGACTGCCTGATCCTTGGTCAGCTGGCCTTGGGCTTGTGCCAGCGCGGCCTCGAACGGCCGGGCATCGATCTCGAACAGCGGATCGCCTTTCCTGACCAACTGTCCTTCCTGGAAATTGGCTTTCGCCAGCATGCCGGTGACCTGGGCGGTGACCTGCAGCATGTCGGGCGAGACGACAGTGCCCACCGTGTGCTGAACCACGGTGACGTCCTGCTGCTTCGCGACCGCTGTTCTTACGCCAGCCGGCGGCGGCGTGCGCTTCTGCGGCGGAAACAAGAAGCCCCAGCCGAACCAGAGCGCGGCACCCAACACGACGACGACAAGCGCGCCCCAAACGAGGCGGCTGCGCGAGGACGTCCGGCTCGCATGCGCGTCACGGCTCAGGGTTGGAATAAACTCACTCACCGACATCTCGAGCAGCCCTATGCTTGAAGCATGATAATAGCGGCCGCAAACCTTCCGGTCTGTGACGCGCTCCCAGAACCGGCGGGTTATGGCCGGACGCAAAGAGAGCTCGCAATGGGGAATTTTCCCTTGTGGCGCTCAAATTTTTTCTAACGGCCAAGTCGCTCACAAGTGTCGCCAATGGCTGTCATATACGGGCGGGATCATTAACTATTGTTCATGTTGGTACAACTCATTTCTCCCTATGGGAAACTTCATTGCCCACTTTCGACGCATGGGCGAGATATGCGGCCATGATAAGATCGAAAGATCATCGATAAGGGGCGGCGAGAGAGCAAATGTTCCAGGAATTGCGCGGCTTTTTGAATCCAGCCGAGGTCGCCCGCCTCACCCAGTTGGCCGCGGAACTCCCCTTCGTCGAGGGCCGGCTATCCAACCCCAACAATGTGACAAAGGTAAATCTGCAGGCCGATCGCCGGGATCCCCGCTATGCCGAGTCAGCGCAGATCGTGCTGGATGCTTTCCAACGCTCGCGTCCGTTCCGCGATTTCGCCTTTCCCAAACTGATCGCGCCGCCTTTGCTCTCGCGCTACGAGCCCGGCATGAAATACGGCGCCCATGCCGATGTCGCCTATATGAACATCGCCAGCGGGACGACGACGTATCAGCTGCGCGCGGATCTTTCCTGCACGATCTTTCTCAACGATCCTACCAGCTATCAGGGCGGCGAGCTGCTGTTGCATGTGGGAACACTGCCTGTCCCCATCAAAGGCCAGCCAGGTGAAGCCTTCGTCTATCCTTCGACGCTTTTGCATGAAGTCAGGCCGGTGACGGCCGGCGTGCGGCTGGTCTCCATCACCTTCATCGAAAGCCTGATCCCCGAGGAACGCGAGCGCAATCTTCTCTATGAGATTCAGGATGTGCTGTCGCTGGAAGGCCTGAAGATGGATTGGGCCAGCCGGGTGCGCTTGGAAGTGGTTTCCCACAACCTCACCCGCATGTGGTCCCAAAAGTAGCGGCTTAGCCTGACAGCTTGGCGAGCGCCTTCAGAATCGCGTCGGTCATTTCACGCGTCCCGACTTTATTCATCCCGGGCTGCATAATGTCGCCGGTGCGATAGCCTTCCGCCAGCACGCGCTCCACCGCTTTCTCCAGCAACGCCGCGTCGTCCACACGCCCAAACGAATAGCGCAGGCACATGGCGAAAGAGAGAATGGCGGCGATGGGATTGGCCAGGCCTTTGCCCGCGATGTCAGGGGCGCTGCCATGGATGGGCTCATATAGTGCGGCCTGTTTGCCGCCCACCTTGGCGCCCAGCGATGCCGAAGGCAGCATGCCGATCGAGCCGGTGAGTTGCGCCGCCTCGTCCGAGAGAACATCGCCGAACAGATTGTCGGTGACGATTACGTCATATTGCTTGGGATTGCGCACCAGCTGCATGGCGCAATTGTCGGCCAGCACATGGGAAAGTTCGATGTCGGGAAATTCCTTGGCGTGCACTTCGGTGACGACTTCACGCCACAAAACGCCCGTCACCATTACATTGGATTTCTCGGCCGAGGCCACGTGCTTGCCACGCAGCCGCGCCAGCTCGAACGCCACCCTGGCGATGCGGGCGATCTCGCCGGTGGTGTAAACCTGCGTGTCCACCGCGCGCTTCTGGCCGTCGGGCAAGGTCGTGGTTTCCTTTGGCTCGCCGAAATAAACCCCGCCGGTCAATTCGCGCACGATCAAGATATCGAGGCCCGAGACGATTTCGGGCTTGAGCGTGGAGGCATCTTTCAGGGCATCGAAACAGAGCGCAGGCCTTAAGTTCGCGAACAGCGCCAGATCCTTGCGCAAGCGAAGCAAGCCGCGCTCGGGCTTTTGCGCGAAAGGCAGCTTGTCCCATTGCGGTCCGCCCACCGCGCCAAACAGCACGGCGTCGGCGCGTTTGGCTTTGGCGATGGTCTCGTCGGGATCGGGACGGCCGGTCTTCTCGAACGCGACACCGCCCACCAACGCTTCCTCGACATGAAAGGCGAAGTTGCGGTTCTTGCCGTACCAGTCCAGCACGCGGCGGGTCGCGTCAATCACTTCAGGGCCGATGCCGTCGCCCGGCGTCACAAGAATATTATGCATGTTCGTCAGATCCAGAAGGCGTCGTGCTTGTGCTGCTTTTCATAGGCCGCGATCTTGTCATCCTCGCGCAACGTCAGCCCGATATCGTCCCAGCCATTCAGCAGGCACTGGCGGCGAAATTCATCGACCTCGAACTTCACCATGCCGCCATCGGGACCGCGGATTTCCAGCTTCTCCAGATCCACCGAGATGCGGGCGTTGGAGCCGCGGCTGGCGTCGTCCAACAGCTTGTCGACGATTTCCTGCGGCAGCCTGATGGGAAGAATGCCGTTCTTGAAGCAATTGTTATAGAAAATGTCGGCGAAGCTGGGCGCGATCACGCAACGTATGCCGAAATCGAGCAGCGCCCAGGGCGCGTGCTCGCGCGACGAGCCGCAGCCGAAATTCTCGCCCGCCACCAGAATCTGCGCCTTGCGATAGGCCGGCTTGTTGAGCACGAAATCCGGCTTCTCGCTGCCGTCCTCGTTATAGCGCATCTCGTCGAACAGGGCCTTGCCCAGCCCGGTGCGGTGGATGGTTTTGAGGAATTGTTTGGGGATGATCATGTCGGTGTCGACATTGATCATGTCGAGAGGGGCGGCGATGCCGTCGAGTTTTTTGAAAGCTTCCATGGCGGCGCGACCATAGTGGGTCGGCCCCGTCCCTGCCACGGGTTTTTTGCGCGTCAAATTGAGCGTTTTAGGATGAGCAGGACACCGAAATCCCGCAATATTCCGGCGCGGGCGGCTGGCTCAAGGCTTCATCGCCGGGATGTTCGTCATAGGGGCTCTGCACCAGACGCAGGATGCGGTCGAGCGGACCGGTATCGCCATGATCCTCCACCGCACGGATGGCGGTTTCGGCCACCCAGTTGCGCAAGACATATTTGGGGTTGATCCGGTTCATCGCCTGAGGATCGCCGTCGCGGCGGGCGCGGTAGCGGGCAAGCCATTCCAGCGCCTGGTCCCGCACAGGGTCGAACAGCGCCAGCCAAGCCTCGTCCGGTGCCGCCAGTCCGCGGAACGTCAGCGGGTAATCGGGCCGCGCCTTGATCATCAGCGCCAAAAGACTGCCGATCAATTGATCGTCGCCTTCTTCCATCCGTTCCAGCCCCAGCTTGGCACGCATCTTCTCGCGATAGCGGCTGACGAAATGGAATTCATAGGTCTCAAGCTTCGCCGTTAGCGTGCCGCTGTCGATCAGGCTCCCGAGCGCGACCGCCAGGGCGTTGAGATTCCACAGCCCGATACCCGGCTGGTTGGCAAAAGAATAACGCCCGGCCTCGTCGGTATGATTGCAGATGAAATCCGGATCATAGGCATCCAGAAAACCGTACGGCCCGTAATCCAAAGTGAGGCCCAGGATGGACATATTGTCGGTGTTCATCACGCCATGGGCGAAACCGGCCGCTTGCCATTCCGCCATCAGATGCGCAGTGCGTTTCACCACCTCGCCGAACCAGCCGGAGTAATCGCCCATGAATTCCGGGAAATATTCCTGGATCACATGATCGGCCAGCAACCGCACTTGTTGGTGCTTGCCGGCGTGATGGAAATGCTCGAAATGGCCGAAGCGGATATGCGAGCGCGCCAGCCTAGTAAGGATTGCGCCTGGCTCCGGTTCTTCGCGCCGCACCGTCTCGCCGGTGGCGATGATGCAAAGCGCGCGGCTGGAGGGGACGCCCAGCGCTGCCACCGCTTCGCTGCCGAGATATTCGCGGATGGTGGAGCGCATCACCGCGCGGCCATCGCCGAAACGCGAATAGGGCGTGAGGCCGGAGCCTTTGAGCTGCACATCCCATAATTCGCCTTGGCGGTTTCGCACTTGCGCGATCAGCAGCGCGCGGCCATCGCCCAACTGCCCCGCCCATTGGCCGAACTGATGGCCGGAATAGACCATGGCCAGAGGCTGAAAAACGCCCAGTCTCACATGGCCGGAAAAGACCGGCACGAAACCGGGATCGGAAAACGCCTTGGGATCAAGACCGATCAGCGCAGCGGCGTTGGCATTGGCGTGCAGCAGAACCGGCATCTCACCCACCCGCTCTGCCGCCATGGCGGTATAGAACTCGCCGGGCAGGCGCGCGTAATGATTTTCCAGCGCAAGGCCGAATGTGGCGGCGGTTTCGGACATGGGTTCAGCCTGCGCGCTTCAACGCGGCGATGCAATTCTCCAATTCGTTCAGGAAGCGCGAACGGTCCTGTTTGGAAAATCCCGCATGATGGGTCTGGCCGCCCGTGACTTCGCGCAAATGGCGGTTCAACTCGCGCATCCCTAGCGCCATGCCAATGCCGTCTTGCGTGAACCGCTTGCCATTGGGGCCGATGACGCGCGCGCCTTTTTCAAGACAGCGCGCGGCCAGCGGAATATCGGCGGTGATGGCGATATCGCCCCCGCCGATTTGATCGGCGATCCAGTCATCGGCGGCGTCAGGCCCTTCGGTCACCGTAACATGCCGCAACAGCGGATTGGCCGAAGGGCGCAATCCGCCATTGCTGACGACGGTGACATGAAGACCATGCCGGGCGGCGACCTTCTCAACCTCGGCTTTCACCGGGCAGGCGTCGCCATCGACAAAAATCGCCGTCATGCGTGACTAGGCGGCGTCCCGCTTGCGGTGCCAATGGGGCCGTGAACCGTTGCGCTTCTTGGCCGGGGCAGCGCCATCGGCGGTTCCACCATGATTGTGGCCGCCATGATTGCCAGGCTTGTGACCGCCAGGCTTGTGCCCGCCCGGCTTGTGGCCCGGCTTGCCATGACGATGACCATGCGGACGGCGCGGCTCTTCGGCCTGGGCCTTCTGGGCGTCGGTCAGTTCCGGCAGATCATGCGCCAAAGCGGGGATCTTGTTGCCGATCAACCGTTCGATGTCGCGCAGATAGCCGCGCTCCGACGAATCGCAGAACGAGAGCGCGATGCCCGCGCCGCCGGCGCGCGCGGTGCGGCCGATGCGGTGGACATAGCTTTCCGGTTCGTTGGGCAGCTCGAAATTCACCACATGCGAGATGTCGTCAATGTCGATGCCGCGCGCGGCAATGTCGGTGGCCACCAGGACGCGGATCTTGCCGGCGCGGAACGCTTCCAAGGCGCGCTGGCGTGCATTCTGCGATTTGTTGCCGTGAATGGCGTCGGTCTCGATCTTGTTCCTGGCCAGATGCTCGGTCACCTTGTTGGCGCCATGCTTGGTGCGGGTGAAGACGATAACGCGGTTGAGCGCCAGATCCTTGAGCAGCTCAATCAGAAGCTGGCGCTTCTGCGCCGTGGGAACATAAAAAAGCTTCTGCTCGATGCGGTCGGCGGTCTTGCTCTGCGGCGCGACTTCGATGCGCTCGGGCGATTTGAGCAGATCGCCCACCAGCTTGACGATGTCATCGGGCATGGTGGCGGAAAACAGCATGGATTGGCGTTCGCGCGGCAGATGCGCCACGATCTTGCGCACATCGCGGATGAAGCCCATGTCCAGCATGCGGTCGGCCTCGTCCACCACCAGCGTGGACACCGCGTCCAGCCGGATATGTTTCTGCTGCACCAGATCGAGCAGGCGTCCCGGTGTTGCCACCAAGATGTCCACACCATGTTTCATGGCGTTGACCTGGGCGTTCTGGCTCACGCCGCCCAGGATCACGGCGCGCTTCAGGTTGAGAAAGCGGCCATAGGTTTTGAGGCTCTGTTCGATCTGCACCGCCAGCTCGCGGGTGGGCGCCAGGATCAAGGCCTTGGCTTCGCGCGGCCGGGGCGGCACATGGCCGATGGAAAGTTTTTGCAGCAGCGGTAGGCCGAACGCGGCAGTCTTGCCGGTGCCGGTCTGGGCGATGCCCAAGAGATCCCGCCCTGCGAGCAGCGCGGGAATGGCGCGGGCCTGGATGGGGGTGGGGGTTGTGTAATTCTCCGCTTCAAGCGCGCGGAGGATCGGCTCGGCAATGCCAAGCGCGGCGAAATTCAAGTCAGTCACTAGTAATCCTTAAAACCGGAAGGCCCGCGCCACCCATATCAAAAGGGGGCACGGGAACGGCTGTTGCCGTCTTCCACGCACATTGGAGGGAACGGAGGTTCAAAAAAATGTCCCGGCGATGAGGCCCAAGGCCCTGTGCGGTCGCCCGGTGACTTGGGCTGTATCGGGAATGACCCTTTGAAAGTCAAGCGATTTTTGCATCGCAGCATAAGTTTGTGCAGTTTTCCGCAGCGCAACCAGGGGCTTAACCCGGCTTGCGGGTTTCTAGTTTCTGTAGTCATCATACAGCAATACGCCCTGCTCGCAGCCGGACGTGGGGGCGTTTTTCATCAACCGGCTTGGGTGTGGCGTCGGTTCAAATGGCACAATACGACAATGAAGGGTCACGGCCCCTCGCGCAAACTTCTGCGACGGGCAAAGTGAAGTGGTTCAACGCGACCAAGGGGTACGGTTTCATCACATTGGACGGGGGCGGCGACGCCTTCTGTCATGCCTCCGCCTTGCAGGCGGCGGGTCACAGCGAAGTCCCGCAGGGCGCGACGATCATCTGCGACCT
>DATBAP010000052.1:0-38723 GCA_036271455.1 Rhizomicrobium sp.
CGTCCAGCGTATGACCGACATAGAGATGGACGATGCCGTGACGCTTGAGCCAGCTTCCCATCAGGCCGTAGCGGGCATCGCGGGCCAGCGCCTCGATGCCGGATTTGGGCCGCGCGCCTTTGCGGGTGAGAATGTGAGCCGGAAGGCCCGCTTTTCTGGCCGCGGACGCCGCTTTCTTCGCCTCGCCTGCCGAACCGTCGCGCAGGGCGTGATCCACAATCAGGACCACAGGTTTAGCGCGCCCGCTGCTTTTCGCCCAACCCGCCAGAAGATGCATCAGAGCCAGAGAATCGCCGCCGCCCGACACCGCGACCGCCGCCGGCCAAGGCGCGCCCATGCCTGCCATCGTCGCAGCGAAGAGACTCTCAAGATCGGAAGAGTCCTCGGCTGTCCGTCTATCGGCAGGCGGCTTTGTGAGCGCCCGCCGCGGCCGCGAGGGTGGCTGGCGGCGCCTTGGGGTATTTGGTCTTGAGCGCGGCAAGCGTGAGGCATCCTGTGCTGGTCTGGCCTTCCGCGAGCAGCGATTGGCCCAGCTTCAGCATACTGTCAGGACTGCGGTTGGAGTCGGGATATTTCTTGATCTGTTCGGCAAAAGCGCGCGCGGCGCCGGGATAATCGTGCTGCACATAGGCGATGTCGCCAATCCAATAGATCGCCTGAGACGAAAGATCATGGTCGTCCGGGTTGGCGTCGGCATAGGAGCGGAACGCCGCGTTGGCTTCGGCATATTGCGCTTTGGCCAACAGATTCATGGCGCGGTCATACTGACCTTGCGCGCTGCGCGAAGGGGGCGCCGATGGACCGACAGGTGAGGCAGCATTGCCGGGCAAAGTCCCCAAAGTGCCGGGCGGCTTGCCCCTTTGCTGTGGGCCTAATTGCTGAGGGCCCCCGGACACATCATCCGGTGATGGCGCAGGCGCGTCCGCAGCCTGATCGTTGATGGGCGGCAAGGGCGTGCCCGGCGCCAGGGTGGCCGGTCCTTGCGCGGCGGCGGCTGGCGCTGGCGCAACGCCGGTGCCGCCGCAATTCAAACCTTGATCGCCGGCACCCAATTGCTGCGCCGACAACATGCAGAGCCGATAGGCGAAGTCTTTTTGCTGGGCATCGATCTTCTGGTGCAGATCCTGGATCTGGTGCGCCAGCTCCTCATTCGCGCCGGTAAGGGTCGAGAGGCTTTCGGTGAGGTTGCGGGCCTTGTCCTCAAGCTGCTGGATGCGGTCGCCCAGTTGCTTGATCTGGGCGTCCTGGCCGTCCTCATGCGCCAGGCGGGCGGCTTTATCTTCATCGCTTTCGCCGAACAACTGGGCGTGGGCAGGAAACGCGGTGATCGCCGATCCCGACAGCATCAGGCCCAAGGTAAGAATGGCAGCGCGAATCTTCATGGCGTCCTCGCGAAAATAAAAAGGGCGCGGGATCGCTCCCGCGCCCTTCCCGATAGTTTAAACGGCGATCACGAGTTCGCGCCACCGGTGATGACGCTCACGCCGCGGCGATTCTGCGACCAGCAATCCTCGCTGGATTCCGTGCAGATAGGACGTTCCTTGCCGTAGGAGATGGTTTCCAGACGGGCGGCGGAAACGCCTTGGGCGACCAGATATTCCTTGACGGCATTGGCTCGGCGGGCGCCCAGCGCGAGGTTATATTCACGCGTGCCACGCTCGTCCGCATGGCCTTCGATATTGAGCCGGACGGAAGGATAACGGGCGAGCCAGGCGGCCTGTTTGCCGAGCGTGCCTTTGTCATTGTCCTCGATATTGTATTGGTTCAGGGCGAAATGGACGGTGTCGCCCACATTGACCTTAAAGTCCTGGGCGCTGCCAGGAATGATGCTGGATGTGACAGCCTGCTGCTGTTGGCGGGGCGGCGGCGGCGCGGGCGGCGGAGCCGTATTGACCGCTTCCTGTTTATGGGTGCAGGCGGCCAGCAGCAGTGCCGCGGACAGCACGGCAAATTTCAGTGTGCTGGAAAATTTCATCATGGCAATCGATCTCCCGAGAAAGTGAAGGCGGCGGCGGATGGTGCCTGAGGAAATGACCACCCGTGGGCAAAACGTATAAGGCGGCAAAAAGAAGCAAAAATCCGGCAGTTTCAATTTAGATTCGACTTCAATGATGGCGAGCCGCCACCTCAGGCTTACGTGCGCATATGCTCCTGGGAACTTTTAAGGGCAAGATAATTTTTCCTCAGAAAGCCGCTATGCATGGCCGATATGTTTCCAATGGACACAATATCTATTGGATCAGGGGTGACCAGGCCGGGTCGGAGGCATCGCCGGGGGTCATCACCCGCTGCTCGTTCCTTCCGGTTACGTCAACTGACCATATCTGAGAACCCCGATTATTCTGGGCTTCGCGGCTGAACATCAGCACCCGGCCGTTAGGCGCCCAGGTGGGGCCCTCGTCATGATAGGCGTTGGTGATCATGCGCTCGCCCGAACCATCCGTGTGCATCACCCCGATCGTGAAATGGGCGCCCTGCTCCTTGGTGAAGGCGATCAGATCGCCCCTGGGGCTCCAGACCGGGGTGCCGTTCTGGCCCGCGCCGAAGCTGATTCGGTGTTGATTCGAGCCGTCCACATTCATCACATAAACCTGCTTGGAGCCGCCGCGGTCGGATTCGAAAGCGATCTGGCGTCCGTCCGGCGAGAAGGACGGCGCGCTATCGATCGCCGGGTCGGTGGTGAGACGCTGGACCGCGCGGGTTCGCAAATCCATCACATAGATATCGGAATTGCCGGCTGTCTCCAGCGCCAGCGCCACGCGATTGCCGTCGGGCGAGAAGCGTGGCGAGAACGTCATGTTGGGGAAGTTGCCCAGTTCTTCCTGTTTGCCGGTCTCCAGGTCGAACAGATAGATGTGCGGCTTGGTGGCGATATAGGACATGTAGGCGATCATCTGCGCCGTGGGATTGAAGCGCGGCGTCAGCACCAGATAGTCGCCGCGGGTGAGGAAGATGGGATTGGCCCCGTCTTCATCCATCACCGCCAGGCGCTTGATGCGTTTGATGGCCGGACCGGATTCGGAAATGAAAACGATGCGGGTGTCGAAATAGCCGGACTCGCCGGTGATGCGCGAATAGATCGCGTCCGACACCATATGGGCGACGCGGCGCCAATTCTCCGGCTGGGTGAAGAATTGCTGGCCCAGCATCTGGTTCTCACTATAGACGTCCCACAGCCGGAATTCGACTTTCAAGCGGCCGTCCGGCTGCAGAGAGACTTCGCCCGCCACCAGGCCTTGCGCATTGATCACCCGCCAATTGGCGAAATTGGGCGCGGTATTGATGTTGGTGATATGATCGACAAAGGCCTTGGGGTCGATGGTGTTGAACAGGCCCGAGCGCTGAAGATCGGCGCGCACCACTTGGGCGATATTGGCGCCCACCTGCGCCTGGGACGGATCGCCGGCCAGGAGGTCGGGAATGGCGATCGGGATGGGCTTGATATTGCCCTGGGTGACGTCGACCTGCAGGGCTGCCGCCGCCGGCAATGGCGCCAGCGCCGCCAGGAACAGGGCGCAGATGACCAGAAATTTCCTCATGCCATTCTCCAAAGACATTCGTCCGATTCTCGTTCCCGATAAGGCCTCAAGTAGCGAAGCGGTAGGCCATAAAAAGGGGGCGTTTTTTAGACATCATTGATTCATCATCTGGCGGGGGTCGAAGCGCAGCGGATTGATTTCGCTCCACTGGCTATAGCGGTCAGCCGGCAATTTATAGGGCTGGCATTTGAAGATGGCGGCCTCGCCCGCCGATGCGGCGGCGCGATTGTAGGGATTGGGGTTGGCGTTCGACAGGGCCGGCGAACTCGCCGCCGCCACGGTGCCATCCGGGTTCAGCCTGAGATCGAAATCCACCACCAGATCGTTGGCGTTGGGCGCGCCCACTGGCGGGCTCCAGCATTGATAGATCTGGCTTTTCAGCGCATCTGCGAGATCGGCTGTCATGGCGTTGGCGGCGCCGATGCCCTGGATGGTGCGCGGTCCGACTTTGACATTGGGCGGAGGCTTGGCCGGCGCGGTGAGCTTGTTCAGGAGCGCGGCGAAATCCTGGCTGTTCTGCTTCTGCTTGGTCTCGGTATTTTGCTGTTCCGTCTTCTTCTCGGGCTGGATCTTGAATTGCGGCATCGGGGGCAGGGGCGCGGGTTCGACATCATTGAATTGGGGCAGCGCGGGCGCTTCCATCTGCGGCACCGGGACTTCGACCTTGGGCGGGGTGGGTGGCGGAGGCGGCGCCATCGCCGCGATGTTGGTCACCCGTGTCACGGTGATGAGATCGACCGGCACGGCATGGCTGACTTCGGAGACATTCACCATCCGCGACCAGGTGAGATAGGTGGCCGAGATCAGCGCGGCATGGAGCAACAACGACACCGCCAGGCCCGCGCGCGGACCCCGCGCCGTGGTCGGGCGCGGCGGACGCTGGGCGAAGCCGCCCTTAATGCTTCTCGTCTGGCTTTGGCTTTTGGACATCCGTCACCAGGCCGATATGCGTGAACCCCGCGCTGGCTAAAAGCCCCATCACCACCATCACCCGGCCATAATCCACCGTCTGGTCGCCGCGCACGAAAATACGCTGGTCATAGCCGTTCTGGGAAATGGCCTGGAGCTTGGGCACCAGTTGATCCTCGGTCACCACTTCTTTTTGCAAATAGATTTTGCCGTTCTTGGCGATGGTGACCGAGAGCGGCTCTTTGTCCTGACCCAGCGCCGGCGCCCGTGTCTTGGGCAGATCCACCGGCACGCCCACGGTCAAAAGCGGCGCGGTCACCATGAAGACGATCAACAGCACCAGCATCACGTCGACAAAGGGCGTGACGTTGATCTCGGACATGGCGGGGCTGCGCCTGCGGCGCCCGCGCGACCCGACATGATGCATCACCGATGGCATCAGCGCATCTTCTCTTCAAGTTGCCGCGAGAGGATCGAGGAGAATTCCTCAGCGAAGGCGTCCAGCCGGTTGGCGTAGCGGCCGATCTCATTGATGAACCGATTGTAGAAGATCACCGCCGGAACCGCCGCGAACAGGCCCATCGCGGTGGCGAACAAGGCTTCGGCAATGCCGGGCGCCACGACCGCCAAGGTCGTGTCATGACGAGCGGCGATGGCGCTGAAGGAATTCATGATGCCCCAGACCGTGCCGAACAGGCCGATAAAGGGTGCCACTGAGCCCACGGTAGCCAGAAAGCCCAATTGCCGCTCGACACCGTCGGTCTCGCGCATGATGGTGACGTTCATCGCGCTGTCGATGCGTTCTTTGATGCCCGGGACCTGGCTTTCCTTGGGTGTGCCGCCCTCGAAGGCGCGGCGCCATTCGCGCAGCGCCGCCACGAACATCGCCGCCAGGGGATGATCGTTATGAGCGGCGAATTGCTGGTAAAGCTCGTCCAGCGACTGGCCCGACCAGAATACTTTTTCGAAGCGCGCGGCCTTGCGCTTCAATCGGCCCAGCACGATCCATTTGTTGATGATGATGGCCCAGGACCAGAGCGAGGCCAGAAGCAGAAGCACCATCACCGCCTTCACAATCACGTCGGCGCGCAGGAAGCTTTCGACGATTGAGAAGCCGCCGCTGGCCGGATTGCCCACCTGCGCCAGGCCGCCGATATCGACATTGGTGGTGGGGGCTGCGGCGGGCGGCGCCATGGTCTGGGTGTCGGCTGGCGCGCCGGTCGGCGCCGCGGCCGGACCCTGTTGCGCCATCGCCGGTCGTGCCGCGAACGCCAACATGGCAACCAGCATGACAAAAAGGACAGGGGCGATCACGCGCTTCAATGTCATGGGAACACCTTGTTTCGCGCGACGGCGCGCGGTGGAAGAGATGCGCATTCAAAATTGACAGAAGTAGGGCGCAACAGAAGGAATCACTCTCAAGTATCTGTTTCAGAAAGAAAAGGTGTCAACAAATTGCGCAACGGCGCGGGCAAGCGGCGCGGTTGGCCTTTCAATGTAACGATGCAGGCCTCGATTTGGCCATCCACCAGCAGAGTTTCATCGGCATAGATTTTCTGCAACGCGCGAAGCCGCGCGCCGGTGAGCGCAATCAAACGGGTCCTGACGGTGAGCGCGTCGTCCACGCGTGCCGGGCGATGGTAGCTCACCTTGACCTCGCGGAGCGTCCAGGCCGTGGGTTCCTCGGTCTCCAATTCGGCCATGCGTTCGACCCCCGCCAAGCGGAAGAATTCGGTGCGCGCCCGTTCCATATAGCGCAGGTAATTGGCGTGATAGACCACGCCTGAAAGGTCGGTGTCCTCGTAATAGACCCGAAGCGGCAAGACATGAATCTTGCCGTCGAAATGACCCAGGCCCGACATCGTACCCAACACCGCCATCAGGACCGCCTCGGTCTGAGGAAGGTCAGCATCTCGACGTCTTTGTATGGGGCATGTCCGGCTTCGCGGAAACCGGCGCCCGCGGCTACCTTGCGGGAGGCCAGATTGGCCGGACTGATCATGCACCAGCTCTGAGCGGCCTCAAGATGGACGTCGCCCCAGGAGAGGATTTTCGCCACGGCCTCGCGCGCAAAGCCCTTGCCATGGAAATCAGGAGCAATCACCCAGCCCATTTCGGGTTCGTCACGATAGGGGATGTCCATCATCCGCTTGCCGGTGATGAAACCGACCGCGCCGGCATAGGCACCGCTGGATTTGTCCTCAAGCGCCCACATGCCCGAGCCCATCAATTGCCATTGGCCCACATTGCGCAGAAAGCGCGTCCAAAGTTCTTCCTCGCTCCGAGGCGGCCCGCCGATGTGCCGCAAAGTGCGTTCATCGGTCCACATGGCGGCATGGGCGGGGAAATCCCTGAGCGCATGGCCCCGCAGATGCAGCCTTTCGGTCTCCAGCAGGGGCGTCATCAATCATCGTCCTCGCTGGAGAAAAGCCCGATCTGGGCGGGGCTTTGTGCCGGCTGGGCCACGCCCAGATGGCCATAGGCGGCACCTGTCAAAAGCCGCCCGCGCGGCGTGCGCTGCACAAAACCCTGCTGCATCAGATAGGGCTCGACGATCTCTTCGATGGCGTCGCGCGCTTCGCCCAAGGCCGCGGCGATGGTCTCGATCCCCACCGGGCCGCCGGCGAAATTCTCGGCGATCAGGCTGAGATAGCGCTTATCGAAAGCGTCTAAACCCCTGTGGTCCACTTCCAGGCGCGTCAGCGCGGCGTCGGCGATCTTGGCATCCACCTTGGCGTGGCCGCCCACCGAGGCGAAATCGCGCACCCGCTTGAGCAGCCTTCCGGCAATGCGCGGCGTGCCGCGCGCGCGGCCCGCGATCTCGCGCGCGCCATCTTCGCTGAGATCGAAACCCAGTACCCGCGCGCCCCTGGCCACAATCGAGCAAAGCTCTTCGGTATTATAAAAGTTGAGCCGGATGGGAATGCCGAAACGGTCGCGCAAGGGCGTGGTGATCAAGCCCGAGCGGGTGGTGGCGCCAATCAAGGTGAACGGCGCAAGCTGGATCTTCACCGAACGCGCCGAAGGCCCTTCGCCGATCACCAGATCGAGTTCGAAATCCTCCATCGCCGGATAAAGGATTTCCTCTACCGCGGGATTGAGACGATGGATCTCGTCGATGAAGAGAACGTCGCGCGGCTCGAGATTGGTGAGGATGGCGGCAAGGTCGCCTGCCTTGGCCAGCACGGGACCGGACGTAGAGCGGAAATTCACCCCCAATTCGCGGGCCACGATCTGGGCCAAGGTAGTCTTGCCCAGGCCGGGCGGGCCCGAGAACAAGACATGGTCCAGCGCCTCACCCCGCGCCTTGGCGGCTTCGATGAAGACGGAAAGATTCTCACGCGCCTGTTGCTGGCCTACGAAATCGGCCAGCCGCTTGGGCCTGAGCGATGATTCCAGCGCGTCGTCTTCCAGCCGTTCCGGGGTGACGATGCGGTCCGCGTCGTTTTTCGCTTTGGCCATCTAGCGCCCCATCCCGCGCAAAGCTTCGCGGATCAGCGCGCCGATCTCAGCGCTTTCGCCCAGATCATTCATGGCGCGCGCCACCGCTTCCGCCGCCTGGCCGTCGGAATAGCCCAGCTTCATAAGTGCCGCGACCGCGTCGGCGGAAGGACCACGCGGCGCCGTCACCGGCGCATAATGCTCGCCATCGCCTCGCATCATCATGGCGGGCGCTTTGTCCTTGAGTTCGGTGGTGATGCGCAGCGCCAGCTTGGGGCCCACGCCGGGTGTGCGCCCGATCATCGCCTTGTCGGACAGCGCCAGCGCCCGCTGCAATTCGCGTGGGCTGAGAGTGGACAGCACCGACAGCGCCACCTTGGAGCCCACGCTTTGCACGGTCTGCAGAAGCCGGAACCATTCGCGTTCCTCGGCAGAGGCGAAACCGTAAAGCCGGATCGCGTCCTCGCTGACTTTCATTTCGATGATCAGGCTGGCATGCGCCCCCGCGGACAAACGCGACAGGGTGGATGACGGGCATTGCACCAGATAGCCCACACCGTTCACATCCAGGATCACGCCGTCCTCGGAAACAGAATCGACGATGCCGCCCAATTTCCCGATCATGTCAGCTTGCCGATCATCGCGCGGCCATCATGCGCGCCCGTGTCCCCGCCATATGGGCATGGGCGATCGCCGCCGCCAGCGCATCGGCGGCGTCGGCTTCGGTGACGCGGCAGGCGGGCAGAAGACGCCGCACCATGAACTGCACCTGTTCCTTGCCGGCATGGCCCGCGCCCACCACGCATTTCTTGATCTGGTTGGGCGAATATTCCGCGATCTCCAGGCCCGCCTGCGCGCCTGCCAACAGCGCCACCGCGCGGGCATGACCCAGCTTGAGCGCGGCCGAGGGATCGCGGGCGACAAAGGCTTGCTCCACCGCCAGGGCATGGGGCGAAAGCCGCGCCACCACCGCGCCAAGCTCCCGGTGCAGGATCATCAGCCTTTCTCCCAGGCCCATGCTGGAGCGGGTGGCGATCACGCCATGTTCGATATGACAGAGCCTGGTGCCTTCGAGCGCGATCATCCCCCAACCCATCCGGGTGAGGCCGGGGTCGAGGCCAAGAATGCGAATCGCTAAGGCGGCCATGGCATCTTTGTGCCTGTTCCGTTCACACGCTTCAATGCGCAAGAACTGAAGTCGCGGATCTGCCGGCGTCCTTAACTCAACTTCGCCATCAGGGCGTCGGAGAGTTCGTAATTGCCGTACACGTTCTGGACATCGTCATGATCGTCCAGAATCTCGATCATCTTCATCAGGCTTTCGCCCGCATCGTCCGACACCGGCACGCTGGTCTGCGGCCGCCAAGTGATCGCCGCCGACTGAGGCGCACCCAATTTGGCTTCCAGCGCTTCGCGCACCGTGGCGAAGCTTTCCGGTGTGGTGATGAATTCATGGCTCTCACCGTCGGAAATGCATTCGTCGGCGCCCGTCTCCAGCGCGATTTCCAGCATCTGGTCTTCACTACCCTTGGCGGCGGGATAGGCGATCACGCCCACATGGTCGAACAGGAAGGTGACCGAGCCGGTCTCGCCCATCGCCCCGCCATATTTGGCGAAGGTGGAGCGCACATCGGCCGAGGTGCGGTTGCGGTTGTCGGTCATGGCTTCGACAATGATGGCGACACCGCCGGGGCCGCGGCCTTCATAGCGGATTTCGTCATAATTTTCGGCGTCGCTGCCGCCCGCCTTCTTGATCGCGCGCTCGATATTGTCCTTGGGCATAGACTCGGCCTTGGCGGCGACGATGGCGGTACGCAGCCGGGCATTGTGCGCTGGGTCGGGCATGCCGGCTTTGGCCGCCACGGTGATTTCGCGGGCGAGCTTGGAAAAGAGCTTGGAGCGCTCTTTGTCCTGTTTTCCCTTGCGGAACATGATGTTCTTGAACTGGCTATGGCCGGCCATGGGTCGCTCGCCTGAATTTTGGCCGGTCCAATAGCCGTCCCCGCCTGCCCCTTTCAAGCCCTCTGGTAAGCCCCCGCCCTTGTCTGGGAACCGGACCGGGAGTCAGGATGGGCCGATAGTCCGTCCGTCCCATTTCCCAACGTCAACCCCATTCGGAGAAACTCATGATTCTTGGCATGGATTGGCTCACCCTCCTGCATGTTCTGATCAGCCTGATCGGCATCGTCACCGGTTTGGTGGTGCTTGCGGATTGGATCGGAAACCGCAGCCGCCCCGGCTGGACCGCCTGGTTCTTGCTGTTCACGGTTTTGACCAGCGTCACCGGTTTCCTTTTTTTCCATGATGAACACCTCACCCCTGCCCAGATATTCGGGATTATCTCGCTGGTGGTCTTGGCGGTGGCGCTTTACGCCCTGTATGGCCGGGGTTTGGCGGGAGGTTGGCGGGGCGCCTATATCGCGACCGCGACCCTTGCCCTCTACCTCAATTGCTTTGTCCTGGTGGTCCAGACTTTCGCGAAAGTGCCGGCCCTGGCGGCGATTGCGCCCGGCAATCCGCCCAGCGGTCCGGTCTTCATGGCGGTGCAAGGAATTGTGCTTCTGGCCTTCCTCTATTTCGGCTGGAAGGCCTGGAGAAATTTCAAGCCGTTGAATGGATAGGTGAATCTATATACCTATCTGCAATAGGTAGTGTTTACCTATCAGGAATAGGTATAGTGGATTCGTGGCAGCGAATCCGCCCTTCATGTCCGGGGTCCCGGAGCTTCTGATCCTCAGCCTCTTGAATGCACGGGAGGAGATGTATGGCTATGAGATCGTGGCCGCGATCGGCACCGCGACCGGCGCGGTGGTCTCATTGAAGGAGGGGGTGGTCTATCCCCTGCTCCACGCCCTGGAAGCTGATGGCCTGCTCAAGACCCAGCGCCGCCCAATAGGCGCGCGGATAAGGGTCTATTACGCGCTGACCGCCAAAGGCGTGCGGCGGCTGTTCGACCTCACCGACGAATGGCGGCGGCTGGGCGGTGCGGTAGAACGGGCGCTCACCACCGGCTGACCCAGCGGTCAGGGAAGTGTCTGCGCCAAACGCCCGCCCACCCGGACCGGCGCGATCCGTACCGCCAAACCATTCACGCCGGTTTCCACAAACACGCCGCAGACCGTTGCGGGGCCGGTGGCCGGCGAAAAACGGGTGGTGGAAATCTTGCGCACAAAACGTTGCAGCGGTTCGTTCTTGTCCATCCCGATCACGGAGTCGTAATCGCAGCAGGCCCCCGCATCGCTCTGATAGGCCGTGCCGCCCGGCAGGATCTGCGCGTCGGCGGTGGGCACATGCTGGTGGGTGCCCACCACCAGGCTGGCGCGGCCATCGCAGAAATGCCCCATCGCCATTTTCTCCGAGGTGGCTTCGGCATGCATATCCACCACAACGGCATCGGCCACCCGTCCCAGCGCGCAACTGGAAAGCTCAGCCTCCACCGCCGCGAAGGGATCATCCAGCGCGTCCATGAAGACCCGGCCCATCACATTGATCACCAGCACGCTGCCGTTGGGGGTCTGATAGAGATTGGCGCCCCGTCCCGGTGTGCCCGGAGGGTAATTGCGGGGCCTCAAGATGCGGTCCTCGTTGTCGATGTAAGTGAGAATCTCTTTCTGGTCGGCCCAGTGATTGCCGGTCGAGATTACATCCACGCCCATGGCGAAGAATTCCTCGGCGATGGCGCGGGTGAGGCCGAAGCCATGGGCGGCATTCTCGCCATTGACGATCACCAGATCGGGCGCGAGACGCTCCTTTAGGCCGGGCAGTTCATCCGCCACCGCATCGCGGCCGGGCTTGCCGATGACGTCGCCCAAAAACAGAATTTTCATCGCGGGAATTCTTTCAGACCTTGTTCGGTGAGGACGGCGTCCAGCGGATAATCATGGGCATCATGCGGCAGGCTTTCCATTCTTTGTCCGCTATAGGCGATGCCGATGGCGCGCGCACCGGCCAGCACGGCAAGGGTGCGATCATAATAGCCGCCGCCAGTGCCAAGGCGATAACCGTGATCGTCATAGGCCAGAAGTGGCACCAGAAGAAGCTGAGGCATCACTTGCGGCCAATGCGCCAAAGGTTCGCGGATGCCATGGCGTCCAGGCAAGAGAATCTCGCCATCCGGCACCAGATGAAAATCCAGCGCGGTATCCTTGGCTGTGACGCGCGGAAACGCGATATGCGCCCCCAATCGCGTCAGCGCCTTCAGCAGCAAAGCGGGATCGGCTTCGTCCTGATGGGCATGATAGCCGCCCACCATTGTGCCGGACGCAATCGCCAGCAGTGCCGCATGATCGGCCAAACGTTGCGCGAAGCTCGCGTCCTTGAGCGACGCCCGGCGCTGGCGCGCCAGCAGACGCAATTGCCCCTTATCGGGCATGGCGGACGGCACCGCATTCGCCGTTGGTGTTTGGATCCTCACGGGCCTGCAGTGCAGGTGGGCGCCATATGACCAAGGCCACGACCCTGGTCAGGGACAGCTCCCGGTGAGTACCATTAAGGCCCCTGGGCATCGCTAACCTGACGCGCGAGGCAGTCACCGTCCTGGATTCACTCTAGGCTGCGGCGAGGCCAGCGGCAATCTGTTCCAGGCGGCTCGCCACCTGTTCCAATGCCGTGACCGCCCTTGTTTCCGCCGCTTCGGCGCGGCCTTCCAGTTCCGCTTGCTGCGCCACATGCCCGGCGTCACGGTCTGCGGCATCTTCCCTGCCGCCATGATGCTCATCGGCGATCAGGATCGCCGCCATCAACAGCAGACGCGCGTCGCCCACCTGGCCCACGGAACTCAGAACCTCTCGCGCCTTTGCATCCACCCTATCGGCCAGTTGGCGCAGATGTTCCTCTTCACCTTCATCACAGGCTATTGTGTAGGCTCGACCGTTCACCATCACATTTACTAGGGGCATTGCCTTGCCTCTTTCTTTTCTGGGTCGCACGACCGACGGAAAACCGCTGCGCACTTTTCCTGGCCGGTGCTCCCGGTGTAAGCGCGGCCATTTACCATCACATTCACTAAGGGCATGACTTTTTCCTATTGTCGCGCGGCCGGACGGAAAACCGCTCCTCGTTCGCTCGTCCCACTTTTCCTGGCCGTCGCTCCTACCTTGCTAACGCCGCGCGAATTTCGCCGATCGCCCCATCCAGCCGGCCCTCGACTTCCTGGCTAGCGCTCCCGAGCGCCGCCAATTCTTCCTCCAGCTGGGCAATCCGGGCCAAAAGCCGCTCCCGCTCCTCGGCCAGAGCCTCTACCCCGGATTTGTCCTGGTCGCGCTTGGCCGCTGTTTTCGCGGCCTTTTCCAGCTTTTCCAATGCTTGGGCGAGGCGTTTTTCCGCCAAATCCAGCCGGCTCATATTTTTTCCGCACTCGGGGCCGCGAAAGACCTTAGGCCGCGCCGGGAAAGAGGGTCAACGCATTTGCGTTAGGTCCTTGTGGCCGCCTCTTGACGGCGGCAGACCCCCCTCGCTAAGGCCTCCACACCCTCACGGGAAACCGATCATGACCAGTACCCAGGCTCCTCCAGAGCAGGCTCATACCCGCCGTCTTGCCAACGTGATCCGCATGCTGTCGATCGATGCGGTGGAAAAAGCCAAGTCGGGCCATCCCGGCTTGCCGATGGGCATGGCGGACGCGGCCACCGTGCTGTTTTCCCGCTTCCTGAAATACGATCCCGAACATCCCCATTGGCCTGATCGCGACCGTTTCGTGCTGTCGGCAGGCCACGGCTCGATGCTGCTCTATTCGCTGCTCTATCTCACCGGCTATCCGGAGATGACGATCGACCAGCTGGAACATTTCCGCACAGTGGGAAGCCGCACCGCCGGCCATCCCGAGTACGGCCATGCGCCGGGGATCGAGACCACCACCGGACCGCTCGGCCAAGGCGTCGGCAATGCGGTGGGCATGGCGATCGCGGAAGCGCATTTGCGCGCCCGCTTCGGCAAGGAGCTGGTCGATCACAAGATCTATGTGATCTGCAGTGACGGCGATCTGGAGGAAGGCATCAGCCACGAAGCGATTTCGCTGGCGGGCCATCTCAAGCCCGACAATCTGATCATGCTGTGGGATCACAATTCGATCACCATCGACGGGTCCACTTCGCTGTCGGAATCGACCAACATGATCGAGCGCTTTCAGGCGGCGGGCTGGACCACCGATGCCTGTAACGGCCATGACGCCGCCGACGTGTTCCGCGCGCTCGGCGCCGCGCAGAACGCCAAAGGCCCGGTGATGATCGCCTGCAAGACCATCATCGGCTTCGGTATGCCCAATCGCCAGGGCACGCAAAAGGCCCATTCCGATGCGCCCGGCGCCGAGGAAGTGGCGGCCACGCGCAAAGAATTGGGCTGGGATTATCCGCCTTTCGTGGTGCCGGACGATCTGCTCAACCAATGGCGCGCCATCGGCGCCCAAGGCAAAAGCGCGTACGCGGAATGGACCGCGCGCAAAAATGCCTCGGCCAAGAAAAAAGAATTCGACGACGTCATCGAAGAGCGTATCCCGGCCGCGGTGCCCGAGGGCCTGATTGCGCTTAAGGAAAAGATGAGCGCAGAGAAGCCGGAAGCCGGCACCCGCAAGCATTCGGAAAAAGCGCTGGAGGTGATCAACGGCGCGCTGTCCATCACCATCGGCGGCTCGGCCGACCTCACGCCTTCCAACAACACCAAGACCAAGAACATCACCGAAATGGCGCCGGGCGATTTCGCCGGCCGCTATATCCATTACGGCATCCGCGAGCATGGGATGGCGGCGGCGATGAACGGCATGACCTTGCATGGCGGCGTGGTCCCTTACGGCGGCACCTTCATGGTGTTCTCGGATTATTGCCGGCCCTCCATCCGGCTGGCGGCGCTGATGGGCATCCGCACCATCTTCGTGATGACGCACGATTCCATCGGCGTGGGCGAGGACGGCCCCACCCATCAGCCGGTCGAGCATCTGGCCGCTCTGCGCGCCATTCCCTATCTTCTGGTGATGCGTCCCGCCGACGGTGTGGAGACAGCGGAATGCTGGCAATTGGCGCTGGATCATCCCAAGCGCCCCACGCTGCTGGCCTTCTCGCGCCAAGAGGTGCCGACGGTGCGTACCACCCACACCGCCGAAAACCTCTCGGCCAAGGGCGCCTATGAATTGATGGGCGATCCCGGCGCCAAGCTCACTTTCCTCGCCACCGGCTCGGAAGTTGGCCTGGCGGTCCAGGCCCGCGCCCTTCTGGCCAAGGACGGCATCCCCTCGCGCATAGTCTCCATGCCCTGCTGGGCCTTGTTCGAGGAACAGAGCCCACAATATCGTGAAAGCGTGCTAGGTCCGGGCACCATCAAGGTCGCGATCGAAGCGGGAGTCCGCCAAGGTTGGGACCGTTATATCGGCGCCGGTGGCGGCTTCATCGGCATGCATTCTTTCGGCTCCAGCGGGCCGGCCAAGGATGTCTATAAGCATTTCGGCATCACGCCCGAGGCCGCGGCGGAAGCGGCCAAGACGGCGTTGAGCAAGCGTTAGGAGCGAAGGGCAATGGTACGTGTGTCAATCAACGGCTTCGGCCGTATCGGGCGGCTGGTGCTGCGGGCGATCGTGGAAAGCGGTCGGCGCGACATCGAAATCGTCGCCGTCAATGACCTCGGACCCATCGAAACCAACGCCCATCTGCTGCGCTATGACAGCGTGCATGGCCGCTTCCCCGCCCAGGTGACGGTGGAAGGCGACATCATGACCGCCGCCGGCCACAAGATCAAAGTCACCGCCATCAAGGATCCGGCCAAGCTCCTGCACAAGGAATTGGGCGTGGACATCGCGATGGAGTGCACCGGCATCTTCACCGCCCGCGACAAGGCCGCGCTCCATCTCGAAGCCGGGGCCAAGCGCGTTCTGGTGTCGGCGCCCGCCGAGGGCGCCGATATCACCGTGTGTTACGGCGTCAACCACGACAAGATCACCAAGGATCATCTCATTGTCTCCAACGCCTCCTGCACCACCAACTGCCTGGTGCCGGTGGCCAAGGTGCTGAATGACACGGTCGGCATCGAAAAAGGCATGATGACCACGGTCCATTCCTATACCAACGACCAGCCCACGCTGGACCAGATGCACAAGGATCTTTACCGGGGCCGCGCCGCGGCGCTCTCGATGATCCCCACCTCGACCGGCGCTGCCAAGGCGGTGGGGTTGGTGCTGCCGGAATTGAAAGGCAGGCTGGATGGCGTTTCGGTGCGCGTGCCCACGCCCAATGTCTCGCTGGTGGATCTGAAATTCATCTCCAAGCGGGCCACGACCGTGGAGGAAGTGAACCAGGCGATCATCGCCGCCGCTTCGTCGGGTCCGCTCAAAGGCATCCTGGAAGTGGTGCGCGACAAGCTGGTGTCGGTGGATTTCAACCACAATCCCGCCTCGTCCAGCTTCGCGCTCGACCAGACCAAGGTGATAGACGGGAATTTCGTCTTCATCTTGACCTGGTATGACAATGAATGGGGCTTCTCCAACCGCATGGGCGATACCGCCGTGGCGATGGGCAAGTTCCTCTAAGCGGCCCGCATGGACTTCAACACGCTCGATGATCTTCAAGTGAAGGGCAAGCGCGTCCTGGTGCGTGCCGATCTCAATGTCCCGTTGAAGGACGGCAAAGTCACCGACGCCACCCGGATCGAGCGCCAAGTGCCCACCATCCGCGAGCTGGCGGGCAAAGGCGCCAAGGTCATCCTGCTCAGCCATTTCGACCGCCCCAAGGGTAAAGTTGTGCCGTCCATGTCGCTGAAGCCGGTGGTGGCGCCGCTGGCCAAGGCGATCGGCCGCCCGGTTGCTTTCGCCGAGGATTGCGTGGGACCGAAAGCCGAAACCGCGGTCAAGGCGCTGAAGGATGGCGAGATTCTGCTGCTGGAGAACACCCGCTTCCATCCCGGCGAGGAAAAAGACGATCCGAACTTCGCCAGACAAGTGGCGTCGCTGGGCGACATCTTCGTCAATGACGCATTTTCTGCCGCGCACCGGGCGCACGCCACCACCACCGCGTTGGCCGCGCTTCTGCCATCAGCGGCGGGCCGCGCCATGGAAGCCGAGCTCACCC
Source organism: Rhizomicrobium sp. (assembly GCA_036271455.1). Lineage (GTDB taxonomy): Bacteria > Pseudomonadota > Alphaproteobacteria > Micropepsales > Micropepsaceae > Rhizomicrobium. The sequence goes on from DATBAP010000052.1 coordinate 16,937, forward strand.
ATCTCAAGAAAGCGCTGGGCGATCCCCAGCGGCCTTTGCTGGCGGTGGTGGGCGGCGCCAAGGTGTCGACCAAGATCGAGCTTTTGCAGAATCTGGTGACGCGGGTGGAAGTGCTGGTGATCGGCGGCGCCATGGCCAACACCTTCCTGGCGGCCGAAGGCATCGCGGTGGGCAAATCGCTCTACGAAGCCGATCATCTGGAAACCGCGCGCAAAGTCCTGCACATGGCGAACGAAAGCGGTGCGGTGATAATTTTGCCCAGCGACGTGGTGGTGGCCAAGGAATTCAAGGAAAACGCGGCACATCGCACCATTCCGGTGGACCAGATCGCCCCGGACGAGATGGTGCTGGATGTGGGACCGGCCACAATCAAAGCCTTTGAGAACCGCCTGCTGAACACCAAGACCCTGGTCTGGAACGGCCCTTTTGGCGCCTTCGAAACCAAACCTTTCGATCGGGGAACCGTGGCGGCGGCAAAAGCGGTTGCGGCGGCTACCAAGGCGGGCGATCTTTTGTCGGTGGCCGGCGGCGGCGACACGGTCGCGGCGCTGGCCCATGCGGGCGTGGAAAATGACTTTTCCTATGTCTCGACCGCCGGCGGGGCATTCCTGGAATGGCTGGAAGGCAAGGAGTTGCCCGGTGTCGAAGCGCTGAAAGCCGCCAAGGCACGGAACAATAATTCAAGGGGCTGACGATGAATCTCAGTGAGTTGAACGCAATCGCGAAAAAGATGGTGGCGCCGGGCAAGGGCCTGCTGGCCGCCGATGAATCCACCGGCACCATCAAGAAACGCTTCGACGCGATCGGGGTGGAGAACACCGAAGACAATCGCCGCGACTATCGCGAGTTCCTTTTCCGCACCGATGTGGCGATGAAAGGCCATATCTCCGGCGTGATCCTTTATGACGAGACCATCCGCCAGAAGGCCAAGGACGGCACGACCCTGGTGAAGCTGATCGAAGCCAACGGCGCGATCCCCGGCATCAAGGTGGACATGGGCGCCAAACCGCTTGCCGCCGCGCCGAACGAAGTGGTGACCGAGGGCCTGGACGGCCTGCGCGAGCGCTTCCAGGAATACTACAAACTGGGCGCGCGTTTCGCCAAATGGCGCGGAGTGATCGATATCAGCCCGAAGATTCCCACCTATAATTGCATCAACGCCAATGCCCAGGCGCTGGCCCGTTACGCGGCGCTGGCGCAAGAGAACGGCATCGTCCCCATCGTCGAGCCGGAAGTGCTGATGGACGGCGATCACGATATTGCGCGCTGTTCAGAGGTCACCACTTGGGTATTGAAGGAAGTTTTCCAAGAACTTTTCTATGCCAATGTTGCGTTGGAAGGCATGATCCTCAAGCCCAACATGATCGTGCCGGGCATGAAATGCGCCAAGCAGAATACGGCGCAGGAAGTGGCCGAAGCGACGGTAAGGGTGCTGAGGGAATGCGTCCCGTCGGCGGTGCCGGGCATTGCTTTCCTTTCGGGCGGCCAGTCGGACGAAGACGCCACTGCACATCTGTCCGCCATCAATGCCATCGGCGGCCTGCCCTGGCCGGTGACTTTCTCTTATGGCCGCGCGCTGCAGCACGCGCCACAAGTGGCGTGGAGCGGCAAGGCCGACAATGTCGCGAAGGCGCAAGCTGCCTTCGCGCATCGCGCTTTGATGAACAGTCTGGCTGCCTTAGGCAAATGGACCAAGGCCGACGAGAAAAAGGCGGCTTGATTTGATCATACCCCATCCGGGTCTCGACCAAGACGTATCAGTCCATGTCTAATTGTCGGCTATACTTGGTCTCACCGCCGAAACTTTCGGCGGCCAACTTCGTCACGCCGTTGCGCGAGGCGTTGGCTGGCGGCGATGTCGCGAGCTTTCAACTTCGACTCAAAGACCTCGAAGATGATGCGATCCGCCGCGCCGCCGATCTTTTGCGTCCCATCATCCAGGCACACGGCGCCGCCTTCATCTTGAACGACCGGCCCGATCTTGCCGCAGAATTGGGCTGTGACGGCGTCCATGTCGGCCAGGACGATGCATCCTATGCCGACGCGCGCGCCGCGATGGGTCCGTCGCGCATCGTGGGCGTCACCTGCCACGATAGCCGGCACCTTGCGGTGGAAGCGGCCGAGGCGGGTGCCGATTATGTCGCCTTCGGCGCCTTCTTCCCCACCCGGACCAAGGACCCCAAGGCCCAGGCCGATATCGCGCTTCTCAATTGGTGGTCGGATGTGATGGTGGTTCCCGCTGTGGCGATCGGCGGCATCACAATCGCCAATGCGCCGGCGCTGGTGGAAGCGGGCGCCGATTTTCTCGCCGTTTCGGCAGGCGTATGGGAACATGCCGAGGGACCGGAAGCGGCGGTCAAGGCGTTCAACGCGCTGTTCTGATACAAGCCCCGCATGAGCGGCCTCTATTCGTTCCGAAATCTCGCGCCGGAAGACCTGCCGACGCTGCGCACATGGCTTACCACGCCGGAAGTGCTGCGTTGGTGGGGCGATCCCAGCACCGAATTGGCACTGATCGAGGAAGATCTCGCCAACGAGACGATGCGCCAATGGATCGTCTCCCATGACGATCGCCCATTCGGCTATGCCCAAGCATACGAAGTGCATGCCTGGCCGCAGCCCCATCTTGCTGAATTGCCGCAAGGCGCGATCGCTGTCGATGCCTTCATCGGCGTCCCGCACATGATCGGCCGGGGCCATGGCGCCAGATTTCTGCGCCTGCTCGCCGAACGGTTGCTGGATGATGCCGCGCCGCTGATTGTTATCGATCCCGCGCCCGAGAACAGCCGGGCCCGGCGTGCCTATCGCAAGGCCGGATTTCGCGACCTGAGACCGGCGGAAACCGACAGCGGACCCGTCATTCTGATGGCTTTTTCTCGCGGTTGAGATTGCCCCCTGCTCCCGCTATAACCCGCGCGCTCTTTGAATTTTTTAACCGCTCCATATCCCGTGCCGGGAGGCACGTTTCCCATGGCCAAGATCACCGGCAATGAAATCAGCCCCGGCACCTTGATCGAATTCGATGGTGGCTTGTGGATGACGGTGAAGACCCAAAAGGTCAAGCCAGGCAAGGGCGGCGCCTATAACCAGGTCGAACTCAAGCACGTCATCCAGGGCACCAAGCTTAATCAGCGTTTCCGCTCCGATGAGACGGTGGAAGAAGTCTACTTAGAAAAGAAGGACTTCCAGTTCCTCTATGCCGCCGGCGACATGCTGACGTTCATGGACATGGAGAATTACGAGCAGATCGAGCTTGCCGCCGATTTCGTGGGCGATCAGGCGCGCTTCCTGCAGGACGGGATGAAAACCCTGGTGCAACTTTACGATGGCCGCCCCATCGGCATCAAATTGCCGGTGCAAGTCAGCGTCACCGTCAGCGAGGCCGATCCTGTGATGAGAGGCGGGACCGCAGCGCCTTCCTACAAAAGCGCGGTGCTGGAAAACGGCATGAAGATTCAGGTGCCACCTTTCATCGAAGCGGGCGAAAGAATTGTGGTCGCCACCGAGGACGGCGCTTACGTCCGCCGCGCGGAAAACTGATGGTCTATTTATCGCCTGCCCTGAATGTGATGATTGCCGCCGCGCGCAAAGCCGGCCGCCCCCTGATCCGCGATTTCGGCGAGCTGGAGAATCTCCAGATCTCGATGAAGGGTCCGGCCGATTTCGTCACCTCCGCCGACAAGCGCACCGAGCAAATCTTGATCGAGGAATTGACCAGGGCGCGGCCCGGCTATGGCTTTTTGGGTGAGGAAGGCGGCGCGGTCGAAGGTCGTGACAGGACTCACCGCTTCATCATCGATCCCATCGACGGCACCACCAATTTCATGCACGGCATTCCGCAATTCGCCATCTCCATCGCACTGGAGCGCGAAGGCCAGCTGGTCTCTGGCGTGGTCTACAATCCCGTCACTGACGATCTCTTCACTGCCGAGAAGAGCCATGGCGCCTATCTCAACAACAAAAGGCTTAGAGTCGCGGCGCGCAAGGATATGGGCGCCGCCGTGATCGCCACCGGCCTGCCTTTCATGGGCAAGGAAGGACATGCCCGTGCGCTGGCCGAAACGGGCGCGGTGATGGAAACCACCGCCGGCATCCGCCGCATGGGCGCGGCCTCGCTCGACATGGCTTTCGTCGCCGCCGGGCGCTTCGACGGGTTCTGGGAGCATGGCCTGCAGCCCTGGGACGTGGCCGCAGGCATTGTGCTGGTGCGCGAGGCGGGCGGAGTGGTCACCGATCTCAATGGCGGCGATCAGATGCTCGCCAATGGCCAGATGCTTTGCGCCAACGATCCGCTGCATCCCCAGTTGCTGAAATTGCTTAAAGGCGCGCGCAGCTAGAATTCGATCACGGTGCGGATGCTTTCGCCGGTGTGCATCAGGTCGAAGGCTTCGTTGATCCGCGCCAAGGGCAGCTTGTGGGTGATCAAGGGATCGATGGCGATCCGTCCATCCATGTACCAATCGACGATTCCAGGCACTTCGGTGCGTCCGCGCACGCCGCCGAACGCCGTGCCTTTCCACACCCGCCCGGTGACCAGTTGAAACGGCCGGGTCTTGATTTCTTGTCCCGCGCCCGCCACGCCGATGATCACCGAGACGCCCCAACCACGATGGGTGCATTCCAGCGCCTGGCGCATCAAATCCACATTGCCCACGCATTCGAAGGACTAATCGGCGCCGCCGCCGGTGAGTTCGACCAGATGGCCGACCAGATCGCCTTTCACGTCTTTGGGATTGACGAAATGGGTGAGGCCGAACTGCCGCGCCAATGTCTCGCGCTTGGGATTGAGGTCCACGCCCACGATCATGGCCGCGCCCGCCATCCGCGCGCCCTGCACCACATTGAGGCCGATGCCGCCCAGCCCGAACACCACCACATGGGCGCCAGGCTCGACCTTGGCGGTCTTGATCACCGCGCCCACGCCGGTGGTGACGCCGCAGCCGATATAGCAAGCCCTGTCGAACGGCGCGTCAGGACGGATCTTGGCCAGCGCGATCTCAGGCAGCACGGTGAAATTCGAGAAGGTCGAGCAGCCCATATAATGATGGATGGGTTTGCCCTTGAGCGAAAACCGGCTGGTCCCGTCCGGCATCAAGCCTTTGCCCTGGGTGGCGCGGATGGCGGTGCAGAGATTGGTCTTGTGCGAGGTGCAGCTTTTGCACTGGCGGCATTCCGGCGTGTAGAGCGGGATCACATGGTCGCCCGGTTTCACGCTTGAGACACCAGCCCCGACCTCCACCACCACGCCCGCGCCCTCATGGCCCAGGATCACCGGGAACAGGCCTTCGGGATCGGCGCCCGAGCGGGTGAATTCGTCGGTATGACAGACCCCGGTGGCCTTGATCTCGACCAGCACTTCGCCCTGGCGGGGTCCGTCAAGATCCACCTCCTCCACAACCAAAGGCTGGCCGGGGCCATAGGCGACAGCGGCACGGGATTTCATGGAAAAATCTCCTTAACGTCGCGCAGACACGGGAAATTCCCCGAATGGTTGAACCCGGAAATGCCCGCTGCGGGAACAAATCTGCGGCATTTGGCAGTTGTTGCAAAGCGTTAGTTGAGGCTAGGCTAGGGGCTGGGGTAGCTCTGTCGAAAACTGGGCCGTTCGGATGCGTCACTTGAAACTCGCCTTGCTGGCCAGTGCCTGGCTTGCCTGGCCGGGTATCGCTTTGAGTCAGACCGTGGAGCGGGGCAGTGACGTGACCGTCAATCCGGTCGCGCGCGGCGGCGGCACGCTGCTTTATCCCGGCGGCCAGTATATGCGTGTGGTGCATCCGCTGCTTCAGCCCGGCGAAACCGCCAGGGACACCGGCGCGGTTCATCTCCATATGCCCGCCAAGCGGAGCGCTCAGAGCCACAAAATTGAGGCCGCTGCTGACCAGGCCCCCGCGCCCAAGCGCGTGCGGCAAGCCCGCGTCGAGCCCAAACCAGAACCCGCGCCGTCACCTCCGGCCAAGGAAGCCAAAGCCGCGCCGGCGCCCAAAGCAGAGCCCGCGCCCAAACCGGTCAGGCAGGCAAAAGCCGAGGGCACCGCGGTCGCCACCGTGCCTGCCACCAGCCAACCGGCTTATAACCCTGGTTATAGCGGTTATACCGACCAGGGCGCCGCCGGACTGAATTTCGCCACGCCGGCACCGCTTCCACCTGCTGCGCCCCAATCCGCTGCGTCAGCGCCGAAAGCGCAGCCCAAGCAAATGGCGAAAGCCAATCCGCCGCCGGCCAGCGCCGCGCCCGCGCAGGCTGCCGCCGAACTGCCCACGCCCGGCCTCACCAAGCGCAGCGTGATCCTGTTCGCGCCCCAGGCCGCCGACCCGGCGCAATCCGCTTTGGGCGCGATCAAATTCCTGGCGGGCGATCTCAACGCCGCCATGAACAGCGCCTCGGCCCGGGTGCAGATCCAAGCCTTTGGCGGCAATCGCGGCGACAAGAGTTCGGATGCGCGGCGCCTGTCGCTCAAACGCGCGCTGGCGATCCGTCAGGTGCTGATCGACGACGGCGTTCCCGCCGAGCGGATCGATGTGCGCGCCATGGGCGGCGCCGACGATTCAGGGCCCGCTGACAGGGTGGACGTCTACGTAAAAGCCTAGACCATCTCCACGTCTTGCGCCTGGGGCCCCAGCCCCATGAACAGCGCGATCACCAGCACCGAGACAATCGCCACACTTGCCAGAGCAATCGCATAATTGCCGCCGGTGCGCTCGGCGATGCTGGTCTGCAAGACCGCATTCACCGAGGCGATGAGATTGCCCAATTGATAGACCGTGCCGGGAAAGGTGCCGCGCGCGCCTGCGGGGGAAATCTCATTCAAATGTGCCGGCACCACGCCCCAGGCGCCCTGCACCAGGAATTGCATCAGGATGGCGCCCAGCGCGAGCAACGCGGCAGTGGAGGAAAAGGCCCAGAGGAACGCCACCGGCACCGCAATCAGCGCAGTCACCACCGACGCGCGTTTGCGTCCAAAGCGCTGGCTGAGGCTTCCCACCGTCAGCCCGCCCATGATGGCGGCGATATTGTAGAGGATCGCGATCGTCGACACTGTGGCGTGATCGAAGTGATGCTGCTTTTGCAGGAAGGTGGGATAAAGATCCTGGGTGCCGTGGCTGAAGAAATTGAACGCCGTCATCATCACGACGGCGAACAGCGCCAGCCGCCAATGAGTCTTGAGCACGGAAAAAGTGGTGGAGGCGCGCGCCCGTTCCAGATTCCAGCCTGGCGCTTCGCTCACCTGGCTCCAGATATAGAAAATCAGGAAAAAGGCGGGAAGGATGCCCACCATGAACAGGCCGCGCCAACCCAGCCACGCATAAAGAAATCCGAACACCAGCGAGGCGGCGAGATAGCCGGTGGCATAACCCGACTGCATCAGGCCCGAGACGAAGCCGCGCTTTTCGCGCGTGATGGTCTCGAAAGCGAGTGACGCGCCAATGCCCCATACCCCGCCCATCGCCATGCCGAATAGGGAGCGGATCGCCAGGAACGTGATGAGGCTGGGCGAGAAAGCAGTGAGAAACCCGAACAGGGAATAGAGCGCGACATTGACCATCAGGACCGGCCGGCGGCCATAGCGGTCGGCCAGCCGTCCGAAAATGAAAGCGCCCAGGGGACGGAACGCCAAAGTCAAGGTCAGTGCCAAAGCGACCGCGGTGATGCCTGCATGGAAAGCCTGAGCCACGTCGGTGAGCACGAACACCAGGACGAAATAATCGAAAGCGTCCAGCGCCCAGCACAGATAGGAGGCGATCACCGCGTGCCGCTCGCGCGGTGTCCAGCCTCTTAAGAATGCCATCAATCCCTCCCCTGCTCACGGCCCGCTGTTTCCGCGGGCTCGAACCCTACAAATTCCCAAACCGGCCCGGAAGCCCTTGCAGGCCTCCCTCAAGCCGCTAAAACGCTTGAATGTCTTATAGATTTTTCTCCGGTCCGGCATTGTTGGCCCTGCTGCTGGTGGCGACATGCGAGGCGGCGCAAGCGGACGCCATCGAGACCACCGGCACGGGCGTGGCCATTGCGCTTCCCCTGGTCGCGGCCGGAGTGAGCCTTTACCAGGACGACCGGATGGGCCTGGCCCAACTCACGGTGGACACGCTCGCCACCGTGGGCACCGCCTATGCCCTCAAGCATATCGTGCATGAGGAACGGCCCAACGGCGCCGACGCGCAATCCTTCCCCTCGGACACGTCGGCCTTGGCCTTCGCGCCGGCGCAATATCTCTGGGACCGCTATGGCTGGGAATATGGCGTGCCCGCTTACGCCGCGGCGATCTATACCGGCTATAGCCGCGTCGAAGCCAAGGAGCATCATTGGTACGACGTGGCCGCCAGCGCCGGCTTCGCCTTCGGCTTCTCGAAAATCTTCACCACTCGCTATCATCCGCCCGGCCTGATCTATGGCGCGGAGGTTTCACCGCGCGGCGGCTATATCCATCTCAGCTATAATTTCTAGGATGAGACAGCCACTTCGCTGAATGTGCTGACGCGGCGGAGCGGCGGAAACAATTTCATCCAACCTGCCACGACCAGCAGAGTACCCAAGCCGCCCATCACCACGGCGGGCACGGTGCCGAACCAGGCCGCGGTGAGGCCGGATTCGAATTCTCCCAATTCGTTGGAGGCGCCGATGAACAGCATGTTCACCGCCGAAACGCGACCCCGCATCGCGTCGGGCGTCGCCAACTGAATCAAGGATGAGCGGATATTGACGCTCACCATGTCGCTGGCGCCCAGGAAAAACAGAGCAAGCAGCGACAGCGGAAACCAGGTGGAAAGGCCGAAAACGATGGTGGAAAGCCCGAACAGAGCCACGGCGGCGAACATCTTGGCGCCGACATTCACCTTGATCTGGTGACGGGTGAGGGTGAAGGCCACCACAAAGGCGCCAGCGGCCGGCGCGCTGCGCAGAAAACCCAGCCCGATCGGACCGGCATGCAGGATGTCGCGGGCATAGACGGGAAGAAGCGCGGTTGCCCCGCCCAACAACACCGCGAAGAGATCAAGCGAAATCGCCCCCAACACCACCGGACGCGAGCGGACAAAGCTCACGCCTTCGGCCACGCGTTCCAGCCGGCTGGCAAGACCGGGCTCGGGGACATAGCGCCGGCCGCCCAACCTCGACACGATCACAGCGGCCGCCGCAAAACCCAATATGCAGAGCGTGTAAACCGCGACAGGGCCCAGCGCATAGAGGAAGCCGCCCAGCGCCGGGCCCGCGATCACCGCCACGGTGAAGACCGAGGCGTTGATCGAAATGGCGCGCGGCAATCGTTCCTGCTCCACCAGGAACGGCAGCAGCGACTGGCCGGAGGGACCCGCGAAACCCCGCGCCGCGCCGAACAGGATCAGCACCAGATAGAACAGCAGCGCCCGATGCGGCGTGAACAGAGTAAGGATCAGGAACAGCACCGAACACAGCGCCTGCAATCCTGCCGCGAGCGCATAGATGCGCCGCTGGTTGAAGCGGTCGGTGATGTCGCCCGCCGGCAAGGTGAGAAGGAACATGGGCACGAATTGGCAGAGACCGACCAGGCCCAGCGCCAGGGGCGTGTGCACCATGTCGTAAATCTGCCAGCCGATCGCCACCGACTGCACCTGCATGGCGCAGGTGGACAGAAATCGCGACGTCACGAACAGCGAGAGATCGCGGCGGCGATAAATCGTGGGCGGAACGTCACTCATTTTGCCCCCATCTGTCTTCCTCACCACAAGGGTTCGGAAGACATCTTCCCCCGCCAATGGCTTCGCCATGCGGGGGAAGAAAGCTACGACCAAGACGCCCTGAAGGGCGCTGGTGGGGCTCATCAACCTAATTTGGGTTCTAACTTCTTGCAGGCGTCGATCAGGCCCTTCACCGAATCCGCGGATTTGGCCAAGGCGGCTTTCTCTTCCGCGGTCAGCTCCAGCTCGACGATGCGCTCCACGCCTTTCTCACCGATCACGGTGGGTACGCCCACATAGAGATCCGTCATGCCATACGGCCCATTCAAATAGGCCGCGCAAGGCAGGATGCGCTTCTGGTCCTTGAGATAGCTCTCCGCCATGGCGACTCCGGCGGTGGCAGGCGCGTAATAGGCCGAGCCGGTCTTGAGCAGGCCCACGATCTCGGCGCCGCCATCGCGGGTGCGCTGGATGATCTGGTCGAGCCTTTCCTGCTTGATCCAACCCATCTTGACCAGCTCGGGCAAGGGAATGCCGGCGACAGTGGAGAAACGCGGCATCGGCACCATGGTGTCGCCATGACCGCCCAGCACGAAGGCCGAAACATCCTCGACCGATACATTCAACTCTTCCGCCAGGAAGAAACGGAAGCGGGCGGAGTCGAGCACACCCGCCATGCCCACCACCTTGTTGTGCGGCAGGCCGGAGAATTGGCGCAGCGCCCACACCATCGCATCCAGCGGGTTGGTGATGCAGACCACGAAAGCGTCGGGCGCATTGGTCTTGATGCCTTCGCCCACCGCGGCCATCACTTTGAGGTTTATGCCCAGAAGATCGTCGCGGCTCATGCCGGGCTTCCGCGGTACGCCGGCGGTGACGATCACGACATCGGCGCCCTTGATGTCAGCGTAGTTGTTGGTGCCTTTGAGCTTGGCGTTGAAGCCGTCAATCGGACCGGCCTGGGAGAGGTCCAGAGTCTTTCCCTGCGGCAGGCCTTCGGCGATGTCGAATATCACCACGTCGCCCAATTCCTTGAGCGCGACCAGGTGGGCGAGCGTGCCGCCGATTTGTCCGCCGCCAATCAAGGCGATTTTCTTGCGCGCCATGGGAAGGTCCTTTGTCTGATGGAAACCGGGCCGCTACCTAGCCTTTGAAGGCTTGGGGGGCAAGATGACAGAGTGAACCGCGGCCGCGAAGCGGACAAAACGTCCGCGAGCGGCAGCGCGGACAAAAAGAGAAGGCCGCACGGCGGAGCGACGGCCCGGAAAAGTGGGACGAGCGCAGCGAGGAGCGGTTTTCCGCAGGCCGCGCGACCATCAAAAAGAAGCGTTCGTCCGGCCAAAAGAAAAGGCCGGACGACACGCGCCCGGCCTTTCTTTCACGTCGGAAAGACGATGATCAGATCGATTCCTTGAGTTCCTTGGAGGCGCGGAACGCGACCTTCTTGGAAGCCTTGATCTTGATCGCTTCGCCGGTCGCGGGATTGCGGCCCATGCGCGGACCGCGCTTGCGCACGACCAGGATGCCCAGACCATTCAAACGAATGCGGGCGCCCTTCTTGAGATGCTTGGTGATCAAAGCGATCACGTCTTCCAGCATCGCGTTGGCGCTCTTCTGCGACAGCTCATGCTTTTCGGCGAGCTGGCTGGCGAGCTGGCGGGTGGAGACGGTTTCAACCTTGGGTTTGGCGGCAGGAACGGTGGCCATGGGAGTTTCCCTCTTAACGAATCAACGATAGGCCCAGTTTTACTGCTTTTCTTGTGTTCGCAAGTGGGGTGACAGCAAAAAAGCCCCGAAAAATCGGAGCTTTCTGCATTTTCTGTGGGATAGTCTCAAAAAGCCCCTGTTTTCGGGGCTTTCCGGTTCAGCTCGCGGCGTCGGGGCCGGCATTCTCCGTCCGCTCGGAAATGCGAGCCGACTTGCCGGTGCGGCCGCGCAAATAATAAAGCTTGGCGCGACGCACCTTGCCCTTGCGCACCACAACGATCGAATCCACCAGCGGTGAATAGACCGGGAAGACGCGCTCCACGCCTTCACCATACGAAATTTTACGCACCGTGAAGGCCTCGTTGAGGCCGGCGCCCTGGCGGGCAATGCAGACGCCTTCGAAGGCCTGGATGCGTTCGCGGGTCTTGTTCTGTTTGGTCTTTTCATCATAGGTGACGTCCACCACCTTGACGTTGACCTTGAGCGTGTCGCCGGGACGGAAAGCGGGCAGCGGCTTGCTGCGCACAGCCTTCATCTGCTCGGCTTCGAGCGTCTGCAAAAGGTTCATCTTGGGGTCTCCGTACCGGCGGCGTTCGCGTGAGGCGGGGCGTATAGCCTAGCCCTTATCCTTTTCATAGAGGGTCCAAAGGTCGGGTCGCCTCGCCTTGGTCAGCGCTTCCGCTTGGGCCCGCCGCCACTTTGATATTTCCTTGTGATTCCCTTGGCTTAGGACCTCTGGAATCGAGATTTCCTCGAAGTTTTGGGGACGGGTGAAATGCGGATATTCCAGCAGGTGGCCGGCGAAGCTTTCGTCCTCCACCGACGCCTGGTCGCCCAGCACGCCCGGGATCAGCCGGACCGAAGCCTCGATCAAGGCCATGGCGGCAATCTCGCCTCCCGCCAGCACGAAATCGCCCAGCGAGATTTCCTCGATCCCGCGCGCCGCGATCACCCGCTGATCCAGCCCCTCGAAGCGGCCGCAGAGCAGGATCGCGCCCGGTCCCGTCGCCAGGTCCCGCACCCGGGCCTGGGTGAGACGGCTCCCGCGCGGGCTGAGATAGATCAAAGGCCGGCCTTGCCGCTCCACCGCGTCAATCGCGGCCGCCGCCACATCGGCGCGCATCACCATGCCCGGGCCGCCGCCGGCGGGCGTGTCATCCACCGTCCGATGCTTCCCCAGGCCATGCTCGCGAATGTCGCGCACCTCCAACGACCAAAGCCCATTGGCCAGCGCCTTGCCCAACAGCGAGATACCCAAAGGCCCGGGAAACATTTCGGGAAAGAGAGTCAGGATGGTTGCTTGCCAGCCTTCGGCGGAGTTCGGCTCACTCGACATGGTCGCCGCCCTCGTCGTCTTCGGGCACAGCCACCACGACGCGGCCGCCGGCAATGTCGATCACCGGCACGGTCTCGCGGGTGAAGGCCAAGAGCACGCTGTCGCCATCGGGCCGGGCGATCTCCATCACGTCGCTGGCGCCGTAATTGTGGATCGCGGCCACCTTGCCCAGCATGCGGCCTTCGCTGTCCTGCGCTTCCAGCCCGATCAGGTCGGCGTGATAGAATTCCTCTTCGCCCGGCGCGGGCAATTGGTTGCGCGCGACGAACAGCTCGGTGTCCTTGAGCGCCTCGGCAGCATCGCGACCGGCGATGCCGGAAAAAGAAATCACCGCCTCGCCGTCCTTGGCCGGACGGATGGCAGTGATTTCAAAACGCTTGCCGGCCCGGTCCTTGAGCACGCCGTAACGCGCAAGGCCTTCGGGCGTCTCGGTGAAGAGCTTGACCTTCACCGCGCCTTGCAACCCTTGCGCGCCGATAATGGTGGCGAGGAGGATGTCGCGCGCCATGCCCCGGTTAGGACGCCGGCGCTTCTTCCGCGGCCTTGGCGGCGGCGGCTGCGCGCTCTTGCGCCTTTTTCTTGGGCTGGGCTTTCTGCGGATTGTTGTGGACGCGCGCCTTCACCACGCCGGCCTTGGCCAGCATCTTGTGGACGCGATCCGAGGCCACCGCGCCCTTGGCGATCCAGGCCTTGGCGACGTCGAGGTCGAGCTTGATGCGGTCAGCATGATCCGGCGGCAGAAGCGGATTATAGAAGCCGATCTTCTCGATGAAGCGGCCGTCGCGCGGGCTGCGCGAATCCGAAATCACCACATTGTAATGCGGGCGTTTCTTGGTGCCGCCGCGCGCCAGACGAATGCGAAGTGCCATGGGTTTCTTTCCTTCTAAATTTCAACGCCGCGGAAACATTCCGGGCGGTAATCCACCGGGCATTCCGCCCATTCCACCAGGCATCGCCGGCATGCGGCCGCCTTTGCCCATTTTCTTCATCATGTCCGCCATCTGGCGGTGCATTTTGAGAAGCTTGTTGACTTCGGACACTTCCACGCCGGCGCCCGCGGCGATGCGTTTGCGGCGCGAGCCGTTGATCACATCGGGCACGGCGCGCTCGCCTTTGGTCATGGATTGGATGATGGCTTCCTGGCGGGTGAGGATCTTGTCGTCCAGCCCCGCCGCGCCCAACTGGTCCTTGATCTTGCCCACGCCGGGTAGCATGCCGAGCAGGCCTTTCATGCCGCCCAGCTTCTTCATCTGTTTCAATTGCGAAGCCAGGTCGTTCATGTCGAACTGACCCTTCTTCATCTTGGCGGCGATCTTCTCCGCTTCCTGTTTGTCGAAACTCTCGGCTGCCTTCTCGACCAGCGAGACCACATCGCCCATGTCGAGGATGCGCGAGGCCACGCGCTCGGGATGGAAGGCTTCCAGCGCCTCGAGCTTTTCGCCCGCGCCCAAAAATTTTATCGGCGCGCCGGTGACGCTCTTCATCGACAGCGCGGCGCCGCCCCGCGCATCGCCGTCGACGCGGGTCAGGATGATGCCCGAAAGATTGAGCCGGTCGTTGAAGTTCTTGGCGATATTGACGGCGTCCTGGCCGGTCAGGCTGTCGGCCACCAGCAAGGTCTCATGCGGATGGGTGGCAGCCTTGATCGCGGCCACTTCCGCCATCAATTGCTCGTCGATCGACTGGCGGCCGGCAGTGTCCAGAATGAGAACGTCATAGCCGCCCACTTTGGCCGAGGCGAGCGCGCGCTTGGCGATGGTCAGCGGATCCTGGCCCGCCACCACGGGCAGCGTGGCGACACCGGCCTGCTCGCCCAACACACGCAGCTGCTCCATCGCGGCGGGACGATTGACGTCCAAGGATGCCATCAGCACGCGCTTCTTCTCGCGCGTCTGCAGCATCAGACCCAGCTTGGCCGATGTGGTGGTCTTGCCCGAACCCTGCAGGCCCACCATCAGGATGGGTGCCGGCGGCGAGCCGAGCGAGAGCGCGGCGTTCTGCGCACCCAGCGTTTCGACCAGCACGTCATGGACGATCTTGATCACTTGCTGGCCGGGGCTGACCGAGCGGATCACATTCTCGCCCACGGCGCGGGGACGGACCTTTTCGATAAAGTCCTTCACCACCGGCAGCGCCACGTCGGCGTCGATCAGGGCGGTGCGCACTTCCGACAGCGCGGCATCGACATCGGCCTCGGAGAGCGCGCCGCGCCCTCTGAGCTTGTCGAATACGCCGGTGAGGCGGGACTGAAGATTCTCAAACAAGGTATCGCCAACTCCAAGCAATTGCGCCCCAGGGGGCGCCACGCGCTGCCTGGGGTCGATCCCCGCCGCCTGGGCAGGGACCGGAAAGGCCGAAGGTCTTTCCGGAAACGGCTGGGTTTTAGGACTTCCCTGTCCTGAAAGTCAAATTTCCAGGCTTTTCTATGACTTAAGGCCCAGCTTTTCCGCCAGATAGACGAAACTCAGGGCCCACATTTCCGCCGCCTGCTTATGGTCGGCGGCGGCGGCATGGCCGCCATCGGTGTTCTCGTAAAAGAGGACATCGTGGCCTTGTTCTTCCATCTTGGCCGCCATCTTGCGAGCATGAGCCGGCGTCACCCGGTCGTCGCTGGTGGCGGTGACGAACAACACCGGCGGGTAGTGCCCGTCCTTTTTCACATTCTGGTACGGCGAATAAGTGAGGATGTAATCGCGCATCTTGGGATCGGCGGGATCGCCATATTCGCCCTCCCAGGACGCACCCGCGCCGATATGGGTGTAGGCAATCATGTCCACCAGCGGCACCTGGCAGACCACCGCGCCGAACAATTCCGGCCGTTCCACCATCACGGTCGAAACCAGAAGCCCGCCATTGCTGCCGCCCATGATGCCCAATTGCCTAGGTGTGGTGAAACCCTTGCGCTCCAGATCCTGGGCGACGGCGGCGAAATCGTCATAGGCGCGCTGGCGGTGGAATTTGGTGGCGGCCTCGTGCCAGGCCGGTCCGAACTCGCCGCCGCCGCGGATATTCGCCACCACATAGATGCCGCCATGGCTGAGCCAGAGCCGGCCGAAATTGGCGGAGTAGCTGGGCGTGAGCGAAATCTCGAACCCGCCATAGCCGTAAAGAACCGCGGGTGCCGGTCCGGTGAGATTCTTCGGCCGCGTGACGAAATAAGGAATCTTGGCGCCGTCCTTCGAGGTTGCCTCGAATTGCCCAGTGACCAATCCTGACGCGTCGAACCGCGCCGGCAGGGACTTGATGGCACGGGGCGCAGCCTTGCCGTCGGTGAAATAGAGCGTGGGCGGGATCAGATAGCTCTGGAAATTGAACAAAGCTTCGGGCCCGGAATCATTGACCGAAACCACATCCACCGCGCCGCCGGGCGGCAAATCGAGTTTGCGTTGCGCCCATGATTTCCCATCCGTCGTGAAGACATGGATGGAGCCGATCACATTCTCGGTGATGGCGGCGTAGATCGCGTCTTGCCCCACGCCCACCGACTCGATGGCTGCGCGCGGACCCGGTGCGTAAATCAGTTGCGGCTTTTGTCCCGTATGAAACGCCACCAACGCGCCCTTGGCGAAATGCGCGCCTTGCGCGGCGTAATCCTCGCGCAAGGTGGCGATCAGAGCGCCGCCGATCATGCCTTTGACGTCCGCCGACAAGGGAAGATCGAGCTTGCTCACGCTGCCCTTGGCCGCGTCCAGGGCATAATATTCACTTTCGAAGAAACTCACGACGCGGATCACCAGGCCGAAATTGCCTTGGCTGGTGTGGAAGGTGGCGGGCGAGACCGCCACGTCGCTCACTTGGCCTTCATAGAGCGTTCTGGCCGAGGCGATCTGTGTGCCGCGCTTCCATAATTTGACGATACGGGCATAGCCCGACTTGGTGAGCGTGCCTTTGCCGAAATCGGTGCCGAACAGCACGGTATCGTCATCGAGATAGGACACATCCGTCTTGGCTTCGGAAAGCGTGAAGCCGTCCTGGGCCATGTGCCGGGCCTTGAGATCATATTCACGCACCACCACGGCATCGCCGCCGCCGCGCGACAGCCGGATCAGGCAGCGTGTTTCCTTGAATGCGCATTCGGCGCCTTCGAACACCCAATTCTCCTTTTCCGCCTTGGCCAGCGCATCCACGTCCAGCAGCACATCCCAATGCGGCGAAGGATTGGCGTAGTCGGCAATGGTGGTGCGCCGCCAGATGCCTTTGGGATTCTTGGCGTCCTGCCAAAAATTATAGACAAAGCCGTGATCCAGGCTGCCACTGGGGATGCGGTCGGGCGCATCCAGCACGTCCAGGACGCTCGAATAATTTTTCTGGTAACGCGGATCGGCTTTGAGGACGGCGAGCGATTTCCGGTTCTGGTCCTTGACCCAGGCCAGCGGCTTTGCGCCATGGATATCTTCCAGCCAAGCATAAGGATCGGTCATGGCGGGATTGGTCACAGCTTGAGCTCCGGCAAAGGCAAAACACACAAAGGCCAGGATCAGGGAGAAGCGCGTCATGGCGGCTCCGGATGGAACATCTGAGCTTGGCGAATTTTGCCATCGCGGAGCAATGGCAAAACGCGGTTTTGACCCCTATAAGGCGGCCATGACCAACTTCATCCCGTTCCGCAAAATGCAAGGCCTGGGCAACGACTTTGTGATCTTTGACGCGCGCGAGCGCGCCATCGCCATGGAGGGAACCCGGGCCCGCGCCATCGCCGACCGCCATTTCGGCGTGGGCTGCGACACTTTGGTCTTGATCACGCCCGGCAATGCCCAGGTGGATGCCTCGCTCCGCTTTTTCAACGCCGATGGCGGCGAAGTGGAATCCTGCGGCAACGCCACACGCTGCGTCGCCCGGGTGCTGATGGACGAGCGCGGCCTCAGCCGCGTCAAGCTGATGAGCCGTGGCGGCATGCTGATCTGCAGCGATGCCGACAAGGGCTTGGTGACGGTCGATGTCGGCACCCCCAGGCTGGAATGGAACGAGATTCCCCTTACCGAGGCTGTAGACACCGTCAAATTCCCCCTGCCGCTGGAAGGGGCCCATATCCCCGCCGCCGCGGTCCTGATGGGCAACCCGCACTGCATCCTGTTCGTGGACGATGCGGCCAGCGCGCCGGTGACCCAGTTGGGCCCCCGGATCGAACGCCATCCTTTGTTCCCCAACCGCATCAATGTCGAATTCGCGCAAGTGATCGACCGCGGCCATATCCGCATGCGGGTCTGGGAGCGGGGCATCGGCGTGACCTTGGCCTGTGGCACCGGCGCCGGCGCCACTTTGGTGGCGGCGGCGCGCCGCGGCCTCACCGAGCGCAAGGCCGAGGTGCAACTCGACGGCGGCAAGCTTATGATCGAGTGGCGCGAGGATGACCATGTGATGATGACCGGTCCCGCGGATCTTTCCTTCGTAGGTGAAATCGACCTGGACCAATATGGCCGTTGACGTCGTCACTTTCGGCTGCCGCCTGAACGCCTATGACAGCGAGGCGATCCGCCTGCGCGCCGGCGAGGCGCAGCTCACCAATGCGGTGGTGGTCAATACCTGCGCAGTGACGGCGGAAGCGGTGCGCCAATCGCGCCAGGCCATCCGCAAGCTCAAGCGCGAACGGCCCACCGTGCGGATCATCGTCACCGGCTGCGCCGCGCAAACCGAACCCGATACTTACGCCGCCATGCCGGAAGTGGACGCGGTGTTGGGCAATGAGGAAAAGCTTGATGCCCGCGCTTACGCGGATTTCGGCATCGGCAGCCTGGAGCGGGTGCGCGTCAACGACATCATGGGCGTGCGCGACGTGGCGCCCCAGTTGGTGGACCATTTCGAAGGCCGCAGCCGGGCTTTCCTGCAAGTCCAGACCGGCTGCGACCATCGCTGCACCTTCTGCATTATCCCTTACGGCCGGGGCAATTCCCGTTCGGTGCCGATGGGCGCGGTGGTGGCCGAAGCGCGCAGGCTGGTGGAAAATGGCTTTGCCGAGATCGTGCTTACCGGCGTGGACCTCACCTCTTATGGCGCCGATCTGCCCGGCGCACCCGGCTTGGGCCAGTTGGTGGGAAAATTGTTGAAGCTGGTCCCGGATTTGAAGCGGCTGAGACTTTCCTCGATCGATTCCATCGAGGCCGATCCCGAACTGATGCGCGCCATCGCCGAGGAAGACAGGCTGATGCCGCATTTCCATCTCTCGGTGCAGTCGGGTGACGACCTGATCCTGAAGCGGATGAAACGCCGTCACAGCCGCGCCCACACGGTCGAGTTCTGCGACACGGTGCGCCGGCTTCGGCCCGAGGCCGCTTTCGGCGCCGATTTCATCACCGGCTTTCCCACCGAGAGCGAAGAGATGTTCGAGAACAGCCTGCGCCTGGTGGACGAGGCGGGGCTGAGCCAGCTTCTTGTGTTCCCCTATTCCGCCCGCCAGGGCACGCCTGCCGCGCGCATGCCCCAGCTTGGCCACGCAATCGCCAAGGCGCGGGGGGCGAAATTGCGGGCCAAGGGCGAAGCGGCATTAATGGCGCGCTTTCATGCCATGACGGGAAAAATCCGTTCCGTGCTGGTCGAGAAACCCGGCTTCGGCCACAGCGAATGTTTCGCGCCGGTTGCCTTTGACGGCGCGGGCACGCCCGGCAGCATCGTGCCGGTTTTGATCACAGGCGCCGATGGAACAAGGCTTCTGGGCAAAGCGGCATGAGGACCTTCGGCGAAGCGCCACCCGAAGAGACGGGCCTGTTCGTGCGCCTGAAAAAAGGACTGGCCAAATCCAATGCCGGCCTCAGCGGCAGCCTCACCGGCCTGTTCACCAAGAAGAAGCTCACACCCGAGATCGTGGCGGAATTGGAAGAGGCCCTGATCCGGGCCGATATGGGCGTGACCGAGGCCCATCGCCTGGCGGGGCTGGTGGCCAAGAACCGTTACGACAGCGAAATCAGCGACGCCGAAGTGCGCGCCATCCTGGCGCGCGAGATCGCGGCCACCTTGGCGCCCTTGCAAAAACCGCTGACCATAGACGGCGGCAAAAGGCCTTTCGTCATTCTGGTCGCCGGCGTCAATGGCACCGGCAAGACCACCACCATCGGCAAGCTGGCGCGCCGTCTTTCCCAAGAAGGCAAGAAAGTGGTGCTGGCGGCGGGTGACACATTCCGCGCCGCGGCCATCGAGCAATTGGGCGTCTGGGCGGAACGCGCGGGCGCGGATTTTGTCGCAGGCAAGGCAGGCGGCGACGCGGCGGGGCTGGCCTTTGAGGCGCTGGAGAAAGCCCAGCGTTATGACGCCGACATTCTTCTCATCGACACCGCGGGGCGGCTCTCTAATAAGTCCGACCTGATGGCCGAATTGGAAAAGATCGCGCGCGTCCTCAAAAAACGCGACCCGTCCGCGCCCCATGCCGTGCTGCTGGTGCTGGACGCCACCACTGGGCAGAATGCGCTCACCCAGGTCGAGGCCTTCACGGCCAAGGTTCCGCTTTCGGGGCTGATCATGACCAAGCTGGACGGCACCGCAAAAGGCGGCATCCTGGTGGCCCTGGCGGCCCGCTTTGGATTGCCTGTGCATTTCATCGGCGTGGGCGAAGGCGAGGCCGACCTCCAGCCTTTCGACGCCCAGGCTTTCGCTCAAGCACTGATAGGACCGGCATGAATCCCCAAATCCGCCGACTGCTGCTCGATCTCGGGCCCCTGTTCGTATTCTTTCTGGCGTTCGAATTTCGCGGGATTTTCGTGGCCACCGGCATCTTCATGGTGGCGGTGCTGGCGGCGCTGGCGGTGGGCTGGCACCTGGAAAAAAGATTGTCGCCCATCCCCCTGATCACCGCCGTCCTGGTGATCATCTTTGGCGGCCTCACGCTCTATCTGCGCAACGATGTCTTCATCAAGATGAAGCCCACCGTGCTCTATACGATCTTCGGCGCGACGCTGCTGGGCGGATTGGCGTTCAATCGCCTTTTCATAAAATATGTCTTCACCGAAGCCTTCGACCTTACGGAAAAAGGCTGGCGCGGCCTTACCTGGCGCTGGGGCGTGTTCTTTTTGATATTGGCGGTGCTCAATGAGGCGGTGTGGCGCCACACTTCCACCGCGACCTGGGTTTCGTTCAAGGTCTGGGGCATCATGTCCATGATTTTTCTTTTCGCGCTTGCGCAGACCCCATTCCTGCTCAAGCACCATGTCAATCCGGAAGGCTGACAATCCGCCTAGGGAATATCCGTCCGCAATAGATGTGCGGACATGCCAAGCACATACAACGCTTTGTGTTTTCCCTGCGACATGAACCGGAACGATACGACGCCATCGGTGATGGAACGTCAGAGCAACAGTGGAAACAAAATATCCCGCTTGTAAGGATGATGGACTTCATCGCACAAAATCTTTTTTGCACTGGCGCCGGGCCACGCATTGCTGTTTAGTGCGTCCTTCATCCGCGGCTTTCAGCATCAGGTCCGTCTTCTGCGTCCGCGTTGTCCTTGGGGGTTCATTACATGTTGAAGGGTCAGCGCAAAGCGAATGGAGGCTTTGAATTATCCGAAGCCCCCTCGCACCTGATCCGCCGTTGTCAGCAATTCTATGGCGACCTCTACGCACGCGAAGCGGGTTCGCGCGAACTCACCAAGCAACAATTCACGCTGCTCTGCGCGCTCGAACATAACGAGGGCGCAAGCCAGACCACCCTGGTCGAGATCACGGGGATCGACCGTTCGACACTCGCGGAAATGGTGCGCCGGATGCTGGAGCGGGGCCTGTTGTCCCGCGAGCGGACCGAGGAAGACCAACGCGCCAACGCCATCGCTATTTCACCGTCCGGCCGCAAGGCGCTTCGGAGTGCGCGCAATGCCGCCGACCGGGCCGAGCGGGCTCTATTGGACGCCCTGCCCGCGCCGGAACGGCAGAAATTCGTCAAGTCCCTGTCCCAGATCGCCTCAGCCGCCGAGGTCTATGGCGCCAATGGCGTGGCCAAGACCCACAAGGCAGGCCGCCGCAATGGAAAGCGGATCTAGGCCATCACCAGCGAGCGGCGGCGGCTTTTTTATGGCCTACCGCTTCGCTACTTGAGGCCGGAGGCCGCAACGGCAAGCGAATTTAAGCGCCCGCTCTAAATCTTGATGTCGATTGTCGATCCCAGCTTCTGG
>DATBAP010000053.1:0-5921 GCA_036271455.1 Rhizomicrobium sp.
TTCCCGTCACCCTCGATGATGTCCGCGCCGCGGCCAAGGCGATCGAAGGCCAGGTGCTGCGCACGCCTGTCCGCCATTCGCGCACGCTATCCCAGATCGCGGGCTGCGAGATCTTTCTCAAATTCGAGAATTTGCAGTTCACCGCCTCCTTCAAGGAACGCGGCGCGCTCAATCGTCTTCTTGCGCTGACGCCGGCGGAAAGAAAGAAAGGCGTCGTCGCCATGAGCGCGGGCAATCACGCGCAAGGCGTGGCCTATCACGCGGGCCGGCTGGGAATTCCCGCCACTATCGTGATGCCGATGAGCGCGCCTTTCGTGAAGGTCAAACATACGCGCGATTTCGGCGCGCGCGTGATCCAGGACGGACAGGATCTCAGAGAGGCCAATGACGCCGCCCGCGTGATCGCCGAAGCCCAAGGCCTTACCTTCATTCATCCCTATGACGATATCAAAGTGATCGCCGGCCAGGGCACGCTGGGATTGGAGATGCTGGAAGACGTGCCGCAATTGGATACGCTGATGGTGCCGGTGGGCGGCGGCGGCCTGATCTCCGGCGTGGCGGTGGCGGCGAAGGCGGTCAACCCGGAGATTTTGATCTATGGCGCGCAGGCCGCGCTGTATCCGGTGATGCGCCAGGCGATGCACGGCGATCCACTCACCGAAGAGCCGCCCGCGCAAACCATCGCCGAAGGCATCGCCGTCAAGCAGCCCGGTACGATCACCAAGGCCATCGTCAGGGCCCTGGTCGCGGATATCCTGCTGGTCGACGAAGAGGCGATGGAGCAGGCGCTGGCGATGATGCTGGAAATCGAAAAAACCATGGTCGAA
The DNA here is from genome assembly GCA_036271455.1 of Rhizomicrobium sp. Taxonomy (GTDB): domain Bacteria; phylum Pseudomonadota; class Alphaproteobacteria; order Micropepsales; family Micropepsaceae; genus Rhizomicrobium. Next base: position 828 of record DATBAP010000053.1, read on the forward strand.
GGCGCGGCGGCCGCCGGGCTGGCCGCGGTGTTGAAGAACCCGGAGCTGTTCAAGGGCCGCAAGGTGGGGATCGTGGTTTCGGGCGGCAATATCGACATGCGCATGCTGTCGAATGTGATCCTGCGCGAATTGGCCCGCGAAGGCCGCATTCTCACCTTGGATGTGGCGATCGCCGATCAGCCCGGCGCGCTGGCCCAGGTGGCGGCTTTGGTGGGCAGCGCGGGCGGCAATATCCTGGAAGTCTCGCACAACCGCATGATGAGCGGCCATTCCGCCAAATCCGCCACCTTGGGGATGGTGATCGAGGCCCGCGATCCGGAACATGCAGCCCAGATCCGTGACGAGCTGGAGTCCGGCGGGTTCCCTGTGACGATGGGACATAGTCATTGAGTGTTTCCCCCTCCGCCCTACGCACGCTCGAGAGCGTGCTACGGGCACCTCCCCCATCAGCGCGCTATCGCGCGCACGGGGGGCGGGTCTCGACCAAGCTTCGAGAGAGCTCAATCCGCGTGTTAACCAAAAGCGCAACACGCGCTTCGCAGGTTGCCGCGCCCGGCCTAGCATGGTTAGGAAAGTGTTAAAGCGGGTTGCTCATGCCGAAGAATATCGCGCAACTGACCGGCATTATCGTCTGTGCCATCGTCACGTTCGGCGCCGACCTGGATATCACCTATGCGATACCGCTGGGCATTTGTGCCGGCGCGCTGGCAATGTTCTTCGTTGCCATGGCCGAGGCCAAGGGCTTCAGCAAAAGCTAGCCGCCATCTGGGGGGATGGTGTTGATGGTTTCTTCCAGCTCCTGGAAGCTGGGCTGATATTCGCTGGGCACGCTGCCGCGCCCGATTTCGACCGAAACCTGCGCCGCATTGCCGTGCAGATGCGCGACCAGGATGTCGCGGATCACATGATAGAATAGCGCGTCCTCATCGACGAGGGCTTTGAGGCGCTGACCCATCGGACCGACCAGGCCATAGGCCAGGAACACGCCCATGAACGTGCCGACCAGGGCGGAGCCAATCATCTTGCCCAGTACTTCCGGTGGCTCGCTGATCGCGCCCATGGTTTTGATCACGCCCAGAACCGCGGCGACGATGCCCAAGGCTGGCAAGCCGTCGGCCATGCTCGTCAGCGCGTTGGCGGGAATGAGGGCTTCGTGATGGTGCTTTTCCAGCTGCTTTTCCATCGCGGTCTCGACCTGGTGCGGGTCTTCCAAACTCATGGTCATCATGCGCAGCGTGTCGCAGATGAAGTCGAGCGCGAAATGGTCTTTCGTGATCCTGGGGTAGCGCTTGAAGATGCTTGAGTCCGCAGGCTTTTCGATGTGCGCTTCCAGGGCGATCATGCCCTTGGACTTCATCGTTTTGGTGAGAAGGAAAAGTAGGCAAAGCAGGTCGCGATAATCGTTGGGCTTCCATTTGGGCCCCGATATCACTTGGCCGAGCGAGCCGCCGATCTTTTTCACATTGTACATGGAGCCGGCGATCAGCATCGCCGCCAGCGCCGCGCCCAGGATGGTGAGAAGTTCGTGCGGCGCGGCCTCGATCACCGAGGTCAGCGAGCCGCCCGAGATCAAAAAGCCGCCGAACACACAGGCGAACAGAATGACAACGCCGCCGATTTGAAGCATGGAGAACGCCGCCCACAATACGATTCTGAAGGCGCGATCCAGACCTGCGCCTTAGCCGTCATTATTAACGGCAGGGCTTAAGGAGGGGTGAATTGCTTGCGCCGTGCGGACGTGGAGAGCGTTAATGCTTTCTTTAATCGCTCAACGCCGCCTTGGTTTCGGCGAGCTTGTGATGGACCAGGATGGCAAGCTCCTTGGCCACCATGTCGCCCATGCGGATGGCTTCATCCTCGGCATAGGCGGCGCGGGCGATAGCCGAGACATGCAAGGCAATCACTTCCATGTCGGGCTCGGCGGCCAGCTTCTCCATCTCATCGAAATAGCGGCAAAGCCCGTCGGCGATGCGGCCGGTCGCGGCAAGCCCGGCGGTCTCGGCAAAGCCGAGGATTTCATGGGCTTTTTCCGAAGTGAGCTGATGGTCGCCGATCGCCGTCTCCAATGCGCGCACATGCTCGCGCACGCCCTCGCGCAAAGCGTGGCTGGCTTCCTCGATCACATCGGCGCCGCGCTGAATCGCCTCTTGCGAGCGCAGCACACGCGACATTTTCACCGCGTCGTTCTTGCCCGCCATCTGGGGATAGGAATCGGGAGGAATGATCTGCGTTTTTGCCATCATCGCACCTCAAGATCGTGCATATCATCCTGGCGGCGCCAGGGACCGGTGTAGTTGCCATCGACTGTCTTGCGCCTGCGGTCCGGACCGAAATAGGCATCGCAGCGGATGAAGGCGCGGGGCCGCTCCATGATCTCGGCGATACGCGAATAGAGACTTTGCGCCGTGATCGGCTTGGCCAGGAATTCGGTGACGCCCGCGTCCCGCGCCGCTTCCACCCGGCGCTTTTCGGTATAGCCGCTGATCATGATGATGGGCACGAAAGGGTTGGCGCTTTTCTTCGAGCGGCGCACTTCGCGGGTGAGCGCCAACCCGTCCATCGGTTTCATCGCCAAATCGCAGAGAATGAGATCGCATCTTCGGATAGCAAGCTCTGCCAGCGCGGCGGAGCCGTCGCCCGCTTCCTGGACATCATGCATGCCCGCCGAACCCAGCAGCGAGCGCAGCAGCACGCGCATATGCTGATTGTCCTCGACAATCAGCACCTTCAATGTTTCCAGGCCCGTCCCAGGCATGTCTTTTGATCGCCCGCCGTGCGGAAATTTCTTTCCCCACGCTACGGAAAGCCGGTTATCAATCCCTTTACGAATTTGGCCGGCGCGAAATAAGGCGGGAAATCAAGCTTGCAGGGGTTCCTCATCAACCTGTTCCTCCTGCTGCGGTCCCTGCTGCGGCCGGTCGCGTTTGGGGTGGCGGGAGCGATCTTCGATTCCGACGGACGCGTGCTGCTGGCGCGCCAGACTTACGCGGCGGGCTGGCGGCTACCCGGTGGGGCGATCGGGCTTGGCGAAGGGCCGGAGACGGCCCTGCGGCGCGAGCTGCATGAGGAACTGGGCCTTACCGGCGGCCGCGTGCGCCTGTTCGGGATTTACAGCCGCAAGCTTTGGTGGCTTACCCATGTGGTGGCGCTTTATGTGATCGAAGGCGGTGAAATTGATTTCCACCCCAATTTGGAAGTCAGCGCCATTCGCTGGGACGCAGCCGATGCGCCCGCGCCCGGCGCCGCGCCCGCTGCTGGCCGCCGCCTAGCCGAGCTTGCGGCAGGCGCACAGCAGGATGACAGATGGTGAGCCTTGCCTTTGACGCGGTCGGCGCGTAGTCGAAAGCGATGCCGCAAAACAGCCAGGACTGGGAGATCCGTGCCGAACGCGCCGAAGACGCGGCGCGGATCGCCGCGCTGACGGAAGCGGGCTTCGGTCCCGGCCGTTACGCCAAATCCGCTTACCGTTTGCGCGAAGGCGTGGACCCGGTGGCGACACTGAATTTTGTCGCGGTGGAAAATGGCGTTCTGCGCGGCTCGGTGCGCTTCTGGCCCATAAAAGTGGGCGAAGACGCCGTTCTCCTGCTGGGGCCGTTGGCGGTGGAAGGTACGCAGCGCGGTCGCGGCATCGGCATTTCGTTGATGCAGATGGGGATCGCGCGGGCCAAGGACGGCGATTGGTGCGCCATTCTTCTGGTGGGCGATGCGCCTTATTACGGGCGCGTGGGCTTCACCAGAATTCCCGCCGGCCGGGTGCGTTTTCCCGGACCGGTCGATGGCAATCGCCTGTTGGGTTTGGCATTGAAAGAAGGCGGCCTGGAGAAATTGTCCGGCGCCGTGCGCCGTGCCCGCATCGATCACGCGATCTGCGCGGACGGCGCGCCACTCGGCTGAAGTATCTTTGATGGTCGCACAGCCGGACGGAAAACCGCTCCGCCGTCGGCTGCGCACTTTTCCTGGCTGATGCTCCGTTATCGCCCTTCGATCCGCCAGGCGAGCAGCAGCGAGCCCACCACCAGAAGCAGCGCCGCCCAGGCTGGCAGCAACGGCTGTTGTTCCAGCGAGGTGACGCGATAGGCACCGTTGCGCCTCAGCCCGATCCAATTCGAACCATGCGCGGTCTGGGCCGGGGCGACGCGGCGCACGCTCACCGCGCCGTCCGTCAGCCAATGGACCGAACCGCCGCTTGCCTTGGCCAGGGGTTCCAGAATGTCGGACGTGGCGCGCATGTCGGCCACTTCCTTCGGATTGAGCGGGCCTGCCGCCGTTACTGCCGACAGGGTGCCATCGGTCAAGCGATAGAGTCCCAACTCATTCACTTTCACGCTGCCACGCCACAGACCGGGCTCGATCTTGCTGAGCGGGATGGCGAGCTGATGGCCTGACGGCATGGTCATCTGGACCGGCTGCGCCGCCGGCGCCATGGTCCGGCGCGTCACCACCATCTGGCCGTCCACCACGCTGGCGGAGAGATTTTCCGACTCCAGTTCAGGTTCCTTCATCAGCCAATGGGCCAGGCGGCGCAGCAATTCCGCCTGCGGGCCACCGCCTTCGAAGCCGCGCGCCCATAGCCAGATCTGGTCGGACATCAATTCCGCGACCCGGCCTTTCTTCACCTGGTCCAGCACCAGCAGCGGGCGGTTGCCCGGTCCGCTCATCACCGTCTGGCCGGCGATATTGCTGGCGCCGATCACCCGGAACCAGGGGCCCCATGTGGGTTGCGGACTGTTTTCGGTATTGCTGCCCGGCAAATCGCGCGTGACGGGATGAGCCAGGCCCGTGGGGGTGACGAGGGGCTTGAACCGCTGGGCGAGGATTTCCCCTGACGGCTGGGCCGGCAGCATGCTGGCCAGCGGCGTGTGATAGAGGCTCTGGTCGCTCGCGAATTCCGGTCCCGACGAGACCAGCAGCGCGCCGCCATCCTCGACATAGTTCGCGATGTTCTCGAAATAGGCCATGGGCAGGATTCCGGCCTCGCCATAGCGGTCGAAGATCACCAGATCGAAAGATTTGAGCTTCTCCAGGAACAATTCGCGGGTGGGGAAGACGATCAGCGAAAGTTCTTCGATGGGTGTGGCGTCCTGCTTGTCCGGC
>DATBAP010000054.1:0-14967 GCA_036271455.1 Rhizomicrobium sp.
CGCGCAGGTCTTTCACCATACTCGCGGTGATGTTCGCCATTAAAGTCTCCATTCAAGATCCAGCGCAGTCACGCGAGGGCCGTAGCGAGGAAAATCAAACCGTCGCTTCGGCGGCGGGCGCTTCGCCGACATGGCTGGACGTGTCTTCGATCGCTTCCGCGGCTCCGACATCGACGCCGGCTTCGATCTGACTCTGGCCCAACCCATCGATGATGGCGCGAGCCGCCAGGTCGCAATAGAGCGCGATGGCGCGGGCGGCATCATCATTGCCGGGGATCGGAAAGGCGATGCCGTCGGGATTGGAATTGGAATCCAGGATCGCGGTCACCGGGATGTTCAGCTTCTTGGCTTCGGCGATGGCGATCGCTTCCTTGTTGGTGTCGATCACGAACAGCATGTTGGGCAGGCCGCCCATTTCCTTGATGCCGCCCAAAGCCCGTTCCAGCTTGTCCTGCTCACGCAGCAGGCCCAGAAGTTCCTTCTTGGTGAGACCCGATTGCTCGGCGCTCGACAACGTCTCTTCGATGGTGCGCAGACGACGGATCGAATTGCTGATGGTCTGCCAATTGGTGAGCGTGCCGCCCAGCCAGCGATGATTGACATAATATTGGGCGCAACGCTTGGCCGCGGCGGCGACCGGGTCGGACGCCTGGCGCTTGGTGCCCACGAACAAGATGCGGCCGCCCGAGGCTGCCACGTCGCGCAGTGCCACCAGCGCCTGATGCAACAGCGGCACGGTCTGGGTGAGGTCCATGATGTGGATGTCGTTGCGCGCGCCGTAGATGTAGGGCGACATTTTCGGATTCCAGCGCTGCTGGCGGTGGCCGAAATGGGCGCCGGACTCGAGCAGTCCGCGCATGGAAAATTCTGGCAAAGCCATGGATTCAGTCTCCTTTACCGGTTGGCCAGACGCGCGGGTTATCCCTTTTTGGGGACACCGGACGGGGACGCCGGAACACCCGGCGAAACCCACCCGCGCGTGCGAGATGGCGGCCTTATACGGTTTAAGTCCCGCGGAATCAAGAAAGGCGGTCCAGCCAGCCGGGCACCCAATATTGGGTGACTTTTCAAGACATTATGAGCGTCTCCGGCCTGCCATAAGCGGCCCGGTTTAACCGGACCGTAATCGCGGCGGCGCCAAAGTCGGCCGCTATCCACCGAGTGATCAAAGTTCAATGCCAGGGCGCCCCTTTCTTTTCGAAACAGATTGGCTGAACCCTGAAAGGCTCCGGCGCATCGCCCTGGCATTGCTGGCGGCTGCGGCGGTCGGAGCGGTTTTCCACATATGGTCGGAAACCCGTGCCGGCCTGACCAATGGCCATGGCATTCCGCTGGGCGAGGATTTCATCAATTTCTGGGCGGGCGCGGTTCTGGCGGCTCGGGGCCACGCGCATACAGTCTATGACTTCAATGCCTTTCATGCATTCCAGCAGGCGTTGGTCACTGGGCCCATTCAGCTTTATCACTACAGCTATCCGCCCGTCATGCTGATGGTCAGCCGGCCATTGGCCTTCCTGCCCTATCTCGCGGCTCTGCTTTTATGGTCGCTTGCGGGTTTGGCGGGTTTTGCACTCGCATTGCGCCTTTTGTGGCCTAGCCCGGCGGCGTTGCTTTACGCCTTGGCGATACCCGCCACCTTCATCAATCTGATGGATGGACAGAATGGATTGTGGACCGCGGCGATTCTTGGCGCAGGTCTTAGCTGGTTGCCCCAACGGCCCATCGTCTCAGGAATCCTGTTCGGGCTGCTCTTGGCGTGCAAGCCGCAATTGGCGTTGCTGTTGCCGCTCGCCTTGCTGGCCGAGCGCAATTGGCGGGCGCTAAGCGCAATGATCGCCAGCAGTGCGCTGCTGGTGACGGTCACGCTGCCGCTCTATGGCTGGACGCTGTGGAGCGATTATCGCGAGCGCGTCACGATTCTTCGCCACGCGATATTGGAACATGACGCAGGCACCTGGCGGCTGATGCCATCCGCCTTCATCATGGCCCGGTCTCTTTCACTATCGATTGTCAGCGCCTATGCCGCACAGGCTGTCGTGACATTGACGGTGTCTGCGCTGGTGGTCTGGATTTGGCGCCGCCGCGATCAGGCCCGGCCGATAAAAAATGCCATCCTGATCCTGTGCCTGTTGCTGGCATCGCCCTATGTGCAGAATTACGACCTGATCGCCGCTGCCTTTGTGCCGGTCTGGCTGTTGATGGGATTGCCGGAAAAAGATCCCCGGCGGCGTGGCGTGTTCATGATCGCGGTGGTCTTGCTCATCGCGCCCATGATGGGCTCTGTGCTGGCCGAGGCCACCGGCGTCGCTTTCGGGTGGCTTCTGTTGGTGCCGGCTCTTTGGATTTCACTGCAACAAGGACTGCTTGCTCCGTGCTTACCGCCAAATCCGGTCGCAGAGTTTTCGGCTTGATTGCCGTCGCCGACCGCGCCCCGTGCACCCCTATTCTGCAAAAAGCGTTCGGCAGCCCCGGACCGGCTTGTGCTAAACCGGCGACCATGACGGCACCTTATCGACCCATCCTCGGGCAGCTTTATCCCAATCGCATCGTCGAAGTGGCCAGCCTTGGGCTGGATCGCCCCGGCCTGATCCCGCTCTGGTTCGGAGAAAGCGATCTGGTGACGCCAAAATTCATCCGCGATGCCGCGGTCAAGGCGCTGGACGACGGCAAGACATTTTATACTTGGGCGCGCGGCATTCCCGAATTGCGTGAGGCCCTTGCCGCGTTTCACCAAAGAACTGTCGGCGTCGCCATAGATCCCGAGCGCATCACCGTGCCGGGCGCGGCCATGCTGTGCATCGCCATGGCGCTCTCCTGCGTGGTGGAAAAAGGCGACAATGTCGTGATCCTCGCGCCCGTCTGGCCGAATATTTTCCATGCCGCCCAGGTGGCGGGCGCCGATGTGAAAATGGTGCGGCTGGATGAGGATTGGACGGCCGGACATTGGCGGCTCGATCTCGACAAATTGTTCAGCGCCTGCGACGGCCACACCAAGGCGATCTTCATCTCCTCGCCCAACAATCCCACCGGCTGGATGGCATCTGCGGCCGAGCAGCGGGCCGTCCTGGATTTCGCCCGCGACAAAGGCATCGCCATTATCAGCGACGAAGTCTATGGCACCCTGATCTATGACGGCGCGCCGCATGCGCCATCCTTCCTCCAGATTGCCAGCGACACCGATCCGGTTTTTGTCATCAACAGTTTCTCCAAGCCCTGGGCGATGACGGGCTGGCGCATCGGCTGGCTTACCCATCCCAAGCCCCTGGCCGATGCGATGCGGATTCTGTCGCCGGCGGCGAACACCGGCACCACCAGCTTCAACCAGTATGGCGCGCTGGCGGCGCTCAGTCCGAAAGGTGATGAATTCCGCCAAAGCCTGCGCCAGCGTTGCGAGGCAAATCGCGACTTGGTGCAGGATTTCATCGCCCGCCAGAACCGGGTGCGATGGCTGAAACCGGAAGGCGCCTTTTATGGCTTCCTCCATGTGGACGGCTTGAACGACAGCATGGCGCTGGCGCGTGATCTGGTGCTCAAGGCCAATGTGGGCACCGCGCCGGGCTCGGCCTTTGGCTTGGGCGATCCGCGTGACGAATCCTATGTGCGTATCTGCTTCGCCCGCGACGCCGAGGGCCTGACCGAAGGTTTGAAGCGCATCGAGACGATGCTCGCGGCAGTCTAGACCGCTTCGACGGATATCACGCCCGGGATCGCGGCGATGGTGCTGCGCAAGGTTGCCGTCACGGCGTGGCGCTTGTTGAGCGTGATCTCCACTTCCTCGCTGGGCCCGCTGGGCACCACGAAACTCACCAGTCCTTTGCCCGGTTGCATCAGCTGGGCGGCGATGGCGGAAAGCGGCGCGGCGGAATCCAGCCTCACCACCATCCCCTCGCCCGCATTGGCCGCCGCCTGATCGAGATCGGTGATCGAGGCGGCGCGCAGTTTCAGTTCGTCGCCGTCCCAATCGGCGCTGGCGGTGATCACCAAACTCTTGCCTGCTTCCAACAGAGGCCGGCTCGCCGCCAGCACTTCGGGAAACAGCATCACTTCGAACATGCCCGTAGGATCGGAGAAAGAAACAAAGGCATACATCTGGTCGTTGCGGCCGCGCCGTTCCGATTTCTTGATCAAGGTGCCGGCCAGGCGCGCCTTGAACCCTGCCCGCCGGTCTTCGATCAGGCTGGCATAAGACGTGACGCCCAACCGCTTCAGCGCCGCGCCATAGGCGTCCAGCGGATGGCCGGAGAGATAAAAACCCATGGCGTTGAATTCCTCGCCCAGGCGTTCATGCGCCGGCCAGTCAGGCACATTGGTCAGGCGCAATTCCTCGGTATGGGTTTCACCGCCGCCGAACAGGCTTACCTGTCCGCTTTCACGCTCGCGCTGGGCCGCCTGCGCGCCGCCCAGGATGCGGTCGGAATTCTCCACCACCTGGCGGCGGTTCTTGTTCAAACTGTCAAAGGCGCCGGCGCGGGTGAGATTGTCAAAGGCGCGCTTATTGACCAACTTGGGGTCCACACGGCGCGCGAAATCGGAAATGGATTTGAACGGGCCGCCCTCTTTGCGCAATTCCACCACATGGTCCATGGCCTGGCGGCCCACGCCTTTGACCGCCGCCAGCGCATAAAACACTACGCCCGTTTCCGCGTCGCAGACGAACACCGCGTCCGAGCGGTTGATGTCGGGCGGCGCGATCTTGACGCCCAGGCGCTGCGCTTCCTGGCGGAAGATATTGAGCCGGTCGGTATTGCCGATATCCAGGGTCATTGAAGCAGCCAGGAATTCGACCGGATAATTCGCCTTCAGATAAGCGGTCTGATAGGCGACCTGGGCATAGGCAGCGGCATGGCCTTTGTTGAAGCCATAGCCGGCAAATTTTTCCGCCTGCTCGAAAATCTGCTCGGCGATGGAGGGAATGATGCCGCGCTCGCCCGCGCCTTTGAGGAATTTCTCCCGGTGCGGGATCATTTCCGCGGCGATCTTCTTGCCCATGGCGCGGCGCAGCAGATCGGCCTCGCCCATCGTGTAGCCGGCCAGCTCGCGGGCGATGCGCATCACATCGTCCTGATAGGTCATCACGCCATAAGTTTCGCGCAGGATCGGCTCGAGCGAGGGGTGGAGATAGTCCACCGCCTCCTTGCCATTCTTGCAGGCGATGTATTTTGGAATGGAATCCATCGGGCCGGGGCGATACAGCGCCACCAACGCCACCAGATCGTTGATATGGTCGGTCTTCATCTTGCGCAACAGATCGCGCATGCCCGCGCCTTCCAACTGGAAGACACCGATACTGTCGCCGCGAGACAGCATTTCGAACGTGCGGGTGTCGGTGAAATCGATGGTCTGGGTGTTGAGTTCGATGCCGCGTTTCTTCAGCAGTTCTTCCGCCTTGGCGATCACGGTCAAGGTCTTGAGGCCCAGAAAGTCGAACTTCACCAGCCCGGCTTTTTCCGCATCTTCATAATCGAATTGCGTGACCGGCATGTCCGAACGCGGGTCGCGATAGAGCGGAAGAATTTCATCCAGCGGACGGTCACCGATCACTACGCCCGCGGGATGGGTAGAAGCATGCCGATAAAGTCCTTCGATGCGGCCGGTGATCTCAAACAGGCGCTGGGCGATGGGTTCGGATTCCGCGATCGCCTGCAGTCTTGGCTCGCTGTCGATCGCGTCCTTGAGCGACATCGGCTTGCCCGGCGGATTGGGGATGAGCTTGGCGATGCGATCCACCAGGCCCAGCGGCATTTGCAGCACGCGGCCGGCGTCACGCACCGCGGCGCGCGCCTGCAGCGAACCCAACGCGATGATGTGGGCGACGCGGTCGGCGCCGTATTTGTCGCGCACATAGCGCACCACTTCGTCGCGCCGCTCCTGGCAGAAATCGATATCGAAGTCCGGCATCGAGATGCGTTCGGGATTGAGGAAGCGCTCGAACACCAGACCGAAGCGCAAGGGATCGAGATTGGTGATGTCCAGCGCCCAGGCCACCAGCGAGGACGCGCCGGAGCCGCGCACGCCCACCGGAATGCCTTGACCCTTGGTCCATTTCATGAAGTCCGAGACGATCAGAAAGTAACCGGGAAAGCCCATGCGGTTGATGACGGAAAGCTCATAGGCCAACCGCTCATGATAGATTTTCTCTTCGGCAGCGAGCTTGTTGACCGCCATGCGGCGGTTCAGGCCATCTTCCGCCTGGACCTTCAATTCTTCTTCGGGGACGCGGCCGGATTCCGGCACAAAGACCGGCAGGATGGGTTTACGTTTGACCGGCCGCCAGGCGCAGCGCCGCGCGATCTCGATAGTGTTGTCCAATGCTTCGGGCAGATCGGCAAATTGCGCCGCCATCTCGGCCGGCGTCTTGAATCGGTGTTCGCGGGTCAATCGCTTGCGATCGTCCTGCGAGACGAAACTGCCATCGGCGATGCAGAGCAGCGCATCATGCGCCTCATACATGTCCTCCTTGCCGAAATGCACGTCATTGGTGGCGACCAGTGGCAGATCCTTGGCATAGGCCAGATCGATCAGCGCACTTTCGGTGGCACGTTCCTCCGCCAGGCCGTGGCGTTGCAATTCGACATAGAGACGCCCAGGGAAAATCACCGCCAATTCATCCAACAGTGCCGACGCCGCTTCGCTCTGGCCATCCAGCAGAAGCGCATTGATGGGGCCGCCCGGTCCGCCCGTGAGCGCGATCAGGCCTTCGGCATGCTCGGCCAACATCGGCTTTTTCACATGCGGCCAGTCGCCCGGCTCGGCCTTGAGATAGGCCGCGCTCAAAAGCTTGGTGAGATTCTGGTAGCCGGTCTCGTTTTGCACCAGCAGCGGCAGGTGCGACGGCTTTTTGCGGCTTCCCGGTTGGGTGGGCGCCGATCCCAGTTCCACCGACAACAGAGCGCCTACGATGGGCTGTATGCCGTCCTTGGCCAGGGTGTCGGCAATCTCATAGACGCCGAAGAGATTGTTGCTGTCGGTGACGGCCACCGCCGGCATGAAGCTGTCCGCCGCCAGCTTGGCCAGTTCCTTGGGCCTGACTGCGCCTTCCAGCAGGGAATAGGCGCTCTTCACCCTCAGATGAACGAAGGAAGCCATTTTGCGCGTGTCCGGCATGTTCGGGGCGAATTCCAGAAAATCGCCGCCACTATTGCCCGCCCGGACCTGGGTTTCGCCGCCCCTTGGCCGCTATCCACAGCTCAGAAGCCCACACCTCAAATGGTGCTGAGCATCGCGTGGGCGCCGCTGGTGAGCGCGAAGGATGAAACGATGAAAATCAGCAAGCCCACCCCGGCCGCCATATCCTTGATCCACATAATGTCCCTCCGCCGTTTCTCGAAGGATGTTCTACAATCGTTCTTATTTGCTGGCAAGAACAAAAAGGGATCAAATCTTCGAATGTTGATAAATTCAAGTCAATTCAATGGCTTCTACCAGATGCGTGCCCGGCACCAGTCGGCCCTCATCCAGCAGCAGCGCCCGGTCCATACGGGCTGCCAGGGCAAAATTGTGGGTGGCGATCAGCGCGCCCACCCCTTGGGCCCGGGTGATGGCAATCAGGGAGTCAAACACTCCGCCCGCGGTCTTGGGATCGAGGTTCCCGGTGGGTTCGTCGGCCAGAAGAATCTTGGGCTTGTTGGCCAGGGCGCGGGCGATGGCGACTCGCTGCTGCTCGCCACCCGACAATTGCGCCGGCCGATGGGTGAGCCGTGCGCCCAGCCCCAGCGTGGTCAAGATGCGTTTCGCTTCCACGCCTGCTTCGCCGCGCGATTTGCCCGCGATCATCTGCGGCATGACCACATTCTCCAGGGCGTTGAACTCCGGCAGGAGATGGTGCGCCTGATAGACGAAACCGATCATGTCGCGGCGGATGCGGGTGCGGTCCTGATCGGAGAGGCGCGAAACCGCCTGGCCGCCGACATAGATCTCGCCCGCCGACGGTGCTTCCAACAAACCCGCCATGTGCAGCAGCGAGGATTTCCCCGCGCCGGACTGGCCCACCAGCGCCACCACTTCGCCGGCCTCAAGCACCATGTTGAGATCGCGGAAGATTTCGAGCTGCCCCTCGCCTTCCTTGTAGCGGCGCGAGACATTTTCCAGCCGCAGCAATTCACTCATAACGCAGCGCCTCGACCGGATCGAGCCTGGCCGCCCGCCATGACGGATAAAGCGTGGCGAGGAAGGTGAGCGCCAGCGCCATCACCACAACTGCCGTCACTTCGCCTGCGTCCATCTCGGCGGGCATGCGGGAAAGGAAATAGACGGTAGGGTCGAACAAAGTCGTGCCGGTGAGCCGCGACAGCGCCTGGCGGATATTTTCGATATTGGCGCAGAACACCACACCGATGACGAAGCCCAAAAGCGTGCCGGTCACACCGATGCTGGCGCCAGCGATCATAAACACACGCATCACCGCGCCCCGGGACGCCCCCATGGTGCGCAGGATGGCGATGTCGGGCGACTTGTCCTTCACCAGCATGATCAGGCCGGAAACGATGTTCAGAGCCGCCACCAGAATGATCAAAGTGAGGATCAGGAACATCACATTGCGCTCGACCGTGAGCGCCTCGAAGAAGCTGGAATTGGTGTCCTGCCAGGGGATCAGGCGCGTATCGCGGCCCGCCGCCTGCATCAGGCCCGGCAGCATGGCAAGATCATGATCGGGATCGCTCACCATCACTTCGATCCCGCTCACATTGCCTTCGGCATTGAAGAAAAGTTGCGCTTCCTTCAGTGGCATGAAGACGAAGCTGGTGTCGTATTGGGTCATGCCGATCTTGAAAGTACCCGCTACCGTATAGGTCTTGATCCGCGGCGTGGTGCCGAACGGCGTGACATTGCCCTTGAGCGCGGCCAGGGTTATGGCGCCGCCCGAACGCAAACCCAGCTTCTGCGCCAAACCTGCGCCGATGATCACCTGATCGCCGCCGGCGAAGCCGTCCAGCGCGCCCGGCGTCAATGTATTGGAGACGATGGTGAGACTTTTGAGATCCGGCGCGGCAAGGCCTCGCACCAGTACGCCCAGATTGACGCCATTCTGGCCGGCCATCACCTCGCCATCCACGATGGGCGCGGCGCGGGTGACGCCCGGCACGGCGCGCAACCGCTGGGCGACGATGTCGTAATCGGTCATCGGCCGGGCGACGGCCTGAACGGTGACATCGCCATTAAGCCCCAGGATGCTTTTCAGCAATTCATGGCGAAACCCGTTCATCACCGACATCACGATGATCAGGGTGGCCACTCCCAGCGCAATCCCCACCAGGGAAAAGCCCGAAATCACCGAGACGAAACTTTCCTGCCGTTTGGCGCGCAAATAGCGCAACGCCAGCATCCATTCATAGGGTGCGAAAGCCCCGACTTTTCGAGATTCGGCCATGGCGGCGGAGGTTAAGGGCGCCCGTGCCCCGCGTCCACTTGCTTATGGACCGGGCCCCAAGCGACCGGCTAAGAGACGCAGGTAATCCCCGGTTCATGAACGATCATGCAGCGCGCCCTGAATGTCACCCGCGAGCGTTTCGCCGACTGGTATCAGGCGGTTGTGCGCGACGCCGACATGGCGGAAACCAGTCCGGTGCGCGGCGCCATGGTGATCAAGCCCTGGGGCTATGGGGTGTGGGAACTGATCCAGCAGGAGCTGGATCGCCGCATCAAGGCCACGGGCCACGAGAATTGCTATTTCCCGCTGTTCATTCCTCTCTCTTTCATCGCCAAGGAAGCCGAGCATATCGAAGGCTTCGCCAAGGAAATGGCGGTGGTCACCCATCATCGCCTGAAATTGATCGACGGCAAGCTGCAGCCGGATCCTGACGCCAAGCTGGAAGAACCGCTGGTGGTACGCCCCACTTCCGAAACCATCATCGGCGATGCCTTCTCGCGCTGGATCAGAAGCCATCGCGATCTTCCCATGCTCATCAATCAATGGGCCAATGTGGTGCGCTGGGAAATGCGCCCCCGCCTGTTCCTGCGCACCACTGAATTCCTCTGGCAGGAAGGTCACACCGCCCATGCGACGGAAGCGGAAGCGGTCGAGGAAACCCGCCGCATGCTGGAAGTCTATCGCAGCTTCGCCGAAGACGTGCTGGCGATGCCCGTGATCGCGGGCGAGAAGCCGGAGCATGAACGCTTCCCCGGCGCGGTGAACACTTATTCGATCGAAGCCATGATGCAGGACGGCAAAGCCTTGCAGGCCGGGACCTCGCATTTCCTGGGCACCCATTTCGCCGAAGCCCAGGACATCAAATTCCAGGATGAAGCGGGCACGCTGACCTATTGCAACACCACCAGCTGGGGCGTCTCGACCCGCTTGATCGGCGGGGTGATTATGACTCATGGCGATGATGACGGGTTGCGTCTGCCGCCCGCCATCGCGCCGCGCCAGATCGTGGTAGTGCCGATACTGCGCGACAAGCCGGAAGATGCCGAGGTGCTGGCCTATTGCGAGAATCTGGTGAAGGCGTTCGCCGGCATGACCGCGTTCGGCCAGCCGGTGCGCGCCTTTCTCGACACCAAGAAAATTAAATCGGCGGAAAAGCGCTGGAATTGGGTCCGGCGCGGCGCGCCTTTGATCGTCGAGGTCGGGCCGCGCGACGCGGCGGCGAGCCAAGTCACCTATATGCGCCGCGACGATCTGCGCGATGGCGACAAGGTCAAATCCATAGCCAAGCCGCGGGTGGATTTTGTCGAGGGCGCGGTCCGGCTTTTGGCCGAAATCCAGGCCGGACTTTATGCGGAAGCCAAAGCGCGGTTGGACGGCAATATCAAGACCGGCCTCATCAGCTTCGACGACGTCGCGAAATATTTCGGCGAAGACGACGACAGCTTCAAAGGCTGGGTACGCGTTGCCTGGTCGAGGCCGCAAGGCGCGGCCCTGGATGCCGTCGAGCAAAAATTAAAGTCGCTCAAACTCACCATCCGCAACGCGCCGGAAGACCAGCCGCAATCCTTTGGAACCTGCATTTTTACAGGCGCGCCGGGGGCCGAAGAGATCCTGATCGGCCGGGCTTATTAACGAATAAGCATCGCCCGATCGGTTACAAAGCTTTGTCTTGCGGGGCGATTGTCCTTGCGTCACCTTGTTTGTGGTTGACGCGGCTGGGGAGGCGCATCAATGACCAGGTTTGGAAAGTTCCTCGCACCGGCCGCGTGCGCGGTCTCGATCGGCCTCCTGACAGGCGCGTCGCCGGCTTCGGCGCAGATTGCGTGCAGCAAATTCGGCGAGTGCTGGCATGTGCGGGAATATTACGTGTTCCGGCCTGAGTTCGGCATCACCATTCACCCCGACAAATGGCGCCCCGATCGGCATGAACATGTCCGTTGGCGCGACCATGCTGGCCGCGGTTATTGGCACGACGGCATCTGGATCAATTTCTAAGGGCGTCAGCGCGCTTTGTGCGGGTTGATCTTTAGCGCGCCTTGCGCGCGGACGGACAGGCCGGCTTGGGATTGAGGATCGAGTCCACATCCTTCTGGCTCAGCTGCGCATAGGCTTGAGGCCGCTTGCCTTTGCCGGTTTCTCCGGCCAACGGCAGCAGGACGCCATTGGGCGCAGGGATCTTGGTCTGAGAGACATCGGCAGCCGCGACGGGATTGCCGTCCACGTCGGTGCCCGCAACATAGTCCGGCCCATCCAGCCCCGGATTACAGGGGCCCTTTGCCTCAGTCAGCAGCGGATCGGGTTGGGTTTTGCCTGCGGCGGCATCCGCCAGCGTAGGCGCCAGGAGCGTTCCCAAGACCAGAAACGCCAAAACCAGCCAGCAATTTTCTTGCGTTTGTTGCACCGCAATATTCCAAATATTTCGTGACAGACCGAGCGAAGCGCATTATCACCGCCATAGATAAAAACTCGCTAAACGCGAGGCGAGCCACGAAAAAGCGGCCAAGTTCGGGGATACAGGGGAATAAGGCCGGAGTTTTCTCCGGCCTTTTATTTTGGGGCGCTAAAGCTCCAGCCAACCGAAACCGATGGCGAAGTAAAAAATCGCCCACAGCACCGCCGCGATCGCCGTGGCCCAAAGCGCCTTCTTGCCCAGATTGGCTTTCAGCGGCGCGCCCGTCACTGGGTCCACCTCGCCCAGCCCGATGGGCAGAAGACAGAAGAACGCCAGGAACCAGCACACCGCAAAGGCACTGAACAGCACGACGTAATGAAGAAAGCCAGGAATGGTCATGCCTGCTCCAACTCAATCAAGGTGCCGACGAAATCCTTGGGGTGCAGGAACAGCACCGGCTTGCCATGCGCGCCGGTCTTCGGCTCTGGCGCGCCCGCCAGCCGCGCGCCTTGCGCCAGAAGCCGGTCGCGCGCGGCGATGACGTCGTCCACCTCGAAGCAGAGATGATGCACCCCGCCGCCGGGATTGCGGGAGAGAAAATTGGCGATGGGAGAATTGTCGCCCAGCGGCGCCAGCAACTCGATCTTGCTGCCGGGAAGCTCGACGAAAACGGTGGTGACGCCATGCGCGGGCTGGGCTACCGGCGCGGAAACCTTGGCGCCCAGTACATCGCGATAGATCGCGGTCGCTTTGTCGAGATCGGGCGTAGCGATCGCCACGTGATTCAATTTTCCAATCATAGCTCCACCACCGTAACACGGGTGACCGGCTTCTTGCCCCAGGCATCCTGTGCGGCGCGGCGCGCGGCGCGGCGCACGGCCTCGCGCAGCGCTTCGCTATCGGTGCTTTTGGGATTGTAGCGGCGGAGCACCTCGTCCACCACCGTCTGCACCGCGCTAGCCACCGGCTCGGGCATGCCTTCGGCCAGGATCACAGCGTCGGCGGCAGGCCGGCCTTTGGAATCAAGCACCAGAGTGATGGCGATCAACCCGGCATAGGCCATGGCGCGGCGCGCCTTGGCCAGTCCCTCACCTTCGGCAACCAGCACGCGCCCGTCCATATGGATGCGCCCAGACGGCACTTCATCGATCAATTCGGCGGGACCTGGCGCCAACCGGTAAAGCTGGCCATTGGCGGGGACCAGCGCTTCGGGCACCTGGAGCGATTTCGCCAGCCGGGCGTGTTCGGCCATATGACGCAGTTCGCCATGCACCGGCACGGCGATGCGCGGCCGCGTCCAGCGGTACATCTCGGCCAGTTCGTCGCGCGCGGGATGGCCGGAGACGTGCACGAAATGATCCTCGGCGGTCAGCACCTCGACGCCCAGGGCGGAGAGTTTGTTATGCAGCTCGAAGATCGCCAGGTCGTTGCCCGGGATCACACGGGAGGAAAAGATCACCGCGTCGCCCTTGCCCAACTGCACGTCGCGGTGATTGCCCTGGGCGATGCGGGAAAGCGCGGCGCGCGGCTCGCCCTGGCTGCCGGTCACCAGGTACAAAACCTTGCCGGCGGGAAGCTCGCTCGCTTCCGCGGCGTCGAGCACGGCAGGAAAATCCTTGAGATAGCCGGTGGCGCGCGCCGCCTGGACGATCTTGTGCATGGAGCGGCCCACTAGGGCCAGCTTGCGGCCATGGATCTTCGCCGCATGAGCGATGGAGTCGAGGCGCGCCACATTGGACGCAAAGGCAGTCACGGCGATCCGGCGTTTGAGCCCGCCGATCAACTGCACCAGGCTGTCGCGCACCTGGGCTTCCGATCCCGAATGGCCTGGCACCAATGCATTGGTGGAATCGCATACCAGCGCCAGCACGCCCTCATCGCCCAATTTCCGGATCGCGGCGGCGTCGGTCATCGCACCCAGAAGCGGCTCGGGATCGAGCTTCCAGTCGCCGGTATGCGCGATCAGACCTAAGAGCGTGCGGATGGCCAGCAGATTGGGTTCTGGTATCGAATGGGTGATCGAAATAAAATCAATCGCGTAGGGACCCAGAGTGAGCGAGCCGCCCAAACTTACTTCCCGCACCGGCACGGAAAGTCCCGCTTCGGCCAGCTTGCCTTCGATCAAACGGGCAGTGAACGGCGTGGCGTAGATCGGGCATTTGAGCATCGGCCACAGATGAGCGATCGCGCCGATATGGTCTTCATGGGCATGGGTGGCGACGATGCCCAGCACATCCTCGCGCCGCTCGGCCAGATAGCGGATGTCCGGCAGGATCAAATCCACGCCGGGTGAATCGGTTTCCCGCCCGAACGTGACGCCGCAATCCACCACGATCCATTGCCGGCGATGGGGCGGACCAAAGCCATAGGCGTTGAAATTCATGCCGATTTCGCCCGACCCGCCCAGTGGCAGGAAAACAAGCTCGTCACTTTTGGACATCAGGGCGTCATTGGGTGTTGCGGGCGTGGATCAGCATCAGGCCGCGCAGGGTGAGATCGGGGTCGATATGATCGATCGCGGGAATGTCAGGACGGAAGAGATGGGAAAGACCGCCGGTGGCGACCACGGTCATGGGTTTGCCGTATTCGGACTTGATGCGGTCGATCAATCCACCGATCAGCCCCACATACCCCCAATAGACGCCCGACTGCATGGCCGCCACAGTGTTGCGCCCGATCACGGTCTGCTGCCTATGGATCGCAACGCGGGGCAGAAGGGCGGCGGCCTGGTGCAGTGCCTCGATGGAAAGATTGGCGCCCGGCGCGATCACGCTGCCGTCGAAATCGCCATTCTCGGCCACGATGTGGAAATTGGTGGCGGTGCCGAAATCCACCACAATCACGGCGCCCTTATAGCGCTCATGCGCGGCGACGGTGTTGCACAGCCGATCGGCGCCCACGGCATGCGGCCGGTCCACATTGGCCTTGATGCCAAGATCAAGCGCGGGGTCGCCCACGATCAGGGGCTCGCATTTCAGATAGGTGCGGCACATGGCGCGCAGATCGAACAGCACCGCCGGCACCACGGTGGCGATGATCGCGTCTTTGAGATCGGCGAAAGACAGACCCTCAAGCGCCAACAGCTGGCTCAGCCACACGGCATATTCGTCGGAGGTGCGCGAAACCTGTGTCACCGCCCGCCATTGAGCGCGGACCTTCGGGCCGTCGTAGACGGCGAAAACAATGTTGGTATTGCCGGCGTCGATTG